>DASQNG010000101.1:0-4122 GCA_035645095.1 Gaiellaceae bacterium | reverse complement strand
CACCCACCAGGTGACGGCCGAGCAGGCGGTCTACGCCGACGCGGCGAGGCCCTCGCACGTCGTGCTACCGGTGATCCCCGCGTGAGCGTCGATCGCGACCGGGTGGCCGGTCTCGCGCTCGAGCTCGTGGAGGTGCCGAGCCCTACGGGCGAAACGGCCGCGGTCGCACACCTCTACGCGCGCCGGCTCGAGGAGGCGGGGATGGAGGTGGAGCTGCTCGGCGAGCTCTTCCCGGCGACGCCGATCGTCGTCGGCCGCCTCCGCGGCTCCTCGCCCGGTCCCACGATCGTCCTCAACGGGCACCTCGACACGGTCCCGATTCCACACGCGCCGCCGCGTCTCGAGAACGGCGTCCTGCACGGACGCGGCGCCGCCGACATGAAGGGCGCCCTGGCGAGCGCCGCCGAGGCGGTGCGCGTCCTCAGCGAGCGGGCGTTCGCAGGGGAGCTGGTCGTCGTCGCGATCGGGCTCCACGAGGCGCCGGGCGGCCGTGGCGAAGACCTTTCCTACCTGCTCGGCGAGCACGGCTTCACCGCCGACGCGGCGGTCGTGTGCGAGCTCTCCGCGCACGATGTCGCCGTGGCGCACCTCGGCTCCGCGACGTTCGAGATCACGGTCTCGCGCCCGGGGCAGGCGACGCACGAGCTGCAGACGCCCGCGGGCACGCCGCACCCGCTCCTAGCCGCCGCCCGCGTCGTGGAGGCGATCCGTGCGCGCGCGGAGGAGCTCGCCGCGACGGAGCACCCCTGGGTCGGCGCCGAGACGTACTTCCTCGGCGAGCTGCACGGCGGCGACTTCTACAACCGCCACCCGACGACGTGCCGGCTCGTCGGCACCCGCCGCTGGGCGCCCGCGAACGACCTCGACGCGGTCGAGGCGGAGTTCAGGACGCTCCTCGACGGTGTCGCGGCGGAGACACGCTGCGCGATCGACCTCGACCTGCGGCTCGTCCGCGGCGCGTACGGGATCGACCCGGAGCACGAGCTCGTCGCGGCGCTGCAGGCGTCCTATCGCGAGGTGACGGGCGCCGAGCTGCATCCGGTCGGGCTGAAGGTCGTGGCCGACGGGGCGCTCTTCGCCGCCGCCGGGATCCCGACCGTCTACCACGGGCCTCTCGGCGCGGGCGCCCACGCCGACGAGGAGTCGATCGAGGTCGGCGAGCTGGTGCGCGCGGCGGAGGTGTACGTCTCCCTGCTCGGGCGGCTGCTGTGACCGCGATGCCGTCCCGGTCGTTCGCCGAGCGGTGGCCGGGGCTCCTGCCGATCGGCGGCCATCCCGCCGTCGACATGCCGCCGCACGTCGTCGAGGCCGCGGCCCACGCGGCGCAGCGCGCTCCCTACGCGCCTACGCACGGCCTCCCCGCCCTGCGTGACGCGCTCGCCGAGCGCCACGGCGTCGAGCGCGAGAACGTCCTCGTCACCGTCGGCGGGATGCAGGCGCTCTACCTGGCAGCACGGCTCTACGGAAGGCGAACCGTCACGCACGCGCCCGGCTTCTTCTTCCCCCAGCTCGTCGAGGCGGTCGGCGGCACGTGCGCGCGCGTGAGGGACTGGGACGAGCTCGCGGCGGCGGTCGACCGCGACACGACGCTCGTGATCGTGAACACCCCGGTGAACCCGACGGGCCGGGTCTTCCGGCCGGCCGACCTCGACGCCGTCGCAGCGGCGGTCGCAGCCTTCGAATGCCTGGTGCTGAGCGACGAGGCCTACGCGGGCCTCCTCTACGACGGCCTGGAGCATCTCTCCCCCGCGTCGCATCCCGCACTCGCGGGACGGACGCTCGTCGTCCGGAGCTTCTCGAAGACGCATGCGATGGCGGCGTGGCGCGTCGGCTACGCCTTCGGGCCTGCCCACGTCGTGGACGCGCTCGCACACGAGCTCGCCTGGCAGGCGCTCGCCGTCGACGGCGTCGTCCAGTCGGCCGCGCTCGCCGCCTTGACCGGGCCGCAGGACTGGCTCGAGAGCGCTATCGCCGAGCTGGACGCGATGCGGGCGCCCGCGGTGGAAGCGGCGAACGGCACGGGACGGCTGCGCGCAGCGATCCCGGAGGCGGCCGCGTTCCTGTGGACGGAGGTGCTCGACGGCGACGAGGAGGAGGCAAGCTCCGAGCTCGCTTGCGACCACGGCATCACGGCCCTCCCGGGCCGCCACTTCGGCGCGTCGTCGCCCCACCTGCGAATCCCGTTCGGCGGCAGACCGCAGGCGCGCGCCGCGCTCCTCGAAGGCCTCGTCAGCTTCGGAGCACGCCGCCGGGACGCGCGCCCGTCGGCCGCCCGTCCCTGACGACCGCCTCGCCGGCGACCCAGACGGCGCGGACGCCGGGCGGGCTCCGCCGCGGCTCCTCGAAGGTGGCAGTGTCGACGAAGGCATCCGGATCGAGCAGCACCGCGTCGGCGCGCAGGCCGACCGCGAGGCGCCCCCGGTCGTGGAGGCCGAAGCGGGCAGCAGCGCGGGCCGTCAGGCGGGCGATTCCCTCCTCGAGCGGCAGAAGCCCGTCACGGAGCACGAAGCGACCGAGGAAACGCGGTGCCGTCCCGTGCAGCCGCGGGTGCGGATGCGCGCCGAAGATGCCGTCAGAGCCGACGAGCTGGAGTGGGTGCGCCGCGACCGCGCGTACCGCCTCCTCGCCGGCGTAGTGGAGAACGACGGTGGCGGCGAGGCCCGTCTCGAGCAGCAGGTCGCAGACGGTGTCGACCGGGTCGGCGCCGTCGGCGTGCGCGGCGAGCGGGAGGCCGTCGACGTGGACTCGCTCCGGCCCGAGCGTGCCAAGCTGGTTCTCCCAACCCGGGAGCCCCTCCGTGACGTCCCGGCGGATGCGCTCCCGCAGCCGACGGTCGCCGACGCGCGCGAGCGTCGCGTCCGCTCCGCCCTCCTGCGCCCACTGCGGCAGCAGGCCGGCGAGCAGGGTGCAGCCCGCACCGTACGGATACTGGTCGAAGCTGATCTCGCCCTCGACCGACTCGACGAGCGCGAGCAGTGGCTCGACGAGCGCCTCGTCCGCCAGGCACTTGAGGTGCGAGAGGTGGAGCGGCGCGCCGGCGCGCACCGCGACGCCGATCAGCTCCTCCACCGCCTCGAGGACGCCCAGCCCCTCGTTGCGGACGTGCGGCACGAGCGGGACGCCGGCCTCGCCCGCGACCGCCGCGACGGCGTCGAGCTCGGCGGCGTCCGCGTACGCGCCCGGGAGGTAGACGAGCCCGAACGAGAGGCTCCGAGCGCCGGCTTCGAGGGCGAGCCGCACCTGCCGCCGCATCTCGTCGAGCTCCGCAAGGGTCGCCGGTCGACGTTCCGCGCCGACGACGAGGTCGCGGATCGCACCGTGTGGGGCCGACGGGACGAGCGTCGTCGCGGGCCGCGTCGCGTCGAGCGCGTCGAGATACGCGGCGAACGTCCGCCACGGCCACTCCGGCGGGCCATCGCCTTCCAGTGCGCGCAAGTAGGCTCGCCGCCGCTCGACGTCGGCGACGGGCGCGGGCGCGAGGCCGTCCGGCTGCACGACTTCGGTCGTGAACCCCTGCAGGATCTTCGGCGTGAGCAGCGGGTCGTCCCAGGAGGCGAGCGCCGAGTGGGCGTGCAGGTCGATGAACCCCGGGCAGAGCAGCGCGCCGGTCCCGTCCACCACCTCGTCGGCCTCGAGCCTCTCCCCCACCGCAGCCACCAGCCCGCGGTCGAAGGCCACGTCTGCGCGGAGCGGCGGGCCGTCGCCGGGGTACACCTGCGCGCCCCGGACGACGACGCGCATCAGAGCGAGGCCGTCAGGCCGCCGTCCACGACGAGCACGTGGCCGTTGACGAAGTTCGAGGCGGACGAGGCGAGGAAGACGATGGCGCCGCCAAGTTCGTCCGGCTCCGCCCAGCGCTGTGCCGGCACGCGCTGCTCGAGCCACGCCGTGAAGGCGGCATCGCCCTGCAGCGGCTCGGTGAGGGCCGTGCGTACGTAGCCGGGCGCGAGCGCGTTGGCCTGGATGCCGTGGTGCGCCCACTCGACGCACATTGTTCGTGTCAGCGCCCGCAGCCCGCCCTTCGCCGCCGCGTAGGCGCCGGTCGTGGGGCGCGCAACCTCGCCGGCGACGGAGCCGATGTTGATGATCTTCCCGCTACCGCGCGCGATCATTCCCGGAACG
>DASQNG010000100.1:0-27091 GCA_035645095.1 Gaiellaceae bacterium | reverse complement strand
GCCCTCGACACCGGCGTCCTCTCCGTCAACTCGAACAGCTCGGTGCGGGTGTCGACGCCGTTCGGCGGCTTCAAGCAATCCGGCTTCGGGCGGGAACTCGGGATGCATGCGCTCGCCGGCTACTCCGAGACGAAGAACGTCTTCGTCTCCACGGAGAGCTGATGGCGGGCCGGCTGGAGGGGAAGGTCTGCGTCATCACCGGCGCCGGCGGCGGCATGGGGCGCGATGCCGCACACCTGTTCACGGAAGAGGGCGCTGAAGTCTGCGTCGCCGACGTCTCCCTGGCCGCCGCGGAGGAGACCGTAGGCGGCTGCCGCGACGGCTCCGCGTTCGCGGTGCAGGCGGACGTCGCCGACGAGGAGGCCGTGCAGGCGCTCTACGCCGCAGCCGTCGGTCGCTTCGGTGGCGTCGACGTGCTCTACAACAACGCCGGCATCTCGCCCGCCGACGACGCGTCCGTGCTGGAAACGTCGCGAGAGGCGTGGCAGCGCGTTCAGGACGTGAACACGACCGGCGTCTTCCTCTGCTGCAAGCACGGGATCCCGCGCCTGCTCGAGCGCGGGGGAGGGTCCGTGATCAACGTCGCCTCGTTCGTCGCGATCCTCGGGGCGGCGACGTCGCAGATCTCGTACACCGCCTCGAAGGGCGCGGTGCTCTCGCTCTCGCGCGAGCTCGCCGTGCAGTTCGCCCGTCGCGGCGTCCGCGTGAACGCCCTCTGCCCCGGGCCGGTCGAGACGCCGCTGCTGCTCGGGATCTGGGGCGACGATCCCGCCGCGGCGCAGCGACGGCTCGTGCACCTCCCGATGGGTCGGCTGGCGAGGCCGCGTGAGATCGTAAACGCCGCACTCTTCCTCGCGAGCGACGAGTCGAGCTACGTCAACGGCTCGACGTTCCTCGTCGACGGCGGCCTGACGGCCGCGTACGTCACGCCGGAGTAGACGGGCACGCGGCCCGCCGGGTCCGTCAGACCCCGACCACCTGCACGAGCCAGCGCCGGTCGCGCTCGCGGTCGAGCTCGAGGAAGAGGATGCGCTGCCAGGTGCCGAGCGAGAGCTCGCCCTCCCGCACGGGGATCGACTCGCCCGCGGGGCCGAGCAGCATCGACATGCAGTGCGAGTGCCCGTTGCCGACGTCCATGTCCTCCGGGCAGATGTTCTCCGTCCTGCGGTCCCAGTCGTCGTGCGCGTAGTAGTGATCGCGCGGGACGAGCCGCCGCAGGAGGACGGCGAAGTCCTCCAGGAAGCCGGTCTCCCACTCGTTCACCCGTACCGAGCAGGTGGTGTGCGGGGAGTAGACGCAACAGATCCCGTCGCGCACGCCGCTCGCCCTCACGACCTCTCGCACCTCCTCCGTGATGTCGGTGACCGTGAGGCCGCCGGCGGTACGAAGCTGCGTCTCGTGCAGATGGGCCTTCACGGGCTGCGTTCTCTCCTTCGGCGGTGGGGGCGCGGACGCGACATTGTGACAGCCACGTAACAGCCTGCGGTCCTGGAACCGGAGCAGCGCGTCGTCGCTACGGCCAAGCGCCTCGGCGGGCGAGCTACGCTCAGCCGGCGGGCCCGTAGCTCAGCGGTTCAGAGCAGCCGACTCATAATCGGTTGGTCCCTGGTTCGAATCCAGGCGGGCCCAATGGAACTGCATTAGCAAGCCGTTTCCGCACGGTTACGCGGGACAGGTGGTCACAAACGCCGCACAAGCTCATGCGGTGCATACACGGGTGATACACGGAGAGTCTGGTCTAGCCGCGGCGGCTCAAGCCGAGTGTCGGCGCATGCGTGATAGGAGCACGCAGCCCTCGCAGCACCCCCCTTACGATGCGCGCGCCCGCTGGGGCTGGCCGGGGTTCCCCTCGGCGCATCCTGTCGGCACGGCCCGTTACTTCTGCCGAGTGAGAGTCGCCTGAACACGCACGCCGCGGTTCAGGCCGACCAAGCGCAGGCGCCGGGAGTCGAGGAGCGTCAGTGTGAACGCGTCCTCCACGTAGGCGTTGCTGAAGTGGGCGAACACGCAGGTGGCCCCGTCGCCGGCCGGGTTCCGCGGTATCCCGAGAGTCCACGCCGCAGACGTCCGCCTCGCGATTCGGAACTGAGCGGTACAGGCCGGAGCTCGACGCAGCTCGGCAGTGAACGTTGCGCCGATGCGGGCGCTCCCGATGCGGGTCGTCATGACGTTGCGGCCCATGACTGCTCCCGCGAAAACCCTCACTACGTCCCCCTTCCAGACCCCCACGAGCGGTGACACGTTCACGCGCTCAGGACGCGCGGACGCGGTGCCCGTAAGTGTGGCAAGCGCAGCGAGAGCGAGACAGCCGGCGAGGCTCCGTTTCATGCGTCCATGAAGACCGACAGCGCGATGAAAGTCAACGATCTCCTCCAGGCTGAATCGCTCGAGCCACCACTGCCGTCCTCCTCCGTGACCGGCTTCGGCGGGCGCCGTCCGGCTGACGATCCGGATTGGCCCCATTTGGGAGGATCGCCTTCGCTCGCGATCGTGCCGATGTTGGTGGCATGGAAGCAGCCCAGCTACAGACGGGATACGCCCTTTCGGGCACCGTGGTGGAGGCCGTGCGGGTGAAACAGGACGGCCAGCCCTTCGCCTTGCTGATGAGCGCCGCTGACGGGTCTGCTTTCACCGTGACAGCGACGTTCGCCGGAAGCGCCACCGTTCGCGTATACACCTTCGCGACCGCCGCCGAGACAAACGCGTTCCTGACCGATACCGCCGACTCCTTCGGCTACCTCGGCTGCAACGTCGAGCGCACGTAGCGCACCGCCGCAAGTAGAACCGGCCCCACGTTTTCCGCGAGCTTGTCTTCTCCGTGACGGAGACGGCCACCTGCGGCGGAAGCTGCGCCTGCACGGTCTGCGTGCCGACCACGTTGCGGTCAACGACACGAACAGGGGGGCCCGTGCGGCCAGGGGCGCCGAGCTCCACGTCAAGCTGCGGCCCGGCGCATCGGGTCTAGGAACAGGAAGCAGAGCACGCCGAGCCCCGGAAGGGTGGACGGGCTCGATGGGCCGAACTCGCTCGTAGATGTCGTCCACCTGCAGGTCGTCCACGGTCAGAGCTCGAGCGCCGATCGCCGGCAGGCTCGCCCCGGACTTCGTGGTGCGCTGCGGCTTCGCGGCCGAGTAGACAACGACCGGCGTGCCGGCGTGAGCGGCGTCCGGTCGTACATAATGCAGCGACTGCTTCGCGCCGCCGACCTGCTCGTTGCGCTCGGCCGACCGTCGCCCGCTCAGGATGCGGCAGGCGCCGAACCACCGGTTCGGGGGAGCACGCCCTACCGAGTCGGCTTCTTGCCCTTCCTCGGTTTCGACGCCGACTCAACGGTCGCGCCAGCGCCGATGGTGACCTCGCGGAAGCCGACAACCGCGTCCTCACCGTAGAGACCGACGCGTCCGCCCGACAGCAGGGGAGAGGCGTCGCGGTAGTCGAGGATCTTCTCACCGTTGGCCCAGACACGGATGTCCGAGCCGGTCTGCACAACGCGCAGCCGATGTGCCGGGCCGATCGGGTACTGCGGCGACGTGCCGGTCGCCAAGAATAGCTCGGGCGCCCAGCCGCCCAACGGCCCGCCCTGCTTCTTCGACAGCTGCCAGCCGTTCGGCTTCAAGACGAAGTAGTAGTAGTGGGACAGGTCCGTTAGCGCCCACATCAGCCAGGCGCACTCCCACGGGTTCGGCGGGTCGTCCACCCGCGTCTGCTTGACCGTCCTCATCGTCGCCTCGATCTCGACGTCGACGCCGTGGGTGGCGTTCGACAGCGCCAGCGCCGAGTACGTGTGTGACGGCTCGCTGGTGTCGTCGGTGTCGGCGATGCCCGTCGGCTCGAGCAGGAGCTCACCGTCCACGACGGAGGCCTTGCCGGCCCAGCTGACAGTCCAGCCGCTGACCCCTTCTGAGGCAGCGGTCGAGGCGGCCGCCGGAACAGCGAGCACCAAGAACAGCGCGAGGAGTATTAGCTTCGGCACTTCATTGACTCCTTGATTGGAGCGAGGCGGACGCCTCGTAGGCATCCACCTCATCGATCGCGCTAGACGAATGCGCCAGCCCCCTATCAAGGGATCACGTAAGTGTTGATGTTCCCGATGGCCTGCCCGAAGATCCCTACAGCACCACCCCAACGACAGCAGCGGCCGCCCAGCCGGCGATAACAAGGTGACCAACAGCAGCTCGCCGACGCTCCCGCGACTCTCTCGCGCCGCCTGCTCCCGCAACGCTCTGGCATCCGCAGGAGCGGCACGCCTTCGTCTCTTCACAGCGCCTTCCGGCTCTTTCGCTTCTGCTCGATCCGTGGCCGGTTTCTAGATAGACGTCGGCGTGAAGAAATGAACCGAGTTCGCCTTCGCGTTCGGGGGGTGGGGCCCTGGCCACTCCTCACCGGACAGGTGGCCACGGATCGCCCGCGCGCACTCGTTCTCGCGCTCCGGTCGAGCGACGCGCGGACGGTGAGTTCATACCTGTACGCCGACGAGCGGAACGCACTTCCGGCGCACAGTACCCTGGGGCGGCTGCCGCGCGAGGGGATCGTGATCTGGGTCAGCCTCTCGCGCAGCAATCGCTTCCCTCCGCAGCCCGAGGGCGACGAAGGGGTTCCCCGCCCGCACGCCCCGTTGGGGTCTGTCCGACTTCAGCGGCTTGAGAGCTGGCAGGGGCAGGTGCGCGATCTTCGCAAGTGCCGTCTCCACGCCATGGTCGGCGGGCAGTATGAGATCACGCTGCGCGTCTACTTCGGCTGCGCCCAGCACAGCCGTGCCCAGACGGCGTTGCTCAGCGCCTGGCCCCGGTCCGCCGTTCCCGAGCCTCGGCAGGGAGATTCGACCTCCTCGCCGGCTACGGCACCGACGTTGACCGCGACCTCATCCGCGCATGGTGGTCGTGGCGATCCCTGGTTGCGGTCCGCTCCACCACCGATGTCGAGCTTCTCAGTCCCGAGACGGCGATCGTGTACTGGCGGCTGGCGCGCGGCTTCTTCATCGCCGTGGAACTCGCTCTTGCCGTTTTTGTCGGTGCGCGCGCGATCCTGGCGCTTCGAGGGCTCGTCCTCCCACGCTGGCTCGGCTGGGTTGGCCTTGCGATCACGATCCTGCTTCTGATCCCGCCGGTCGGCTGGGCGGCGCTGCTGTTCCTCCTGCCGATCTGGCTCCTCATCGCCAGCCTGCTCCTCTGGCGCCGGGAACGGCAATCGCCGGAGGCTGGAACACCGCCCACGCGGCCAGCCCTCCACGACCCGACCTAAACCGGCCCGGCCCCGTCTAGCGGAACTCGCGCGGTCAGCACCGCGCCTGCTCTCACCCGACCAGTTCCGGCCCTCGGGTGTTTCCTCTTCGGCACGACGATGATCTCCACGGCGAGCAGGAACACGAACCCGCGCGCTGCTGCTCGGCCCTCGGAAAGTTCGCACTCGGCGCCTACGCGATCCTGACCAGCCTGCTCGCGACCTTGCGGGTCCGATCAGGACCGGCGGGATGCCAACCGGGCTGTGTTCAACTAGCGGTGCACTGTGGAGTCCTTAACTGGCTACACAGTGGTGAAGGCGATCGCTAACCGGCCTTTCAACACGACGGCCTCCCCGTCGCAGTGATTGACCGCGAAGTCGGTGAACTGACCTTCCAACACCGCGCTCCTCAACGCCACCGAGACTGCAAGCGATCGCTGACGGCGGTCGGCGGCGTGGAACTTACGCTGAGTGGGGGAGCGCGTGTAGGAGATACGCGTCGACCGTGTCCTGTTTGCCCTTCACGCGGAGCTCCGGCACCGGTTCGACGTCGCTGCCCTCCGGCAGCGAGCGATAGGTCTCCGCGCCGATCAGCACGCCGCCCTCTGGCGCCTCGCTCTCGAGCCGCGCGGCCGTGTTGACCGTGTCGCCGACGACGACGTAGGCGACGAACCCATCGTCTCCCATTTCACGCACCGCTGCGACGCCGCTGTTGACGCCAACCCGGAGCTTGGGCCAGCCGGGATTCCTCTCCGCGATCGCGGTCAGTTCGCGCTGGAGCGCGAGGGCCGCCCCGGCTGCTCGCACTGCATGGTCCGGGGTGTCGCCGCGGCTGTTGAAGGTGGCCATCATCCCGTCGCCGATGAACTTCTCCAGGTCGCCGCCGAAGCGCCGCGTGAGTAGCGGCGCCGCGGCGGCGTAATAGGTGTTGAGCACGTTCGCGACTTCTGCGGGCTTCGCGCGCTCCGCGAACGCCGTGAAGCCTGCAAGGTCGCTGAAGAGGACGCTCACTGGTTGCAGGCGCTCCCGTGTGGTGGCCAGGTAGAGGCTTCTGAAGCGTTCCTCGTGCCACTGGCGGTGGGCGGCGAAGCTCACGACGGCGTAGGCCGTGACGATCAGGCCGTGCCACTCCCACCAGCTCGCGTGCCAGGCGCGCTCGCCGGTCAGCGCGACGCCGATCATTGCCTCGGCGAGCAGGACGAAGCAGGCGATCACGCTGGCCTGTAAGAGTGCGACCCGTCCGCGGTAGACGTACCAGTAGCGCGCTGCCGCGACGGCGTAGACGACCGCGCCGACGCCGGCCATTCCCGCGAGCACGCTGCGCGAGCCGCCCTCGCTGCTCGGCTCGTGCAGCGGTGGCAGCTCGAGGACTGTCCACACGAACCACGCCGTCATTGCGGCGAGCACCGCCCGGCGCAGGGCCACACGGTGGCGGACGACGAACGGAGCCAAGGAGGGACGTATGTCGACGAATGCGGACGCGAGTGCGAACGCAGCGGCGAGAACGAGTCCAACCGGGTTCGCGACCTTGAAGCCCGCGTACTCGTGCGTGAAGAGGACGCCCGTGGTCCCGAGCGCGTGCAGGCCGAGGAACCCGCCTGTGGCGAGGAAGGCGAGCGAGATCAGCAGCACACGCGCATCACCACGGCGGTTCGCCGCGCCTCCGGCGGCGTACGCGAGCACGGAGACCCCAACTCCAACCGCCAAAAAGAGGGTGAAGTGAACACGGTGGTTGTGCCAGTTCGGGTCGAGCTGCTCACGCAGAAGCAGCGACACCAGGCCCACGAGCGGCAGAGCGCCGGCCACAGCCCAGGCAGCAGCAGTAAGCGCCCCCTGGAAGCGGCGACCGTAACCCGCGGCGAAGTCCGTCGACGGTAGGTGAAGCTCGACCGAACTCATGGCGAAAACCTAGGGGGCACCACTGGCGTTGTCGGTGGGGGCAGCACGAGTGGGTGGTGCGGTTAACCGCCCCCACGCGAATCGAACTTTCTGAGTCACGAACTTCGCAAGCACCGGCGGGGGGTCAGCTCAGGGCGTCGACGGTCTCTCCGCCGATGGCGCCTCGTGGCGACATCGTTTTCGGCACGCGCGCCACTGCAACCTGCAGGTTACGCGGCGATTTCGCTGCCGTGGCGGAGGTTCGTGCTGTCGACCTCTTCAAGTGCGATGCAAAGCGCTTCAGCGACGCGCGGGTCGAATTGCGTTCCCGCATGCCGTCGAAGCTCCCTGACTGCTTCTGACTGGCTGATCGCGGCGGAGTAGGGGCGGTCGCTCATCATGGCGTCGACCGCGTCGCAGGCGAAGATGATCCGTGCGCCCAGCGGGATCTGTTCGCCAGCTACCTGGTCGGGGTAGCCGTTGCCGTCCCAGCGCTCGTGGCTTGCGCGCACGAGTGCGGCGACGCCACTGAGGGCGGGAGCAGCCGAGAGGATCTTCTCGCCGATGAGCGGGTGTCGGCGCACGAACGTCCATTCGGCGTCATCGAGTGGGCCGGCCTTGTGCAGGATCGCATCGGGGAGGCCAACTTTCCCGATGTCGTGCAGGGCGGCGGCCATGCGTATGGTCGCGCGCTCATCCGCAACTACAGAGAGGAGTTGGGCGACCCGCTCGGCGAGCTGTGCGACGCCGGCAAGGTGGTCCCCCAGTTCTGGGTCCCGGGCTCGAAGCGCGTTGTGCAGCACGCTGCTCGCTTGCTCGTACGCGGAAGTTCGGGCGCCATGCTTTTGCGCGTACATGCGTTGATCAGCAATCCTCAGCGCGTCGGGACCGTTGCTCGCCTCGACCGGAATGTCGACAGTGCCGAATGATGCGGACACTGTGAACGCTCCCCCCTCCTCGGCTAGAGCGGTGGCTGCCCGAGCAATGAGCTGCGTGCCGGTCTCCTCGCCCCGGGGCTGCAAGAGCACGCAGAACTCATCGCCGCCCATGCGATAGGCGCTGCCTCTGCCTGCGGTTGCCGCCGAAAGCCGTGCGCCAAGGCGCGCGAGTAGCGCATCACCGGCGGGATGGCCGAACGTGTCGTTGTAGTGCTTGAAGCCGTTAAGGTCGAACACGCCCAGCACCCCGCCGCCTTCTGAGCTTAGGAGCGCGTCGAGATCCTCGTTCAGCTTGCGGCGATTGCCCATGCCGGTCAGTCCGTCAGTTGTGGCATCAGACGTGCGTTGTTCGATCACTCTCAGGTAGTCGCGCACTGTCAGCGCGGTACGCGCTGTCACGGCCACCACCGAGGCAGCGGCGAGGACAATCGCCAGGCCGGTGACGCGACTGAAGTGGTCGTATACCAGCACACTGAGCGAGACAGCCGCAAACCCCGCCGGCAGCAGCAGCGCGACCCAGTGCGCCCTTGCTACTCCGGCGCGCGTGCGCGGTGCCCAAGCAGCGATGGCAAACAGCACTGCGGCGGCCGGCCATCCGAGGTCGACCAATCCTCCCTCCGCGTAGGTTCCCGCAGCAACCTGATAGAGGTAAACGCTGTCGCTTGCTCCGAAAACAAGAAGGCCTGCGGCGAGGAGCAGCAGGCTTCGGTCGGTCCGGCCACCCATCATGATCAGCGCCCCCACCGCAAGCGCCAGCAGCACCGTGTCCGCGAGTGGGTAGCTGAGGTTGACCACCGTCCCCCAGAAGTTCGCGCTGGTCGCATCCGCAACGGAGGCGAACACGATCGCGGTCACGACCGCCCCGACCGCCAATGCGCCCACGACACCGTCCAGCAGGAAGCTCAAGCGGAAACCACGCAGGCGTTTCCGAGCCAGCATCACGATCGCCAGCGACACTGGCGGATAGAAAGCAAGCCAAAACGCATCAGACACTGACGGGTATGGAGGTTCCGCCAGATAGGCCAGAAAGAATGTCCAGTACGTGTTGCCGACCGCCCACAAACCTACGGCTGTACCGATCAATGCCCACTCTCGCCGTTCCTCCTCGCGCCGGACCGCTCGCACAATGCACGACGCCGCAGCGGCAAAGATCAAGCCGTTATAGGCGAGCTTCCACCCAAGATCAGCAAGGGCATACTCTCCAGCGGCACCGATCACGCGCACGGCAACGATCGCCAGCCACCCAAGAAGAAGGGCAAGCCAGAGCCAGCGCTGCGGAACCCGGCCGAACATAAAGCACAGATCGGCGACCACTGAACCGACGCGATCACCCTTCTGGGTAGCACCCTCCTGCTGCGGGAGCGCCCGCGGATTTCCGGGAATGACGTAGGTGGGCAGATCAACATCTGGCATTCGGTAGCCGTCCGCAGCAGCCGGTGAAGATCACGCTCTACGCCCGCAGCAACGGTGACGCCGGGCGGCTCGCCCCTTGGCTCGGAACCACCCCGAGTTCCGCTAGCTGCACGAGCGGGCGCTGACGCTCAGCGGTGCCCCAGAGGCACGCACATGACGGCCTCTTTATGAACGAGGCCCCGCTTCACCCCGCGCCTGTAGCGAGGGCGTGTAGGGCGAACGGCGGCCCGGTGTTCTCACCGCACGACCTCCGTCACCGTCGTATCTCGCTGCTGCACCGTCAGGGACGGTCGTGGGCGGAGATCGCCCGGTTCGTTGGTCAACGTAAGTTGAGCATCACGGCAGACACCTACAGCCACGTCATGAGCGGCGGGGAGGAGGTTGAGTACGCGGCGCTAGTCCCGATCACGTGAGAGGGCGCGGATGCAGCTCCCGCCCGCGACGCGGCGTCACCGCCTTGACGCATGAACGAATCGCGTGCGAACCTCGCTTGTATGGCGCCGAACGCCGAGGCGTACGTGCTTGGCCCAGGCGAGGGAAGGTTCATCGACCTTGGCGACTTCGGCATGACCGTAAAGGCGAGTGAGACCGAGACGGCGGGCGTCGTGTCCGTGTTGGAGGCTGACGAACCGCCCGGTTTCGGACCTCCGATCCACATTCACCATGACTGCGCCGAGGTGTTCTACGTCCTTGAGGGCGAGTACGTCATGTTCCTTGATGATCGCGAGGTCGTCTGCCCCGCTGGGTCGTTCATCTTCATTCCGCAGGGTGTCCGGCACGGGTTTCGCGTCGGCAGCGTCCCCAGCCGGAAGCTGAACTTCTACTTCCCCGCGTCCATGGTCGGCTACTTCGACGATCTGGCAGCCGCGCTCCGTCAGGACGCTGTGCGGGAGGACGAGCTCGCTGGCATCGCCGATGCCCACGCCATGGAAGTCGTTGGGCCACCTTCCGAGCGGTACGTCTGAGACACACGCCCTCGCGCTAAGTCGGGGACGTCCCCAAAGCGCGTGGCCGGACGGTGCATACACCGGTGATACACCGGACGCAGAAAACCCTCCGTTAGCAGGGGTGTTTGAGTCCAGGCGGGCCCAATGGACTCCGTTAGGCAAGCCGTTTCGCATGGTTACGCGGGACCGGTGTGTCACAAAGGCCGCACAAGCTCATGCGGTGCAGACGCCGGTGCAGACCTCTTGCGTGTCCCCCTTTCGGCCCATGCCTGGTTCGAGTGTCGCCCAATACGCTCAGTGCATGGAAGAAGCCTCCTCACTGCGCGGCTGGTTCACCGTCGACGAGCTCGACGAGTGCCCGCGGTGCCGGGAAGTAGCCGCTCTCCGCGACCGCCTCGTAGGCGTGGTGGTTTGTACCGAGTGTGGCGTGATCGAGCCAGCCGCCGCGACCTCGGCCTAGACGTTGCGCGCGTACCACGCCACCACGGCCGGCCTCCCTTGGGTAGCGAAGCTCAAGCTGCGGGATCTGCCCGCCGATGAAGCTGGCATGACGAAACTGGATCGCGTGCAGGTGGCTGGATGGCTTCTGATGGTCGCGACCGTCGCCGGCGTTTTGTGGACGGCGTTCGGCACGTAGGCCTCGCCGCCGGTCGGATACCACGCTCGCCGCATTCGCCGCACCACGCAAGCAGCTCCCGCGCGTCCGGCGTCTCCTCCCGACGGCGTCGTCGAGCACGACGTCAGGCGTCGGGACGCCTGGCTATCGGTGGAGGTTGCGGACGAGTACTGGTCTCTTCCGGCCACGGTGCGGCGAAGATCTGCTAACCGACGAAGCGCGGTGAAGAGTCCCTGCCTGGCTCCGGCTCAGACGACGCAGCTCGAGTGCGTCTAGGCGCTAACGACGGGGCCCGGTTGATCCGGCCCCGGTCGCTGCCGTCGCACCCGAGGGAGCTCTCGGTGCTCCAACGTTGTTCGGCTCGACGTTGCGGTGTGACCCGGCTGCGGGAAGACACCTCTCGGGTCGCCACCGCATTCGGGTCGAGGTCCCCCTCCCCGAAGCCAGGAATGAAGCCGAAAGCGATTGCCGGCGTTGTGGCGCGCCGGCGGGTCTGACGAGTGGTTAAACCGGTCAGTCGTGAACGTGAACCACCACGCGGGACGTGCCGAATGGAGCCACGGCGCCACCCAGTGCCTCTCTCGACGGGCACGACGAGCGGCGGTAGCGTCAGGCGTCCCTCGCCTCGTCTGTGTCGGTGCCGGCGAGCGCGACCTGACCGACTCGCGCCACTCCCAATGTCTGGGAGCCGCGTCAACCAGATCTACGGTCTTTTCGCCAGCACCGAGACGACTGTCTGCGAGAGGTGCGGGCAGCCGATCGTGGGGAATGCATCGCGTCGGTGCCTGTGGAGCACGAGGAACAGGTCGCCCGCCGGCGCGTCGCTGTAGCGGCGGCCGAGACGGAGTCCCTCGAGTGCGGCGAGAGTGGGTGTGTAGATCGCGTCGTACCAATCGGAGGCGATCTCAGCGTCGTCGAGGATACGGCCGCGTCCTCGCATCAGGTGGTAGCCGTGCACCTGGATGTTCTCGAGGAGCTCGAGGTAGTGCGCAGGCCGGCTGACCGGGATGCTCAGGCCACGTCTCACCTCGGCAAGACCGCTGTCCTCGAGGAAGATTCGCTCCAGCTCGCGGAGGACGACCTGGAGCATGTCCGCATCCGGGGGAAGCGAGACACGGGCGACCAACTCGGTCACGTCGGCATCGATCACGGCGGCGCCTCGGCGCCGCGCGAGAGCGACGCGGTGATGGCCGTCGATCACGAAGTACGCCTGGCCGAGCTTGACCGCGACGATCGGCGGGAAACCGCCGTCAGGAAAGGCATCGTCGATCGAGCGGAGCCGGTCGCGGCTGAAGGCGTGCAGCGGACGGAAGTCACGCGTGAACGCCCCGGCGCGGCTATCCGTGCCGACCAGCGCCTTGATCGGGACTGCGCGGACGCCGAGGTAGCGACGCCCGAGTGGCTTCAGGCGCCGTTCGACCTCGTCGAGCTCGAGCAGCGGCTCGCCTCGGCGCGTTTTCAGTCCCTTCATCTCGTGGTTCGACCGGTTAGACGGCGGCCGTCGCGTGGAGGAAGGTCGTGGAAACCGGCGTCCCATTCGCGGGTCTGCTCGTGTGCTGCTCGGCGAACAGTGTCTCCGGCGACAAACAGGTAAAGATCGATCGACCTCACGCCGAGAATCTAGGCTGTACCACGCCGCTTCGCGGTGAGGGCAGCGCGAGTGCTTAGTGCGGTTAACCGCACGTACGTACATTCACTGGTACGCCCCTCCGGCGGTTCGACCGACAAGCAGCTGTGGGAGCGGACGCCGGGCGCACCGAGCAGGTCGACGAGAACGCTGCCCTCGAGGTGCTGCGGCTCGGCATCGGTCTCAGCCGCGAACTCGGCGCCGGCTTGCCTCCCACGCCGAAATACGATGACGCGCACGATGCTTCTCCGCGAGGCGACCGACGCCGACCTTGACGTCCTCTTCGAGCACTGGGTCGACCAGGAGTCGAATCGGATGGCTGCGTTCACGGCTGTCGAACCGTCTGATCGGGCAGCGTTCGACGAACGCTGGCGCCGCTTCCGGGAGAGCGACGACATCACCGGTCGGGTGATCGAGGAGAACGGTCAGGTCGTAGGTTCAATCGGGTCTTGGCACAACGACGGCCTGCGCGAGGTCACCTACTGGATCGGGAGGCCCCATTGGGGCAGAGGCATTGCCACACGGGCGCTCGCGCAGTTCCTCGCGAAGGTCGAGCATGCACGTCCTCTGCAGGCCGTCACAGCCTCCGACAACGTCGGCTCGCAGCAGGTGCTCGAGAGGTGTGGCTTCCGTCGCGTGGGCGAGGGACGTGCATTCTCGAACAGCAGAGGTGAAGAGGTTGTCGAGTTGCTCTTTCGCCTGGATCAGTAGGTCGCTCCGAGCCCCGCTCGGAGCCGAGGCTCCGCGTGAATCGCTGTCCGCCACTGCGGCCCTTCGCTGCCAGCGAGGGGACGGCTGCCCGCTGTCGGGGCGCCGCAGGTGAGCTCTGGGCGGCGCGGGGTCGAGCCGCACAGGCAGAGGCCCCCCGGAACCCGAGGCGGCGGATCGTGCTCGAGCGGCTGCGGGCCGCGTACCTGACGGCAACGCCTTGTCTCGCCTCCTCACGTCAGAACCGCTTAACCTGCTTCCCACCTCATCGGGGTATCTCAAGGGGGGCCTTAGACGCCGAGGTCATCTGTGCGGCGTCACTGCGAGTCTCATCGCGAGCTGCGCCATGGGAACCACGAACACTCCGTCTTCAGGTGAGCCGGCCGGAGCAGGTCGCCCGCTTCTGTGGCGACGAAGCTCATCTGACGAAGGAACCCCATGACGTTCTTCAAGATGCGCGCGGCCCTCGGTCTGCTCGTCCTGGGTTCGCTGCTCCCGCTGGCCTTCCCGGCGAGCGCCGTAGCGGCCCAGGCTCCGGTTCCGCTCGGGAACGCAGAGAGCTTCGCGATCCTCGGCGGCTCCGGTGTCACCAACGTGCCGACGTCCGTGATCAGCGGCGACGTCGGGCTCAGCCCGGCCGCTGGCACGTTCATCACGACCCTCGCCTGCTCGGCGGTCTCGGGCACGATCTACGCCGTCGACGCCAACGGCCTGCCGTGCTACGTCGGCAACCCGGAGCTGCTCACGACGGCGAAGAACGACTGACCAACGCCTTCGACAATGCGGCGGCACAGACGCCGACGGGCGACATCACCGGCATCAACCTCGCTGGTCAGGCGCTCGGCGCCGGCGTGTACAGCTCTGCCGGATCGATTCTGATCAGCGGCGCCGTCCCGCTGACGCTCAACGGGGGCGGAGACGCGGACTCCGTGTTCATCTTCCAGGCAGCCGCCGCAGGCGACCTGACCGTCGTCGGCAACTCCCGCGTGGAGTACACGAACGGTGCCCAGCCGTGCAACGTCTTCTGGAATGTGCAGTCGGCACTCCTGTCGAACACCGGGTTCGGTTTCGTCGGGACGATTCTCGCCCTCACCCAGATCACGCTGACCAGCATCATCACGGTCGAGGGCAGGCTGCTCGCCCGTAACGCCAACGTGACGCTGATCCAGGACACGATCGTCCGACCGTCCACCTGTGTGCAGCAGGCCGACGTCGACGCCGCGGCCGCCGCGGCGGCTCGCCTCGCAGCCGAAGCCGCAGCAGCCGAGGCTGCTCGCGTGGAAGCCGCTCGGGTCGAGGCTGCTCGGGTCGAAGCTGCTCGCGTCGAGGCTGCTGCTACACGGATCGAAGCGGCCGCGGCGAGGGCGATTCGGTCGTCGCTGCCAGGGCCGAAGAGGCCAAGCGCCAAGCGGTAGAGGCTGCCGCGAAAAAGGTGGCTGTTGCCAAGCCGCGCCCCGGAACCGGTGGGTCGACGAGCGTCAGCGGCCCGTCACGGCCGCCGGTGAATACCTTCGGCTTCACGGGCTAGGGTGCCGGCTTCGCGCATCACCGGTATCGACGTGAACTCAAACGCAGGGGTGCGCAAGCGCGCCCCCCGCATGTCGTTGCAGGCGTTTTAGTAATCGCTCTTCCGCTGGTGGCGGCCTGGACGTTCGCTCCCGTAGCGGCCGCGGCTTCCCGGGTTGCCCAGACGCAGCAACTGGCCGTCTTCGTGAACGGTCAGACGGCCATGTCGAAGCCCGACAACGACTCTGCGCGTCGCATCTGGGTGGAGCGTGGTCGCCCGATCACCGAAGGGCGAACCGTGCTCCCTGTGATCGGCCACCGCACCGGCGCGAACGGTGTGCGCTGGCTCAAGGTCAGGCTGCCCGGACGTCCCAACAACAGCACCGGCTGGATCCGGAAGGCGAGAACGACGTCAGCGAGCACGTCCTGGCACCTCGTCGTCGATCTCTCGGAGCGGCGCGGACCGTCTACCGCAACGGCCAAGCAGTGCAGTCGTTCCCGGCTGTTGTCGGAGCGGGAACGACGCCCACGCCACGCGGCCAATTCTGCGTCGAGGAATCGGTCCGGCTGACCCGCGACCACGTCGGCGGCCCCTTCGGACTCGCCCTCAGCGCTCGTTCCCACGTGCTTCAGAGGTTTGCGGGTGGCCCAGGTCAGATCGCCATCCACGGCGTCTGGAACGTGGGAGGCACCATGGGCACTGCGGTCTCCCATGGCTGCGTGCGCCTCGACACCGCCTCGGTCACCTGGCTCGGCGAGCGGATCGGGCCCGGCGTTCCCGTCACGATCAGAAGCTAGTGCCCGCTCGCGCAACGCCTGTCCGGGGCCGGGCTACTGACGGTGGCCGTTCGCGTGGGGGTTCACACTCGTGGATCAGGGGAACACGGGTCGGCGATGGGCCCACGTGACCCCTACGACCCGCCGCCCGAGGGTCGCACCGAGATCCTCGAGGAGGACGTAGGCCGCGCCGGACCGCCTCCGTGGTGGCGCGAGCACTGGTGGCTCGGGCCGCTCGCGCTCCTGCTCGCCGTCGGCGCGATCCTCGCGTTCGCCTATCTCGGCGGCGACGACGACGAGGAGGCAGCCGACCAGACGACGGTGCCGGCGGTCGTGGGGATGCAGGAGCCGGAGGCGCGGGAGCGCCTGGTGGCGGCAGGCCTCGAGGTCGACGTGACGCGGGTCGAGAGCGGAGATCCCGAGGGGCGCGTCCTCGCGCAGGAGCCGGGTGGGGGAGCCGGTGCGGACGAGGGGCAGACCGTCGAGTTGACGGTGTCGAACGGCGAGGGCGAGGCGCAGACGCAGACGGAAACCGCCACCGAGACCGAAACCCAGACGACCACGGCGCCGGCCGCGACCGAGCCGCCGGAGACGGAGACGGTGACGCAGACCGAGACCGTCGAGACGGAGCCGGAGCCGACCGACATGCCCGGCGTGGTCGGCACCGACTACCGCGAGGCCTCCGACGCGATCCTCGATGCGGGTCTCCTCCCCACGAGCTATCCCGTCGCGTCGGACGAGGAGCAGGCCACTGTCGTCGCGCAGAACCCCGCCGAGGGAACCGCGCTGAACGAGGGGACGACGGTCCGGATGAACGTCTCGCTCGGCCCCGGCGGTCGCGCGGCGGGCACGGTGCCCGATCTGCGCGACGGCGAGGCGGGAGAGGCGCTTCGGCAGTGCCACCAAGCGGGCTACACGTGCAGGCTCGTCGACCGAGGGACGACGCGCGCGCAGTCGAAGGGGCGCATCATCGGCCAGGAGCCTGCCCCGGGTGCGAGCGCGCCGAGCCTGACGCAGATCACGTTGGCCGTCGGCCGCTGACGCCCGCGCCGCGGGCGCCGCAGCCGAGTCAACCGGCTGCGTGAACCACCCATCGGGGGATGGTCGGCTCCCAGGCGGTGGGGGATCCTCTGCACGAGCGGCTCTTCAGGGGCTCGCGGAGCTCCTGCGGTGGCTCCGGGCCGATCCGGACGAGGCGGGGCACGTGCGGTGGCCCCGACGTTCGACTCGCCTGAGGCGAGAACGGACAGACGAGGGGCCCCGCCGAGGCAGGGCCCCTCTCCGAACGCTCCTTCAGGCCACGCGGCCCGCCCGTCGGAACGGACCCCGTCTGGAGGGGGAGAGGAGTCGTGTTCGGTCGCGTATCAATCGGAGATTTGGAGGCGTCGTGCCAGCTACACTCGCTGCCGATGAACGAGACCGGCACCATGCGGGTCAAGAGCGGCCTCGCGGAGATGTTGAAGGGCGGCGTGATCATGGACGTCGTCGACGCCGAACAGGCGCGGATCGCCGAGGACGCCGGCGCCGTCGCCGTGATGGCGCTCGAGCGCGTCCCGGCGGACATCCGCCGCGACGGCGGTGTCGCCCGGATGTCGGACCCGGCGATGATCCAGGAGATCCAGGCGGCGGTGAGCATCCCGGTGATGGCGAAGTGCCGCATCGGCCACTTCGTCGAGGCGCAGATCCTGCAGGCGCTCGAGGTCGACTACGTCGACGAGTCGGAGGTCCTGACACCCGCCGACGTCGCGCACCACGTCGAGAAGTGGGCGTTCACCGTGCCGTTCGTGTGCGGCGCGACGAACCTCGGCGAGGCGCTGCGGCGGATCGCGGAGGGCGCTGCGATGATCCGCACAAAGGGCGAGGCGGGCACGGGTGACGTCGTCAACGCCGTCACACACATGCGCGCCGTCTTCGGCGGCATCCGCCGGCTGGGGGCGCTCCGCGACGAGGAGCTGTACAGCGAGGCGAAGGAGCTGCGGGCGCCGTACGAGCTGGTGCGGTGGGTGGGGGAGCACGGCCGGCTTCCTGTCGTCACGTTCACCGCCGGCGGCATCGCGACGCCTGCCGACGCCGCCCTCTGCATGCAGCTGGGCGCCGACGGGGTCTTCGTCGGCTCCGGCATCTTCAAGTCAGGCGACCCGATCCTGCGCGCGAAGGCGATCGTCGAGGCGACCACGCACTTCCGCGACGCAGACATCCTTGCCCGCGTCTCCGCCGGGCTGGGGGAGCCGATGGTCGGGATCTCGGCCGCGGAGCTCGCGCCCGAGCAGCTGCTCGAGACGCGCGGCTGGTAGTCACCGCCTGCAGGCGCCGAAGGGCGCCTACGCCCGGCTTCTACACTTGACTCCGTGAAGATCGGCGTCCTCTCAGTCCAGGGCAACTTCCGCGAGCACGTGGCTGCGCTCGCCCGCCTCGGCGCCGACCCGTTGGAGGTGCGGCTGCCGGAGCAGTTGGAGGGGCTCGACGGGCTCGTGATCCCGGGAGGCGAGTCCACTGCGATGGTGCGCCTGATCCGGCTCTACGGGCTCGAGAGCGCGCTCCGCGCCTTTGCCGGCCCTGTCTTCGGCACGTGCGCCGGGATGATCCTGCTCGACCGCGCGCACCTCGGGCTCGTCGACCTCGAGGTCGAGCGGAACGCCTATGGCCGGCAGGTGGCGAGCTTCGAGGCCGACCTGCGGCTGGAGGGCGAGGACGAGCCGCTGCGCGGCGTCTTCATCCGCGCGCCGCGGGTGGCCGAGCACGGACCGGACGTCGAGGTCCTCGCCGAGCACGACGGAACGCCCGTGCTGCTCCGGCAGGGCCGCTTCCTCGTCGCCTCGTTCCATCCGGAGCTGACCGAGGACCTGCGCGTGCACGAGCGCTTTCTCGAACTGGTGAAGGAGGAGACACGTGTCGGGGCATAGCAAGTGGTCGTCGATCAAGCACAAGAAGGGCGCGGCCGACGCGAAGCGCGGCAAGCTCTTCTCGAAGCTCTCGCGGGCGATCATCGTCGCGGCGAAGGAGGGCGGCGCCGACCCCGCTGCGAACCTCGCGCTCCAGAACGCGATCGAGAAGGCGAAGAGCTACTCGATGCCGAAGGACAACATCGAGCGGGCGGTCGCGAAGGGGGCGGGCGCGGACGCGGACGGGTCGAACTTCGAGACCGTCGTGTACGAGGGGTACGGCCCCGAGGGAGTCGCCGTCCTCGTCGAGGCGCTGACGGACAATCGCAACCGCACCGCCTCCGACGTGCGGCACCTGTTCACGAAGCACGGCGGCAATCTCGGCACGACCGGCGCCGTCGCGTGGCTCTTCGACCGGCGCGGCGTGGTCGTGGTCGACGCCGCCGGCGTCGACGAGGACGAGCTCATGCTCGCCGCGGCAGACGGCGGCGCGGACGACCTCGCGCGCGACGGCTCCGTCTTCCAGGTGTCGGCGCCGCCGGAGGCGCTCGCCGCGGTCCGGGCCGCGCTCGAGGAGGCAGGCTTCGCGGTCGACACCGCCGAGCTGTCCATGGTCCCGAAGACCACGGTGGCGGTCGAGGAGGAGACGAGCGCGAAGAAGCTGATGCGCCTGATCGATGCACTCGAGGAGAACGACGACGTGCAGGACGTCTTCGCGAACTTCGACATCCCCGAGAGGGTGCTGGAGGCGGTCGCGGGGTAGCGCGCGTCCCGCACGGGCGGGCAGGAACGTCCGGGGGCCCGCCTAACCTCTCCTCGTGAAGGTTCTCGGCATCGACCCAGGGACAGCGGCGTGCGGGTACGGGATCGTCCACGGAAGCGGCGGCCGGATCAGGGCACTCGACCACGGCTGGTGGCGGACGCCCGCCCGCGAGCGACCGGAGCTCCGCCTCAAGACGATCTTCGACGGCGTGCAGGCGCTGATCGAGGAGCACGCGCCGGACGCGGTCGCGCTGGAAGAGTCCTTCGTCGGAGCAGACGCCCGCACCGCGCTCTCCGTCGGGCAGGCGCGCGGCGCCGTGCTGGTCGCGGCCGCGGCCGTCGGGGTCGAGTGCAGCGAATACGCGCCGGCGCGCGTCAAGCAGGCGGTGTGCGGCTACGGCCGGGCAGAGAAGGCGCAGGTCCAGCGCATGGTGCGCGCGATCCTCGCGATGGATTCGGAGCCGACGCCGAGCCACGCCGCGGACGCCCTCGCCGTCGCCATCTGCCACGCGCTCGCGCCGCCGCTCCTCCGGGTGGTGGGATGAGGCGGGGGAGGCGCGGCGGATGATCGCGCGCTTGCGCGGAATGCCCGTCGGCCGGAGCGCGGACGGGCTCGTGCTCGACGTCAACGGGGTCGGGTATCTCGTCGCGGCGTCGGCCGGCGCGCTGCGAAAGGCGGACGGCCCCGGCAAGGTCGTCGTCGAGACGTACCTGCACGTCCGCGAGGACACGCTCCAGCTGTACGGCTTCGCGGACGCGTCGGAGCGCGAGCTGTTCACGCAGCTGCTGACGGTGAACGGCGTTGGACCGAAGGTCGCGCTCGCGATCGTGTCCGGCTCCTCGGTCGCCGAGCTGCGGCGGGCGATCGCGCTCGAGGATGCAGCGCGCTTCCAGGCGATTCCGGGGATCGGGAAGAAGACGGCGGAGCGCATCGTCCTCGAGCTGAAGGGCAAGCTCGGGGCAGACGACCTCGCGCCCGTCGTCGTGGCCGGGGGCGTGGGTGCCTCGCACGTAACGGCGCGCGACGCGCTGGTCGAGCTCGGGTACTCGGTGGGCGAGGCCGAGCAGGCGCTCGCGGCCGTGGACCCGGCCCTGCCGGCGGAAGAGCGCGTGCGGCACGCCCTGAGGCAGGCCGCGTGAGCGCCGTGACGGCCGCGGCAGTCCTGCCGGAGGAGGAGGACCTCGAGCGCTCGCTGAGGCCGCGCCGGCTCGACGACTTCGTCGGCCAGGAGAGCGTCAAGGAGCAGCTGTCGATCGCCCTCACCGCCGCGAAGGGACGCGGCGAGGCGCTCGACCACGTGCTCCTCGTCGGCCCGCCTGGGCTTGGCAAGACGACGCTCGCCCAGATCGTCCGCGAGGAGCTCGACGTGGGCATCCGGACGGTCGCCGGCCCTGCGCTCGAGCGGAAGGGGGACATGGCGGCGATCCTCACGGGCCTCGATCCGCGCGACGTGCTCTTCGTAGACGAGATCCACCGCGTCAACCGCGCGATCGAGGAGATCCTCTACCCGGCGCTCGAGGACTTCCGCCTCGACATCGTCGTCGGCCAGGGGCCGGCGGCGCGGACGCTGACGCTCGACCTGCCGCCGTTCACGCTCGTCGGCGCGACGACCCGCACCGGGCTGCTGACGACGCCGCTGCGCGACCGCTTCGGCATGACCTTCCGCCTCGGCTACTACGACGGCGACCAGCTCAACGCGATCGTGCGGCGCTCCGCCGGGATCCTCGGCGTCGCGATCGCCGACGATGCTGCGGCCGAGATCGCGCGTCGCTCGCGCGGCACGCCGCGGATCGCGAACCGCATCCTCCGCCGCGTCCGCGACGTCGCGGAGGTCCGGCACGAGGGCGCTGTCACCACACCGATCGCGCAGGAGGCGCTCGCACTGCTCGAGGTCGACGAGCGCGGCCTCGAGCGCACCGACCGTGAGCTGCTGCAGGCGATCGCGCACAAGTTCGACGGCGGGCCCGTCGGGCTCTCGACCCTCGCTGTGACCCTCGGCGAGGAACCGGACACGATCGAGGACGTCTACGAGCCGTACCTGCTCCAGCTCGGCTTCCTGCAGCGCACGCCGCGCGGCCGTGTGATCACGCGGCTCGGCCGTGCGCACATCGCAGCCGCACCACCGGCCGGCGCAAGCCTCTTCTAGCGTCGCGAGGGACGCGCCCTGCGGTCTACGCACGGGCCGGAGCTTGGTACGCGCGTGTGCGCGAGCGCGAGGTCTGTGAGCTGCTGAGCACCGTGCGCGATGAGCACGGGACGACGGCAGCGGCGAGCAAGCGGTTCCGCATGGCGCTCGTCAGGCGCTTCTACGCCGACTACGCGCACGTGCACGGCGGCGCGGCGATGCTCGACGGAAAGCAGATCGAACGGGCGCTACGCACGAGCGGCCTCCGCGCGGCGCTCGACGCGGCGTGGCCGCCGTTACGTCGGAGCGCCTCGTCCGCTCGCCTCGCCGACGCCGCATTTTTGGCTGAGGCCGCCGACGGCGTTCTCGACGAGAGCGAGCAGCGCCTCCTGCGCCGGCGCGGCGCGGGTGGAGCGAGTCCGACGTGGCGCTCGTCGACGAGGCGGCGGCGCTCATCGGGACGCCGCCCCGGACGTACGGCCACGTCGTCGTCGACGAAGCGCAGGACCTGACGCCCATGCAGTTTCGGGCGGTCGCGCGCCGGGCCACCGACGGTGCGCTCACGCTCCTCGGCGACGTTGCTCAGGCGACGGGTCCCGTGGCATACCGGAGCAGGGACGCCGCGCGGCGCGAAGGGGTTCGAGTTCGTCCAGGTGATCGTCGTCGAGCCCGCGCTCGTCGCCCCGAGGCCGCAGGGCTGCGCGAGCTGTACGTCGCGCTCACCCGGCGAACGCGGTCGCTCGTCGTGCTGCACGCCCGGCCGCTCCCGGCGCCGCTCGCCTAGAGTGGCCGCGTGCCGGAGCTCTGGACACCGGGGATGGCGGGGCCGCTCGAGGAGCTCGTCCGGCGCATCCACGGCCGGATCCGCGCCTTCGCGGAGGAGCACCACGTCGAGGCGATGGTGGCGGTGGAGCTCTCGGACGGCTCGCTGCACCGGCTGAAGTCGATCTCGGCCGAGCCCGGCTTCGGGTTCGTCACGCTGTGCCCACACGGCGAGGAGCGACAGGAGCTGATCGTCCCGCTCGGAGCGATCCGGCAGCTCACGATCGCGCAGGCGGAGCCGGAGCGGCGGATCGGCTTCTCGCTGCCGTCCGAGCCGCCGCCGAGCTAGTGGCTCTGAGCCACTAGCTCTCCCCGCCGCGAGAGCCGGAGCAGGCGTGGCGCCACCGCGAGCGCGACGATGTCGAACCAGACGTAGCCGGCGGCGACGCCGCTCGGCGGGTTCCCGTTCGGGATGCCCGTGCCGGGGATCGTCACGGCCCAGCTCCAGGTGCCGAGCGCCGTCCCGTACAGCTCGAGCCAGGCGACGACGACGAAGACGCCCGCATAAACCGCCGGCGCGCGGCCACGGAGGAGGTACAGCGCGAGGAGCGTCACGCCGAGTGCGCCGCCGACGTCCGTCCGCGGCAGCACCGTGATCCCCGCGAGGCCCCAGCCGACGGCGCCGACGAGCGCGAGCCGCACGAGCCTCGTTCGCAGCCGCCCGTCGCGCGCCGCGCCGGCGAGGGCGGCACCGGCGAGGTAGACGAGGCCGTGCGCCGGCGGCACGAAGCTCGGCAGGTTCTCGAGGCGATACGTGTAGACGCCCCAGATGATCGACCCAACGATCTCGCCGCACGTCGCGACGGCGACGACGACGAGCGTCTGGGCGCGGACGAGCGGCTTTTCGCGCAGGAGGACGACGCCGAGCACCCCCCACGTGACGGCGCCGAGGACGAGCTGGCCCGGCAGTGCGACCTGGGTGTCGACGAGCAGCAGCGCCGCGAGGTACACGACGAGAGCGGCGAACCGCCTCACGGGCTCAACGCCGGAACTGGAGCGCGTGCCAGGACGGCACCGGCGCGAGCTCGAGCAGCGCGCGACCGCCGCGCGGCTCGGCGTAGCCGAAGTCGCCGCTCTGCTCGTCCCACGCCACCTCGAGCAGCCCCTCCTTCACGCGGTGGTCGAGCCACGCGCCGCGGAAGACGAGCTTGCGCAGCCAGTACACGAGCGACTCGCCCTCGAGCAGCCCCACGCGTTCCCAGTGCCGCACGAGGTACCGTCCGAGCGGGCTCCGGGGGTCGGCGATGCGCCCGTCGGCGGCCAGCTCGACGAGGTCCTCCGTCTCCTCGGCGTCCAGGTCGTTCGAGGCGAGCAGGCCGAGCCGCACCCCCGCCGCCACGACCCGCTGCTCGAAGTCGAGCGCGCTGAACCCGAACCGGTGCCCGAGGAACTCGACGACGTAGTCGTCCCCCGACGCGTAGTTCGGCTCGGCCATGGGGGCGAAGGGTACCCTCGTGCCGTGGACCGGCGGCTCCTCGTGGTGATGACGTTCGTCGTGCTCGCGATCTGGCTCCTCGGCACGTGGATCACGAAGTACAGCCTGGGGGAGATGGCCGTCCTGACGCCGATCGCGGTGCTCGCCCTCGGCGCGCTCGCCGCCGTCGTGATGCTCTGGGTGAAGGTCGTGCGGGACTCCACCCGCCGCCGTCGCAGCGACGCCTGATCGCCGCCTGACGCCGCCCCATGCCGTCCGACGGGCTCCGTACCGTCGAGGGGCATGCAGGACGGAACGTGGACGATCGAGCGCTGCGCGCCCGCTGACGCAGTCGCCCTCGCGGACGCGCTCGGCATCGACGAGATCACGGCGTCGATCCTCGTGCGCCGCGGGTATCGCGACGTCGCCGAGGCACGCGCCTTCCTCGCCGGGGAGCGCCCGCCGCACGACCCGTTCCTGCTCGGCGACATGGCGGAGGCCGTCGCCCTGATCCGGGCGGCGGTGGCCGCGGGCAAGCGGATCTGCGTCCACGGCGACTACGACGTGGACGGGATCTGCGCCACGGCGCTGGCGGTGCTGACGCTGCGGGAGCTCGGCGCCGAGGTCGAGTGGCACCTCCCGAGCCGCTTCGAGGAGGGGTACGGCGTCGCCGGCGAGACGATCGAGCGGCTCGCCGATGAGGGCTGCGGCCTGCTGCTCACGGTGGACTGCGGGATCACGGCCGTCGAGGAGGTCGCGGCGGCGAAGGCGCGCGGGCTCGACGTGATCGTCACCGACCACCACCGGCCGGGGAAGCGGCTGCCGGACTGCCCCGTCGTCGCGACCCGCCCCTCGCGCTACCCGTTCCCGGAGCTCTGCGGCACGGGTGTCGTCCACAAGCTCGCGCAGGCGCTCCTCGGCCCCGAGCACGAGGCGGTGACGCGGCACGCGGACCTCGTCGCGCTCGCCACCATCGCGGACGTCGTCCCGCTCCTCGACGAGAACCGCTCGCTCGCGATCGCCGGCCTCCGCGCTCTCGCCCGGACGCAGAAGCCGGGGCTACGGGCGCTGATGCGGACGGCGCACGTCGACCCGGCCGCCGTCGACGCGGCCGCCGTCGGGTTCCGGCTCGCGCCGCGCATCAACGCCGCGGGTCGGCTCTGCCGCCCCGACGCGGCACTCGACCTGATCCTCACGGGGAGCGACGACGAGGCGCGGCGGCTGGCGGAGGAGCTCGACGAGCTGAACCGCGACCGCCAGGCGGTGGAGGACCGGATCCTCCGCGCGGCGGTGGCGCAGGTCGAGTCGTGGCCGGAGGCGCGCCGTCGCCACCGCGGGTACGTCGTCTGGGGGGAGGACTGGCACGAGGGCGTGATCGGGATCGTCGCCTCCCGGCTCGTCGAGCGCTTCAACCGGCCGGTCGTGCTGATCGCCCGTGCCGGCGGCGAGGGGGAGTGGAAGGGCTCGGGCCGCTCCGTCCCGGAGTTCGACCTCCACGGGGCACTCGGCGCCTGCGCCGCGCACCTGCGCCGCTTCGGCGGCCACCGGGCCGCCGCGGGCCTCTCGGTCGACACCGAGCAGCTGGAGGCGTTCGCGGCGGCGTTCGCGGCGCACGCGGACGCGACGCTGGCGCCCGAGCAGCTCGTGCCGGTCACGCGGGTCGACGCCGTCGTCCCGGCCTCCGCGCTGACGCTCGCTCTCGCGACGGAGCTTGAGCGGCTCGCGCCGTTCGGGCTCGGGAACCCCGACGTGACGCTGCTCGTGCCGAGCTGCGAGGCCGCCGAGGCCGGCGCCGTCGGCGACGGCAAGCACCTCCGCTTCCGCGTGCGACACGGTGGCCGCGACGTCGGCTCGGCGATCGCGTTCGGCCTCGGTGGACAGGTCGACCGGCTGCGCCGCACCGACGGGAGCGGGCCGCTGCGCTACGACCTCGTCGCGCGCCTCAAGGAGAACCGCTGGAACGGCACGGTCGCACCACAGCTCGTGGTGCGCCGCGTCTTCGACGCGCCCGACGGGTACGAGGAGCTGCGCGCCCAGCTCGCGGCGCTGTGGCGCGCGGGAGAGCACGCCTGGACGGCGGATGCGCGGGCGGTCTTCGAGGAGCTCGAGCTCTCTGCCGGACTCCGCCGTCAGCTGTACGAGTCCGAGGTCTTCCGCGCCCTCCTCGCGGGCGCGACGCTCGAGCTACCGCGCGCCGCCTAGCGACGCTCGCAGCGTCCGCCGCGGCCGCCCGAACCGCTGGTCGCGCGCGGCGTCGTCGAGCTCCACGAGCAGCCGCGCGACGCGCACCGCCTTCCTCGCTCTGAGCCGTTTCCGCAGCACCGGGTCCACCATTCGGAGGCACAACGCGGGCTCCTGCCGCCCGGATTCGCGGCTGAAGTCGCGGAGTACACTGGACGTGTGACCGTCGTCGACGCTCAGAGGCACCACCACGATCTCGTCGGTGAGCTGCTGGCGGCGGTCGAGGACTACTACCCGGGCGTCGACCGTGAGCTCGTCGCGCGCGCGTTCCACTACGCGGCCGCGGCGCACGAAGGTCAGAAGCGGCGCTCCGGCGAGGACTTCGTCCACCATCCGTGGTCGACCGCGCGGATCTGCGCCGAGCTCCACCTCGACGAGCAGACGATCGCCGCTGCGCTCCTGCACGACGTCGTCGAGGACAGCGAGATCGAGCCCGACGAGCTCCGCGCAGAGTTCGGTGAGGAGATCGCCCGGCTCGTCGAGGGCGTCACGAAGCTGACGCGGACGAGCTTCCAGAGCCGCGAGCAGGCGGAGGCGGAGAACTACCGCAAGATGATCGTCGCGATGGCGCAGGACGTCCGCGTCATCCTGATCAAGCTGGCCGACCGCCTCCACAACATGCGGACGATCGAGTACCAGGGCAAGCAGACGCAGGTGCGGAAGGCGAAGGAGACGCTCGAGGTCTATGCCCCGCTCGCGCACCGACTCGGCATCCACGCGCTCAAGTGGGAGCTCGAGGACCTCTCGTTCGCGATCCTGCACCCGCGCAAGTACGCCGAGATCCGTGCGATGGTCGCCGACCGGCGGGCCGACCGCGAGGCGCAGGTCGAGACGGCCTCGCACGTCCTGCAAGCGGAGCTGGACAAGGTCGACATCCCCGCCGACATCGCCGGCCGCGCGAAGCACTTCTACTCGATCTACGACAAGATGGCCAAGAAGGGCCGCGAGTTCAACGAGATCTACGACCTCACGGCGATGCGCGTGATCGTGGAACGCGCCGGCGACGAGGGGACGCGCGACTGCTACGGCGCGCTCGGCCTCATCCACTCGCTCTGGAAGCCGATGCCCGGACGGTTCAAGGACTTCATCGCGATGCCGAAGTTCAACCGCTACCGCTCGCTGCACACGACGGTGATCGGGCCGGAGGGCACGCCGCTCGAGATCCAGGTGCGGACGCGCGAGATGCACGAGGAGGCCGAGTACGGGATCGCCGC
>DASQNG010000099.1:0-6090 GCA_035645095.1 Gaiellaceae bacterium | reverse complement strand
GAAGGCGATGGAGCCGGCGGCGCGGCGGGCGCGCGCGCTCGAGGTGCGCTGGGCCGTCGTCCAGTACCCGACGGAGGCGTCGGCAGCGGAGGCCGGGATGACGCTGGCGGAGTACGAGGACTTCGTCTACGGCGCGTGCCTACTCGACTGGGAGGCGGAGGAGCAGCGGATGCTGCGCGTGAAGGAGCGCTTCGACGCAGCCGAGCGCGTCCGGATCGTCGGCGCGGGCACCGACCTCACCGTCGGCATCGCCGGACGGAACGGGGTCGTCTCCTCGGGACTCCGCAACATGCCCGACGGCGAGGTCTTCTACAGCCCGGTCGAGGACACGGCCGATGGCGAGATCACCTTCGGCGAGTTCCCGGCCGTCTACCTCGGCCGCGACGTGGAGGGCGCCCGCCTCGTCTTCCGGGAGGGCCGCATCGTCGAGGCGACCGCGAGCGGCGGCGAGGACTTCCTGCGCCAGATGATCGCCACCGACGACGGCGCGGCGCGGCTCGGTGAGCTCGGCCTCGGCTGCAACCCGCGCATCACGCGCTTCACGCACAACGTGCTCTTCGACGAGAAGATCGCGGGCACGATCCACCTCGCCCTGGGCGGCAGCTACACGTACGCGGGCGGTCGCAACGAGAGCGCGATCCACTGGGACATGGTCAAGGACCTGCGTCCGGGCGGCGAGATCCATGCGGACGGCGACGTCGTCCAGCGGGACGGGACGTGGCTGATCTGACCTCGTCGCCGCGTGAGCCGACGAGCCGTCGCAGCGTCCGCGCCGCCGCCGGCTCGGCGACTGCGATCCCCGCCATGATCAGCGCGGCACCGCCCCAGCCGATCGCACCGAGTCGGTCGCCTGCGAGCCAGTAGCCGAAGAGCGCGGCCCACACCGGCTCGAGCGCGAACGCGAGGGCCGTTCGCGTCGCGCTCGTCCGCCGCTGCGCCCACGTCTGCACGAAGAAGCCGAGGGCACTCGCGAAGACGCCCGTCACGAGCAGCGCACCCCACACCACCCATCCCCGCGGGATCTCGACCTGCCCGAGCGCGACGGCCACGACGGCGAACCCCGCGAACGCGGCGAGCATCTCGACGAACGTGAACGCGAGCGGGTCGTAGCGCGGCGCGTACCGCTCCATCAGCGCGATCTGCAGGGAGTAGGCGAGGGCGCCGAGCAGGACGAGGATGTCGCCGATGCCGTCCGCGCCGCCCACGCCCGAGAGGAGCGCGAGCCCGGCCGTCGCGAGCGCGACGCCGGCCCAGACACTCCGCGCGAGCCTGACCCGGAAGAGCGCGACCGCCGCGAGGGGCGTGAAGACGACGTAGAGGCCCGTGATGAAGCCGGCGTTCGAGACCGTCGTCCGCTCCAGCCCCGCCGTCTGCAGCGCGTAGCCCGCGGCGAGCAGGAGTCCGAGCAGCGTGCCGGCCTCCCAGCCGCGCCGCGGCAGCCGCCGCACGGGTGCCAATGCCACCGGCGCGAGCGTCACCGCCGCGATCGCGAACCGCACCGCGAGGAACGCGAAGAGCGGGTACAGCGCGACGGCGTCCTTCACCTGCACGAACGTGAGGCCCCAGACCGCCGTGACGGCGGCGAGCGCGAGCAGGGCAGGCACCGCCCGAGGCTACAGCCGATAATCCCGTCGGATGCGCGTGTGCCTGATGATCGAGGGGCAGGAGGGCGTGACGTGGCCGGAGTGGCTCGCGCTCGCGCGCGCGGCCGAGGAGGCGGGGCTCGAAGGCCTCTTCCGCTCCGACCACTACGCGGGGCTGATGGGTGACGAGACGCGCGGTTCGCTCGATGCCTGGACGACGCTCGCCGCGCTCGCGGCGGTGACGGATCGCATCCGGCTCGGCTCGATGGTCTCGCCCGTCACGTTCCGCCACCCCTCGCTGCTCGCCAAGGCGGTCGCCACCGTCGACCACGTCTCCGGCGGGCGCGTCGAGCTGGGCATCGGCGCCGGCTGGAACGAGCGCGAGCACGAGGCGTACGGCTTCCGCTTCCCGGAACTCACGGAGCGGCTCGAGCGGCTCGAGGAGCAGCTCGAGCTCGTCGTGCGGCAGTGGACCGAGGACGAGGTCGACTTCGCGGGCCGCCACTACCGCACGCAGGGGCTGCAGGCGCACCCGAAGCCCGTACAGCAGCCGCGGCCGCCGGTGATCGTCGGCGGGGCGGCGAGGCCGCGCACGGCACGCCTCGCGGCCCGGCTCGCGGACGAGTACAACAGCCCGGGCGGCGACCTCGCCGGGATCCGCGACAAGCGCGACACCCTCCTCCGCGCCTGTGAGGACGCCGGTCGCGAGCCGCTCGTCTTCTCCGTCATGACGGGCTGCGTCGTCGGCACCGACCGTGCCGAACTGCACGAGCGCGTCGCGCGGGTGCTCGAGCGCACGGGCCGCGGCGGCGACCCCAGCGAGTTCGTCCGCGAGCGCACCGAGTCCTGGGTGCTGGGCACCGTGGACGAGGTCGTGGAGCGACTGCAGGCGCTGGAGCGCGCCGGCGTCGAGCGCATCTTCCTGCAGCACCTCGCGCACGACGACGTCGAGATGGTGCGGCTCGTCGGCAGCGAGATCGTCCCCGCCGTGCCGTAGTCGGCGCGTCGCGGCGGCTACGCTCGACATGTGACTGTGCTCGACACGATGCACCGACCCATGCGTGACCTGCGGATCTCCGTCACGGACCGCTGCAACTTCCGTTGCGTCTACTGCATGCCCAAGGAGGTCTTCGGCCGGACGTACCGGTTCCTCGACCGGCGCGAACTGCTGACGTTCGAGGAGATCGAGCGCGTCGCGCGGATCGCCGTCGGCCTCGGCGTCCGCAAGTTGCGGCTCACCGGCGGCGAGCCGCTCCTGCGGCGCAACGTGGAGCACCTCGTCGAGCTCCTCGCGCGGCTCGACGCCGAGGTGACGCTGACGACGAATGCCTCCCTCCTCGCGCGCAAGGCGCAGGCGCTCGCCGACGCAGGGCTCGCGCGCGTCACCGTGAGCCTCGACTCGCTCGACGACGCCACCTTCCGCGCCCTGAACGACGTCGACTTCGGCGTCGAGCGCGTGCTCGGCGGAATCGAGGCCGCCGCCGCCGCCGGTCTGCCGATCAAGGTCAACGCGGTGGTGAAGCGAGGCGTCAACGACGACGGCGTCGTCGACCTCGCGCGCTACTTCCGCCGGACCGGCCACACGCTGCGCTTCATCGAGTACATGGACGTCGGCGCCACGAACGGCTGGCGGCTGGACGACGTCGTGCCGGCCGCCGAGATCGTCGAGCGCGTCGGCGCGGAGTTCCCGCTCGAACCCGTCGACCCGGGCTACCGCGGCGAGGTCGCCAGGCGTTGGCGCTACGTCGACGGGCGCGGCGAGATCGGTGTGATCTCGTCCGTCACGGAGCCTTTTTGCGGTGACTGCACGCGCGCGCGCCTGTCGGCCGAGGGCCGTCTCTACACCTGCCTCTTCGGCCTCCGCGGCCACGACCTGCGGGCGCTCGTCCGCAGCGGCGCCGGCGACGCGGAGGTCGAGGCGGCGCTCTCGCGGATCTGGGCGCGACGCAGCGACCGCTACTCGGAGCGGCGCACGGAGGCGACGGCCGCGCTGCCGAAGGTCGAGATGAGCTACATCGGCGGGTAGCGGCCGCCGGCCGCGTTCGAGGGCCGCGGTACGATCGACGGGCGATGACGGCGTACACCGAAGCGGCCGCCCGCCGTCTGCCGCGGGGCTGGGCCCACCTCGCACTCCAGTTCGCGATCTGGATCGGCTTCTACCTCGTCTACCAGGTCGCGCGGGGCGCGGCGGACCAGAGCGTCGAGCGGGCGTTCGCGAACGGCCAGTGGATCATCGACTTCCAGCGCAGCCTCGGGTCGATGCTGGAGCTGCCGCTACAGCGGCTCGTGGAGGGCTCGGCCTTCCTGATCCAGGCGACGTCGTACACCTACTGGCTCTCCCAGTTCGCCGTCATCGGACTGGCGCTCCTGTGGGTCTACTTCAACGCCCACGACGGCTTCTTCCGCTTCCGGAACACGCTCATCCTCGCGAACCTGATCGGCCTCGTCGGCTACGTGACGCTGCCCACGGCGCCGCCGCGGATGTTCCCGCAGGCCGGCTTCAACGACACGCTCGCCCAGCACGCGGCCGTGTCGCACGAGTCGAGCCTCGTCTCGTTCACGTCGAATCCCTACGCCGCGATGCCGAGCCTACACAGCTGCGACGCGCTCATCGTCGGGCTCGTGATGGCGTCGGTCGTGCGGCGGCCGTGGGCGAAGGCGCTCTGGCTCGCGTGGGCACCGTGGGTGTGGTTCAGCGTGATGGCGACCGGCAACCATTTCTGGCTCGACATCGCGGCCGGGATCCTCGTCGCCGCGATCGCCGGCGCGGTCGTCTACCGGCGGCCGCTCGCGCGGCGCCTGGCCCGCGCGTGAGCCTGAAGACCGCCTACACGACCGGCGCCCGGACGTTCGCCGCGCGCTCCATGACGGGCCTCGCGCGCACGCGCGTGACCCCGAACATGCTGACGGGGGCCGGAGTGACGCTCTGCGCCGTCGGGGCGGTGCTCGTCTACTTCGAGTACCGCAGCGAGCTGCTCTTCTTCTGGGCGGGCGGCCTCGCCTTCGTCGTCGGCTCGGTGCTGGACATCCTCGACGGGGCCCTCGCCCGCGCCGGCGGCAAGCAGTCGGCGTTCGGGGGCTTCCTCGACTCGACCCTCGACCGGGTCGGCGAGGGGCTGATGCTCGGCGCGATCGCGCTCGTCTTCATGCGCGACGGGCAGGAACTCGCCCTCGCTCTCGCCGTCGCAGCGATCGGCGGCTCCTTCCTCGTCCCGTACGCGCGCGCGAAGGCCGAGGGGCTCGGGATCAAGGGCGACGTCGGCATCGGCTCGCGCGCCGAGCGCGTGACCGTGATCGCCGTCGGGCTCGCCCTCGCGCCGTGGGGCGTGCTGCCGTGGGCGATCGGCATCCTCGCGCTGACGGCGTGGTTCACAGTCCTGCAGCGGATCCTGCACGTCCGGCGCGAGCTCCGGACGCCGACGCCCGGCTAGTACTTCGGCACGCAACCGGCAGGACGGCGCTATAGTGCTAGCAGTTTGACTGCTAGCACTTTCTCACCAGAACGCACGAGCGTGCTCGTGCGCATGCCCGGCTCCGTCAAGCGGGCACTCGTGCGCGAGGTAGCGCGTCGCGGGTCGAACCTGAACGACGTCGCCGTCGCGCTCCTGGCGGAGCGGTTCGGCGTCGCGTTCACGCCGAGCGGAAGACGCCGCAAGGCGATCCCCGGCGCGGCCGGCGCGGTCGTCCTGCGCATGCCGCCCGAGCTCCGCCGCGAGCTGAAGGCCACGGCGCGCGGCCGCGGGCTGCACGTCAACGACCTCGTGCTGATCACCCTCTCCGAGGCGCTTGCGATCCCGTTCGCGTCGAACAACCGCGCCAGCAACCGAAAGGACACCATGGCTTCCAAGAACGGCTCCACCAACGGCTCGTCGAACGGGCGCGGGCGGTCGCAGGACAAGGTCCGCGTCGCGATCGTCGGCGTCGGCAACTGCGCCAACTCGCTCGTTCAGGGCGTGCAGTACTACAGGGACGCGCCGGACGACCAGTTCGTGCCCGGCCTGATGCACGTGAACCTCGGCGGCTACCACGTGAACGACATCGAGTTCACCGCCGCCTTCGACGTCGTCAAGGGGAAGGTCGGCGTCGACCTCGCCGACGCGATGTGGGCACCCCCGAACGACACGATCAAGTTCGCCGACGTGCCGAAGACCGGCATCACCGTCTCGCGCGGGATGACGCACGACGGCATCGGCAAGTACCTCTCCCAGGTCGTCGAGAAGGCGCCGGGCGAGACCGACGACATCGTCGGCATCCTCCAGGAGACGCAGACGGACGTCGTCGTCAGCTACCTCCCCGTCGGCTCGGAGATGGCCGCGAAGTGGTACGCCGAGCAGTGCCTGGAGGCCGGCGTCGCGCTCGTCAACTGCATGCCCGTGTTCATCGCGCGGGAGCACTACTGGCAGAAGCGCTTCGAGGACAAGGGCCTGCCGGTGATCGGCGACGACATCAAGTCGCAGGTCGGCGCGACGATCACGCACCGCGTGCTCACGAGCCTCTTCCGGGAGCG
>DASQNG010000098.1:0-9730 GCA_035645095.1 Gaiellaceae bacterium | reverse complement strand
GGCACCGGCGACGACGACGTTCGCGCCTCCGGCCAGCGCCGCTGCCAGCCGCCGCACGTCGTCGGCGCGCCCGATCAGCTGGTCGGCCGGCAGCGGGCGGTCGGAGGGGAAGAGGTCGGCGCTGCGCTGCCGTTCCACGTGCCGACTCTACAACGCGTGCGGAATCAGCGGCGGCCGGGCGCGAGCGTCGCGAGCAGCTCGTCGTGCAGGAGCCCGTTCGAGGCGACCGCGCTGCCGCCGTCGGCCCGGTCGGCGCCGGCGAGGTCGGTCAGCCGGCCGCCCGCCTCCTCCACGACGAGCTTCGGCGCCGCGAGGTCCCACTCCGCCGCCACGCGCTCCAGGCAGCCGTCCACCGCTCCTTCCGCGAGCAGCACGTACTGCCAGAAGTCCCCGTAGCCGCGCGCCGCGGCTGCCGCTGCCAGAAGGTCGTGAAAACGCGCGTCCCAGCCCTCGAGCGAGGTGTACGCGAGCGTCGCCTCCTCCACGCGCGCGACCGATGAGACGCGCAGGCGCCGCACGCAGCCGTCGAGGTCGCGCGTCCAGGCGCCGGCCCCGCGCGCGGCCCACCAGCGCCGGCCGAGCGCAGGCGCCGACACGACGGCGACGCGATCGTCCAGCGCGAGCAGCGTCGCCCAGACGGGGATGCCGCGGACGTAGTTCTTCGTCGCGTCGATCGGGTCGAGCACCCAGCGCCCGCCCGTGCCGCCGCCCTCGGCGCCGCCCTCCTCCTCGCCGAGGACGCGCTCGTGCGGGCGTTCGGCCGCGAGGCGCTGCCGCAGCAGCCGCTCCGCGAGTCGGTCGGCCTCGGAGACCGGTGTGCGGTCGACCTTCGTCTCGACGTGGAGGTCGGCGGCGCGGAAGCGCCCGAGCGTGACCGCGTCCGCGTCGTCCGCGAGCGACAGCGCGAACGCGAGATCCGCGTCGATGCCCGCTCGGTCGCCGGCCGCCGTCACGCCGCGAAGAGGCGACCGGCCGCGAGCACGAGCGCGTCGTCGCCGGCGCGACTGACGAGCTGGAGCGACGCCGGCAGCCCGCCCTCGCCGGCGCCGCACGGGAGCGCGAGCGCCGGCCAGCCGAGTGCCGAGAAGGGATAGGTGAACCGGATCAGCGCCTCCCGCACCGCGAGGTCGCCGGTGCCGCCGGCGCCGACCGCCGGCGCCACGCACGGCAGCGTCGGCGTCAGTACGAGGTCGACGCCGGCCACGGCCTCGGCGACGCGCTCGGCGTACTCCTCGCGCAGCGCGGTGCCGCGCCGGACGTCGTCGTCCCGCACCCGCAGGCACCGCTCCACCTTCACGCGGACGTCCTCACCGTAGAGGTCGGCGTTCTCCGTGAAGAGTTCGCGGTGCACGTCGGCCACCTCGCGCATGAACGGTGCGTACGTCGACGGGTCGGGGAACGGGAGCTCGACCCCTCGGCGGCGGGGGAACCGCTCGACCGCCGCGGCAAACGCGGCGCCGACACCGGCATCGGCAAGGTCGCCCCACGCGACCCCGACCTCGACCTCCTCCAGCGACTCCAGGGAGCGCGGCTCGTACGCCGGCACGAGCGCCGCGAGCAGCCGCTCGCACTCCTCGACGGTCGTGGCCATGGGCCCGCCGCAGTCGAAGCTCGGAGCGAGGGGCCAGCACCCGTCGAGCGGCACGAGCCCGTGCGTCGGCTTGTGGCCGACGACGCCGCAGCACGCTGCCGGGATCCTGATCGACCCAGCGGAGTCGGTTCCGAGCGCGGCCGCGGCGAGGCCGGCGGCGAGCGCGGCCGCCGACCCGCCGCTCGAGCCGCCCGCGACGCGGCTGGGCGCGCGCGGGTTCGGGACGTTGCCGAAGTGCGGGTTCTCGGAGGTCGTGCCGTAGGCGAACTCGTGCAGGTTCGTCTTGCCGCAGACGGCGTAGCCGGCGGCCTCGCACGCGGCGACCGCCGCGGCCGTCGCGCGCGGGACGTGGCCGGCGAAGAGCGCCGCGCCGTAGGTCGTCTCGAGCCCGGCCGTGTCGAAGAGGTCCTTCACGGCCAGCGTGGGGCCGGACGCGACCCGCTCGGGCCGCGCGAGGAAGATGCCCTCCACGCCTGCGGCGCTAGTCGAGCGCGAGGTACAGGAACGCGATCCCCACCGTGCCGGCGAAGAGCACGAGGAAGACGCCGAAGAGCGCCCAGCCGAGGATCAGGTTCTTGCGCTCGAGCTCGGGTGTCAGGTCCTGCACGGCGCCTCCTAGAGAACGAGCGGGTCGACCGCGGCCGCCACGAAGAGCAGCGCGAGGTACGCGAGCGAGTAGTGGAAGAGGACGGCGGCGTTGCGCCGCGTCGGGCTCCGCCGCAGCCGGTAGGCGAGCGCGAGGAAGACCGCGCCGAGGCCGGCCGCCGCAGCGGAATAGAGCGGGCCGAGCGAGAGCCCGACGGCGAGCGTGAATGCGACGAGCGCGAGCGAGTACCACACGATCTGCCGCGTCGTCTCGACCTCGCCGCGCACCACCGGCAGCATGGGCACCTGCGCGGCCGCGTAGTTCGACTTGATCAGGAGGGCGAGCGCCCAGAAGTGCGGCGGCGTCCAGAGGAAGACGATCAGGAAGAGCCAGAGCGCCGGCAGCGCCAGGTTCCCCGTCGCGGCGGCGTACCCGACGAGCGGCGGCACGGCGCCGGCGGCGCCCCCGATGACGATGTTCTGATGCGTAGAGCGCTTCAGCCAGCGGGTGTAGACGAGGACGTAGAACAGGTTCCCGACGAGCGCGAGCGCCGCCGTCAGCGCGTTCACGGTGCTGGCGAGGAGCACGAAGGAGAGCGCGGAGAGGGCGAGGCCGAACTCGAGCCCGCGCGCGGGCGTGACGCGGCCGGCCGCGACCGGCCGCTTCTCCGTCCGCTTCCCCATCAGCCGGTCGATGTCGGCGTCGAGCACGTGGTTGAGCGCGCTTGCACCGCCGCACGCGAGTGCGAGGCCGACCATTGCGGCGGCGAAGACCCCGAGCGGCGGGACGCCGGCCGCGCCGACGAAGGCGCCGGCGCCGCCCGTGAGGAGGAGCAGCGTCATGATGCGCGGCTTCGTCAGCGTCACGTAGTCGCGCCACGCCTCCGGCGCCGGCTTCGGCGCCCCCGCCGCGCGGAAGACCTGGACGCAGAGCACGAGCGACGCGGCGAAGGCCACGGCCGCGAGCGCGGCATGGGCGCCGGGCACCGTGACCGCGGCGGCCGCGCCGAAGAACGCGAGCGCGACGGCCGTCGCAGGGAGGAGCCGCCGGTGGGCGACCCAGGCGGCGACGGCGAGCGCGACGAGGGGCGGCAGCGCGAGTGCCGAGAGGAGGCTGTGGGCCGCGCCCGACCCGAGAGTGCCCGAGACGACGGCGACGAGGGTGGCGCCGGCGGCGCCGAGCGCCGTCAGCCGCAGCCAGGGTCCTGGGCTAGAGGGCACCGCGCTCCCGCAGGCGGCGGCGGAGGTCGTAGAGCGGCCGCGCACTCGTCACGTACGGGACCTTGTCGAAGTTGTGCTCCGGCGGCGGGGAGGTCGTGTACCACTCCAGCGTGTCGGCGAGCCACGGGTCGTTGCCGGCGCGCACCCCGCGGCGCGAGCGGACGACGTTGACGACGAACAGCAGGATCCCGAGGCCCATCACGTACGAGCCGATCGTGGACGCGAGGTTGTAAGCCTCCCAGAGCGCGTCGTCGCGGTAGGTGTAGATGCGGCGGGGCATGCCGAGCAGCCCGAGCAGGTGCTGCGGGAAGAAGGTGAGGTTGAAGCCGACGAAGGTCGTCCAGAAGGAGAGCTTGCCGAGCCGCTCGCCGAGCATCCGCCCGAACATCTTCGGCCACCAGTAGTAGAGCCCCGCGAAGACGCCGAGGATCGAGCCGCCGAAGAGGACGTAGTGCAGGTGCGCGACGACGAAGTAGGTGTCGTGGACCTGCCAGTCGATCGGGAACGCAGCGAGGAAGATGCCGGAGAGGCCGCCGATCGTGAAGACCGAGAGGAAGCCGAGCGCGAACAGCATCGCCGTGTCGAAGTGCAGGTTGCCGCGCCAGAGCGTCGCGAGCCAGTTGAAGATCTTCACCCCGGTCGGGACGGCGATGATCATCGACGAGACCATGAAGAAGCCGTTCAGGAAGTCGGGCATCCCGACGGTGAACATGTGGTGGGCCCACACGAGCATCGAGTAGAAGCCGATGGCGACGGTCGAGAAGGCGATCGCCTTGTAGCCGAAGATCGGCTTGCGGGCGAAGACGGGGAGCACCTCGGAGATGATCCCCATCACCGGCAGGATCATGATGTAGACCTCCGGGTGCCCGAAGAACCAGAAGACGTGCTGGTAGAGCACGGGGCTCCCGTCGGCGTCGCCGGCCGGGATGAAGAAGTTCGTCCCGAGCTTCCGGTCGAAGAGGAGCAGCGTCAGCCCCGCCGAGAGCGTGGGCAGGACGAGGATCAGGAGGCCTGCGTAGACCTCGATCGACCAGACGAAGAGCGGCATCCGCGTCCAACTCATGCCGCGGGTGCGCAAATTGTGGATCGTCACGATGAAGTTGATCGCGCCGGCGAGCGACGACAGCGTGAGGATGTGCAGGGAGAGGATCCAGAGGTCCTGACCCACGCCCGTCGTGTAGGTGGAGAAGGGCGGGTAGCTCGTCCAGCCGGCCCGCGGGGCGCCCTCGCTCGCGAAGAACGAGAACAGGAGCACGAGGCCGCCGAAGAGGTAGAGCCAGTACGACATCGCGTTCAGGCGCGGGAACGCCATGTCGCGCGCGCCGATCATCAGCGGCACGAGGTAGTTGCCGAAGCCGGCGAGGACCGGCACGACGACGAGGAAGATCATCATCGTCCCGTGGACGGTGAAGAGCTGGTTGTAGCCCTCGCGCGTCACCACCTCGAGGTCGGCCTGCGCCAGCTGGGTGCGCATCAGGAGCGCCATCACGCCGGCGGCGAGGAAGAAGAAGCCGGCCGTCGCGATGTAGAGGATCCCGATCCGCTTGTGGTCGACCGTGACGAACCAGTTCGCGAAGCGGCCCCGCTGCCACTGCGGCGGCGTGTGCCGCCCCGGACTACCCGCCACTGCCGAACTCCTCCTCGAGGAACGACGTCAGCGCGTCCATCTGCCGCTCCTCCCAGTCCTTGCCGACGGGCGGCATCGCGCCGCGGCCGTTCCGGACGACGTCCTCGATCGCCTCGGCGTCGTTCACGAGCGCGTTCCCCTTCAGCGGCGGGCCGATGTCCCCCTCACCGCCGAGCTCGTGGCACTTCGCGCAGGCCGCGTCGTAGATCTCGCGGCCGAACGTCTCGCTGCGGCCGGCCTCCTGCGCCCGCCCCTCCTCCTCGAGCCAGCGGTCGAACTCCTCCCGCGGCAGCACCTCGGCGGTCGCGGTCATCGCGGTGTGCTGGACGCCGCAGAACTCTGCGCACTGGCCGCGGTAGACGCCCTCCCGGCTCGCGCGGAACCAGCTCTCGTTGGTCCGGCCCGGGATCGCGTCGAACTTGCCGCCGAGGGCCGGAATCCACCACGAGTGGATCACGTCGAAGTCGGGCGCCGTGATCAGGAGCCGTACGTTGCCGTCGACCGGTGCGCGCAGCCGGTCGAGCGCGATCGTCCCGTTCGGGTACTCGTACTGCCAGTAGAAGCGGTAGCCCTTGACGGTGACGTCGAGCGGCTCCTCCCCGGCGGCGCTCGCCTCGGGGATGTCGCGGATCTGCGGCAGCTTGTAGAAGATGAAGGCGCCGATCGCGACGAGGATCAGCACCGGCGCGATCGTCCAGGCGAGCTCGAGGTTCGTGTTCCCGTGCACCTGCGCCCCCTCGTCGGTGCGGCGGCGGCGGCCGCGGCGGTAGCGGACGACGAAGAGGATCAGCGAGCCCTGCACGATCAGGAAGATCACGCCCGTGAAGAGCGCGACCCAGTTGTAGCTCGCGTTGATCGCCTCGGCGTTCGGCGAGCGCGGCTCGACGGGGGTGAAGCCGGCGTTGTCGGCGAGGGCGGCCCCGGCGACGGCGAGGGCGACGAGCGCGCAGAAGGCGATGAACACGAGGGGACGTCGCACGGCCGGTGGCATTCTACGAGCCGTGGAGGAGGCGGTGCACGAGAGGTCGAGGGTCGTGCTGCCGGACGCCGTGCAGGGTGCGTACGAGGTCTACGTGAACGGTGTCGCGCAGGAGCGCGGCCGCGACTACGACGTCGAGGGCCGCACGCTCGTCTTCCGCCGGCGCCTGCGCCAGGAGGGCCGGCTCGGCTTCTGGCGTTGGGCGTCGATCGTGTTCGGCGTCGCCGGCACCTACCGCCAGAACGACGTCGTCGATGTCACCTATGCCGTCGGCGGGCGGCGCGCCGTCGCGAGCGGCCTCGGGCTCGAGGACGCCGAGTCGGCTTAGGGATCTTCCCGCTCCGCGAGCGTCGCGTCGACCTCGCGGCGGTCGCCGTCGCGGAGGTAGGCGACCCGCAGGCGTGTGCCCGGCTCGCGCTCCCGCAGCCGCCCGAGCAGGTCCTCGACCGACGCGATCTCGTCGCCGTCGAGGGCGACGATGACGTCGCCGGCGCGGAGGCCGGCCAAGTCCGCGGGCGACCCGTCGGTGACGAAGACGACGATGACCCCGCTCTCCGCGTCGATCCCGAAGCGCTCCGCGAGCTGCGGCGTCAGCTCGCCCGGGCGGATCCCGAGGAAGGAGTGGCGCACGCGGCCGTTCTCCTGCAGCTGTCGCACGACCGAGCGCACCGTCGGAGCCGGGATCGCGAACCCGATCGAGACCGCGCGCGACTCGGGCGGGATGTACGCGACGTTGATCCCGATCACCTCGCCGGCGCCGTTCACGAGCGCGCCGCCCGAGTTCCCGGGCGAGATCGCCGCGTCCGTCTGGATCAGGTCGATCAGCGCGGGGTTCTGGCCCCCGGAGGGGATCGCCCGATGTAGCCCCGAGACGATGCCGGCAGTGACCGTGTTCTCGAACCCGAGCGGGTTCCCGATCGCGATCGCGAGCTCGCCGACCTCCGGCAGCTCCTCGGCGAGCCGCGCGGGCGGCAGTTTCGCTCCCGGAAGCGACAGCAGCGCGAGGTCGGTGCGCTCGTCACTCGCCTGCACCCGTGCCTGCAGCCGCCGGCCGTCCGCGAGGACGACCTGCACCTCCGGCGTATCCCGTACGACGTGGTAGTTCGTCACGATCACGTCCTCCTCGAGGATCACGCCGCTGCCCTCGCCGCCGGAGAGGACGATCGAGACGACCGACGGCTGCAGCTCGTCCACGATCGCCGGGATCGACACGCTCCGCTCGGGCGGCGCTGCCTCGGGCGCGGTCGTGGCCGGGCCGGTCGTCGTCTCGGCCGCCTCGGTGGTGGCGGGGGCGGACGTCGCCTCCGCGGCAGTCGAGCCTCTCGCTGCGCGCTCGTCGTCGCCGCCGAACTCGCAGCCGGCGAGGGCGAGCACAAGGACGAGCAGGAGTGCGTAGAGCCGGACGTTCACGAGGCACCCGTTGCCGTGCCGGCGGGCGCCAAACGTCCGGCGCGCTCCGTCGCCTCGCGCAGCCGCGCCGCGAGCCCCGAATCCAGCTGCCCCGCCTCGAGCTGCCACCTCCAGTTCCCCTCCGGCTCCCCTGGCCGATTCATCCGCGCCTCGCTCCCGAGCCCGAGCACGTCCTGCGCGGGCACGATCGCGAGCCCGGCCCGCGAGGACAGAGCCCGTTCGAGCAGCTTCCACGCGTCCCGGCGGGGGAAGTGGCCGGCGAGCGTGTCGGTGTCGTGGGTAGACGTGTAGACGACGGCCTGCTCGCGGTGGTTCGCGAGGCGGTGCGGGTTCGAGCGCGGCCCGTCGAAGGCCCAGAGGAGGACGACCATCCCGGGGAAGCCGAGCCGGTCGCGAAGCTCCACCACGTCCGGTGTGATCAGGCCGAGATCCTCCGCGATCACCGGTAGTGGGCCGAGCGCGGCCTCGGCGGCCCGGAAGACGGCCTCGCCTGGGCCGCGCTCCCAGTGCCCGTCCTTCGCGGTCTCGGCGTCCGCGGGGATCGCCCAGTACGACGCGAAGCCGCGAAAGTGGTCGATCCGCGTCAGGTCGAAGAGCTCGAACGTCCGGCGCAGCCGCTCGATCCACCAGCGGTAGCCGTCCGCAGCGACCGCGTCCCAGTCGAACACGGGGTTGCCCCAGAGTTGGCCCTCCGGCCCGAGGTCGTCCGGCGGCGCGCCCGCGACGAGCCCGTCGCGGAAGAGCTCGGGGTGGGAGCGGTGGTCGACGCTGCCGTGCGCAGGGTAGATCGGCACGTCCCCGATCAGCCGCACGCCGCGCGCGTGCGCGTATTCGCGCAGGTCGCCCCACTCCCGCTCGAACCGCACCTGATCGGCGAGGTCGCCGCCCGCCTCCTCCCAGTCGCGCGCCCAGTAGGCGTGCCGGTCCCGGAAGGAGGCGACGTCCTGTTTCGCGGCCGGCGCGTCGGGCTCGGCGAGCAGGCCTCCCCACGCCGCGAAGGCGGACGCGGCCGCGTAGGGCGAGCCGAACTCGTCCGGCGGCCCGAGCGGGAGTACCTGCCACCAGCTCTGGCCCGCCTCCTCGAGCCAATCGACGAACGCGTAGGCGTCGGCACCGAGCCGGCGCCCCGGGAGGGACGTCGGATGCAGCAGGATCCCGCTCGATCGAGAAAGCTTCATCGGTTGGCCGTTTACCGTTCTCCCGTCGCTGAAAGTCTCGGAACCGTGCCCACTGCGCCCCCCAGGCAACCGCCGCCCCGGATCCAGATCCAGCACGTGCAGCCGCAGGTCGACTGTGGGCGCTACGCCTACAAGCGGACGCTCGGCGACCGCGTCGACGTGAGCGCGGACATCTTCAAGGACGGCCACGACATCCTGCGCGCCGTCGTGCGCTACCGCCGGGCCGCCGCGCGCAAGTGGCAGGAGGCGCCGTTGCGCCCCCTCGGCAACGACCGCTGGGCGGGCTCGTTCGACGTCACCGAGCTCGGCCGCTGGCAGTTCACGCTCGAAGCCTGGGTCGACCGGTACGCCACGCTGCTCGACGAGCTCGACCGGAAGCTCGCCGCGGAGCAGGTCGACCTCACCGGCGAGATCTCGGAGGCAGAGGCGCTCTTCGGGCGCGGCACACTGGCCGACTGGCGCGCGAGCGCGGCTCCGCTCGGGGACCGGGACCGCTACGGCAAGACGTCCCTCGAGCAGCACCTCGAGGTGGACGTCGAGCGGGAGCGGGCGCGCTTCGGCTCGTGGTACGAGCTCTTTCCGCGCTCGTGGGGCGGGTTCGCCGGCGTGGAGCGGGTCGTCCCGGAGCTCGCGGAGCTGGGCTTCGACGTCGTCTACCTGCCGCCGATCCATCCGATCGGCGCGACGAACCGAAAGGGGCGTAACAACGCGCTCGCCGCTGCGCCAGGCGACGTCGGCTCGCCGTGGGCGATCGGTGGGCCGGAGGGCGGACACGATGCGATTCACCCCGAGCTCGGGACGGTGGCGGAGTTCGAGCGGCTGGTCGCGACGGCGCGCGAGCACGATGTCGACATCGCGCTCGACTTCGCGATCCAGTGCTCGCCCGACCACCCGTGGCTCGAGCAGCATCCGGAGTGGTTCAACCGCCGTCCGGACGGCACGCTCAAGTACGCCGAGAACCCGCCCAAGAAATATCAGGACATCTACAACGTCAACTTCGACTCGGAGGACTGGCAGGGCCTCTGGAACGCGCTGCGCGGCGTCGTCCTGCACTGGTGCCGACACGGAGTGCGCGCGTTCCGCGTCGACAACCCGCACACGAAGTCGGTGCCGTTCTGGGAGTGGCTGATCCGGGAGGT
>DASQNG010000097.1:0-12030 GCA_035645095.1 Gaiellaceae bacterium | reverse complement strand
CTCTACGACATCGTGAAGACGCAGGACCGCCACGGGGCGCTCGGGATCGTGCAGGGCGAGCGTGCGCTCTCGCGGCTCGAGCACGAGAACGGCCACGGGTCCGGCGGCGGCAGCGAGCAGGGGCACGGCAGCCGCGACCAGGCCGACATTACGCCGGGCGAGCGGCCGACCGCGAAGTACACGGACGACCAGGGACGCGAGCGGCGGACGGAGGAGACGCGGTGAAGCGGGTCGCGTACTACAAGGGCTGCCTCGCCTCGCTTTCCGCCAAGGAGCTCGACATCTCGACCCAGGCGCTCTCGCCGAAGGTGGGGCTCGAGCTCGTCGAGCTCGAGACCGTCACCTGCTGCGGCGCCGGCGACATCCACGAGGCCGAGCCCGACTACTACCTGCACCTGAACGCGCGCATCCTCGCCTACGCGGAGGCGACGGGCTGCGACACGCTGATGACGGTGTGCAACGTCTGTACGCTCAACCTGCGCCAGGCGAACCACCAGCTGCAGGGTGACGAGGCGCTGCGGGACCGCGTCAACACGAACCTCGGCAAGGTGGGCGTGCCCGCCTACGAGGGGAAGGTCGACGTCCGTCACTTCCTCTGGATGGTGGCCGAGGGCGAGGGCTACGAGCTGCTCAGGCAGACGGCGCACAAGGGGCTGAAGGGCCTCCGGGTCGCGCCGTTCTACGGCTGTCAGATTCTGCGCCCGTCGAAGCTGCTCGGCTTCGAGGACCCGGACCGCCCGTGGTCGCTCGAGCGGATCATCGAGGCGTGCGGCGGCGAGGCTGTGGACTACCCGGCGAAGATCAAGTGCTGCGGCTTCCCGATCATCCAGGCGCGCGAGGAGACGGCGCTCGGTGAGCTGATCCAGCCGATCGAGCAGGCGAAGGAGGCGGGCGCCGACGCGATCGTCACGCCGTGCCCGCTCTGCCACCTCTCGCTCGACGCCTGGCAGTCGAAGCTGAAGGCGGCGACCGGCAAGGACTTCCAGATGCCGATCCTGCACCTCTCGCAGCTGATCGGCGTCGCCGCCGGCTTCGGCGAGTCCGAGCTGAAGTTCCGGCGACACGTCGTCTCGGTGCAGCCGGTCGTGGAACAGCTCCAGGTCTGAGCGGCTCGCGCAAGGTTTCGGGCGCCCCGCCGTCTCCTATCCACGGAGGGCGACATCCGGCGCGACGGCTCTGGGGGGCGTCGCGCCGGAACCCCCTCCGGCGGGCGTGTCGGTGAGGGCGGCGCCGCTCCTCGCCGGGATGGCCGTGGTCGCGGCCGCCGGGCTCTCCTACTCCTGGCTCGAGGCCGGCTGGCTGCGCACGCGCGTGCTCCAGGTGCCGCTCGAGCGCCTGCCGCCGGAGCTCGACGGCCTCCGCGTCGCGCACCTCTCGGACTTCCACCTCGGCGTCCCCTCTCGTGGCCGCGTCGCCGTCGAGCGGGCAGTCGAATGGGTCGTCGGCAGGCGCCCAGACCTCGTCTGCATCACGGGCGACCTCCTGTCGCGCAGCCGCGGCGAGCCGCTCCTACACGAGCTCCTCGCCCGGCTCGGGACGTCCTACGCCGTGCTCGGGAACCACGACTACGCGCAGTCGCGCGACCCCTTCTCGCAGCCGGTCGACCTGAACGACCTCCCGGGCGCGCACCTGCTTTCGAACTCGGCGCAGACGCTCCAGCTGCGCGGTCGGCGCGTGCAGCTGGCCGGTGTCGACCCGCGCACGTACTCGCGCGGCAGCTCTCGCTCCCGCGCCGAAGCCCTGGCCGACGCGGACGCCGACCTGCGCATCCTCCTCTGCCACTTCCCCGGAATCGCACGGCGGCTGCCGGACGGCGCGTTCGACGTCGTGCTCGCCGGGCACCTGCACGGCGGTCAGATCGTGCTGCCGTACCCGGGCGGCCGGCTCCTGCTCGCGCACCCGCGGGCCCGGGAGTCGTACGGCCTCTACCGCTACGGTGAGACGACGTTGCACGTCTCGCCCGGACTCGGTACCACGTTCGTCCCGTTCCGCTTTTGCGCACGCCCCGAGGTCACGGAGCTCGTGCTGCGTTCGCCCACGGCACGGTCGTACACTGGAGGGACGTGAGCGGCCAGTCGCTGATCTCGGCAGACATCCTCGCGAGCTACGCGGCCGATGCGGCGCGCGAAGTGCCGGGAGTGAGCGGCCTCGTGGGGAGCGCGCTCCACCGGCACGACGGCGTGCGGGTGACACGGGATGACGACCGCGTCGGCGTCGAGCTCCACCTCGCGCTCGCCTGGGGAGCGAGCGCTCCGGAGGTAGGCGCCGAGGTGCAGGCGCGGGTCTCCGACTACCTCGCGCGCATGGCGGACGTCCGTCCCGGGCGCCTCGACGTCGTGGTCGACGAGTTCACGCCGAAGCGCTAGGCTTCTGCGAACGCACGGTCTGCGACGAGCCGTGCGATCGCCAGCGCCGACGTCGCCGCCGGCGAGGGCGCGTTGCGGACGTGCAGCACCCGGCCGGCGCCTGCGAAGAGGAAGTCGTCGAGCAGCGTTCCGTCGCGCGCGAGCGCCTGCGCACGAACTCCGGCGGGCGCGGGCGACAGGTCCTCGGCCCGAAGCCCGGGCAGGTAGCGGCGGGCCTGCGCCGCATAGGCACGCCTGCTCACGTCGCGCCACGCCTCGACCGACCCCAAACGCCAGTAGCGGCGCGCGAGCCGTAGGAAGCCAGGATACGAGAGCGTCCGCCACGCCTCGCCCAGGTGGACGTCGCGGCGGCGATACCCCTCGAGGGCGAGCGCGACCACCGCGTTCGGGCCTGCCCAGACCTCGTCGTCGGGACGCCGGTTGACGTGGACACCGAGAAAGGGGAAGCGCGCGTCGGGAACCGGGTAGATCAGGTTCCGGCAGAGGTGCCGTGCCTCGGGACGGAGCGCGAAGTAGGCACCACGGAACGGTACGACCCGCGTGTCTCTCCCACGGTCCCCGGCAAGGGCGTCGGCGTGGACGCCGGCGCAGGCGATCACCTTGCGCGCGAGGTAGTCCCTCCGCTCCGTGACCACGCGCACATGCTCCGGCTCCTCGTGCAGCGAGAGCGCGCGCGTGGCGAGGTCGACGCCGCCGCCGGTGCGCGCCAGCCGGTCGGCCAGCGCGACGGCGACCCGTCGGTAATCGACGAGACCGGTCTCCGGCACATGGAGTGCGGCCACGCCGGCGCACGCCGGCTCGAGCTCCCGTAGCCGCGCCTGGCCGATCCGTTCGGCCTCGACGCCGTTCGCCGCCGCCCGACGCTCGAGTTCCTCGAGCGCCGGCAGCTCCCCGGCCTCGGTGGCGACGACCACCTTCCCGCAGAGCTCGTACGGCACACCCTCCTCCTCGCAGAAGGCCACGAGCAGGCGCCGGCCCTCAGTGCAGAGCCGCGCCTTCAAGGAGCCGGGCGTGTAGTAGATGCCGGAGTGGATGACGCCGCTGTTCCGGCCCGTCTGGTGTGCCGCGAGCTCTCGTTCCTTCTCGAGTACGACGACGTCCCAGGCGGGTCGCCGCGCGGCGATCTCGGCCGCCGTGGCGAGCCCGACGATGCCGCCGCCGATGACGACAGCGTCGACCCGCTCGCCCGACGCCGCCATGGCCCAAGCGTACGTGTGGAGGTGCGACACTCGTACTATCTCGGGCATGCGGGCACCCACTGCCGCCGCAGCGAGCGGCCGACAACCGTAGTGCCGCACGTCTCGGGCCTGACGGGCGCGACGCTCGAGCATGCGCCGAGCGTGTGCCACGGCTGCGTGTGGTGGCAGTCCCGCGGCTCGCGGCACGTGAACAAGGAGCGCTGGCGCGAGCGGGCCGAGGACGAGTGGGGCGCCTGGGGCGCGCTCTACCGCGACGATGACGGGCGGCTGCTCGGCTCCGTCCAGTACGGGCGTGCGGACCTCTTCCCGCGGGCGGCGGAGCTGCCGGCGGGGCCGCCGTCCCAGGACGCTGTCCTCGTCACGTGCGTCTACCTCGTCTCCGAGAGCGCGCCGTGGGTCGAGCAGTCGCTCTTCCTGACGGCGATCGGCGAGGCGCGCGACCGTGGCGTGCGCGCGCTGGAGGCGTTCGCCTACCGCTACCCGGAGGGCGAGTCGACCTATGAGCGCTTCGTCGTCCACCGCACCGTGTTCCCGCGCGACTTCCTCGCCGACTTCGGTTTCACGACCGTCCGGACGGAAGGCCGGGTCGAGCTCGCCCGGCTCGAGCTCGGCGGCCTTCAGCCGGTCGAGGCGCGGCCACGCTCGCGGGCGCTCCGGCTCCTGCGGGAGGCGCTCGCGCCGCAGCCGCAGCCGCAGCGTCCCTGAGCAGTGGCCGAGCTCCGTCACTTCCCCGGCAGCGACCAGACGATCGAGATCGTGTTCGACGGCGACGCGACCGGCGGCGCGCTAGCGCTGCTGACGCTGCGGATGCCGCCCGGTGCCGGCGCACCGCCGCACCGCCACCACCGCGAGACGGAGACGCTGCTCGTGCGCGAGGGGGAGCTGACGGTGGCGATAGGGGGCGAGGAGCGCATGCTCGGCCCCGGGGAAGCCGCCTTCCTGCCGCAGGGGTCGCTGCACGGCTTCCGCTCCGACGGCGGTGCCGTCGTGGACGTGATCGCCGTTCCCGCCGGGCTCGAGCGCTTCTTCCGCGTCCTCTGCTCACAGGATCCCGACGCCCCGCCGCCCTCGGACGACGACGTGCGCGAGGCGGTGGAGCGGGCGGGCCTCGACTTCAGCGGCTCGTAGGTCCGGACACCCGGGCCGGACGCCGAAGCGGCGTGCATGAGAGGAGCCTCACTTTCGCCCTACCTTCCTCTCATCGGGCGCGAGTAGCCTTCGTCGTCCGGTGACCGCAGCAGCGCCCGTACACCTCCGCCGATGACGCCGCCCCGCGACAGCATCCCGCTCGACGAGTTCATCCCGGCTCTCGGGGTCGACCTCGTGGCGATCTTCCTGCTCGCGTACGTCATCTACTTCCGGCGTCACGAACGGCGCGACCTGCTCACCGCGTACGTCTGCTTCAACGTCGGCCTCTTCGCGGTCGTCACGGCGATGGCCGCCGGCGGCGAGGTCGTCAGCATCGGGCTCGGCCTCGGGCTCTTCGGCGCCCTCTCGATCATCCGGCTTCGCAGCGAGGAGATCAGCTACATCGAGGTCGCGTACTTCTTCGCCGCACTCGCGCTCGGGATCGTCAACGGCATCCACGCCGGCTCGACCGCGTTCACGGTGCTGCTGAACGGGGTCGTGATCGGTGCGATGTTCGCGATGGACAGGCTGGAGCCGCACCGCGGGGTCCGGCGCCTGACGCTCGTGCTCGACGAGGTGCGGACGGAGGACACGGCGCTGCGGGCGGAGCTCGAGCGTCGCCTCGGCTTCGAGGTCGTCGCCGCCACGATCATGAGCGTCGACTACGTGCGCGAGGTGATGACGGTCGAGGCTCGGTACCTGCCGCGCCGGACACGCCCCGGCGACCCGGCCGACGGCGGCGAGCTGATGCGGGTGCGCTCGTGACGAGACTGCCCGACGCGATCGCGGGCCGCTTCGACCCGATCGGGCTCGCCGAGGCGGAGGAGCGGGCGCCGTTCGCGATCCGGACCGACCGAAAGTACGTGCTCGACCCGGCGACGTTCGCGCAGCTCGCGGAGCGGCTCGTCGACGACCACCTGGCACTGGACGTGGGCGGCCGCCGCCTGAGCAGCTACGACACGATCTACTTCGACACTCCGGAGCTGCTCAGCTTCCGGCAGCACGTCCAGGGCCGGCGGCGGCGCTTCAAGTGCCGCACGCGCCTCTACGGCGGCGGGGGGCCCTGCTTCGTCGAGGTGAAGCTGAAGGGGCCGCGCGGGGAGACTCTCAAGCGGCGGCTCGAGGTACCGGTGCCCGGCCACGGGGAGCTGGCCGAAGCGTCGCTCGGGTTTCTCGCGTCCGAGCTCCTGCGCGCGTACGGCCACGGGACGCCGGCCGACCTCGGGACGACGCTCGGGACGTCCTTCACCCGGCTCACGCTCGTGGCACGCGAGGCGCGTGAGCGGGTCACCTGCGACTTCGGGCTCGCGTTTCGGAGCGGCGAGACCCGGCACGAGATCGCGCCGGGCCGTGTCGTCGTGGAGACGAAGACCGCGCTCGGCAACGGCGTCGCGGACCGCCACCTGCGCCGGCTCGGCGTGCGGCCGGTGACGCCGTGCAGCAAGTACTGCGTCGGCGTCGCCCTGACGCGTGCGGACGTCCGCGACAACGCGTTCCGGCGGCTCGTTCGCCGCCACTTCGTAGCGCCGGCGGATGCCCTCGCCGTGGAGGCGACGTGAGACGCCTCGCGGGCGCGGTCGTCTGCCTGGCGGCGCTCGCGGCAGGTTCTCCCGCCGCGGCGGCCCCGGCGGCAGCGGCCGGTCCGGCGGCCGCCGCGAACACGGGGCTGCCGAGGCTCGTCGTCCGTACGGCCGGGCCGATCCGCGACGAGCCCAAGGTGGCCGGGGCGCTGCAGGTGCGCCGCGGCGGCCGCACGACCTTCCGCGGGCGGATCGGCATCGAGGTACGCGGGCACTCCTCGCGCAACTTCCCGAAGAAGCAGTACGCACTGGAGACACGTGACGGGCGCGGCAAGGACCGCGACGTCTCGCTGCTCGGCCTGCCGCGCGAGAGCGACTGGGTGCTCTCCGCGCCGTACTCCGACAAGACGCTGATGCGGAACGTCCTCGCGTACCGCGCCGCACGTGACCTCGGCCACTACGCGAGCCGCACCGTCTACGTCGAGCTCGTTTTGAACGGCCGGTACGACGGCGTCTACGTGCTCTCGGAGCGCCCGAAGCTGGGAGAGCGCCGTATCGCAGCCGTGGGCACCGACGTGACCGGCGGTTACCTCCTCGAGCTGACGCTGGGGCAGAAGCTGCGCGCGGGCGACACGTGGTTCCAGACGCCGGTCACGCGGCAGGCGGTCGCCGTCGCGGGCGCGGGGGGTCGCCAGGCCGAGGTCCGGCGCAGCTGGATCGCCGCGTACGTCGCCTCGTTCGAGCACGTCCTCTACGGGCGCGACTTCCGCGATCCCGAGGACGGCTGGCGACGCTACCTCGACCCCGCTACGGCGGTCGACTACGTGCTCCTGCAGGAGCTCTTCAAGAACCAGGACGCGTTCCTCTCGAGCACCTTCGCGCACAAGCCTTCGGGCGGGAAGCTCGTCCTCGGGCCGTTGTGGGACTTCGACGTCGCGCTCGGGAACTCGAACTACGGGCGCAGCGCGACGGTCTCCGGCTGGCTGCTGACCCCGCGCGCACCGCGCGCGTGGGCGAGCCGCCTCTACGACGACCCGGCCTTCCTCGACGCGGTCGAGCGACGCTGGCGCGAGGTGCGGCAGCAGGGGCTGGTCGAGCGGCTGCTACGGCAGGTGGACGCCGACTCGGCGCGCCTCGCCGCGGCGCAGCGGCGGAACTTCGCCCGCTGGCCGATCCTCGGCCGCTACGTGTGGCCGAACCCCTACGATCCGACGACCGGCGGTATCCGCCGCACGTACGCCGCCGAGGTCGCGTACCTGAAGACGTGGCTCCGCGCGCGCGCGGCGTGGCTGGACGCGAACGTCGGCACGCTCGGCCGCGAGTGGGGGACGCGCTAGCTCGTGCGTCAGGCGACGTCGACGGCCTCGAGCCGCCCCGTGGCGACGTCGAAGACGAAGCCCTCGACCCGGTAGTCGACCGGGAGCAGCGGCGTCGTCCGGAGCTTGCGGACGCTCATCACGACGCTCGTCTCGATCTCCTTGAACGGCAGGAAGTCGAGCCAGCGCCCGTCGATGCCCTCCTGCTCGAGCTGGACGTACAGCTCCTCGTTCGTGAACGAGATCATCCCGCACTGCGTGTGGCCGACCACGTACGCGGTCTCGGTGCCGAGGAGCCGGTTCGAGATCACGAGCGAGCGCAGCGCGTCGTCGCTCGCGACGCCGCCCGCGTTCCGGATCACGTGGGCGTCGCCTTCGACGAGCCCGAGTGCCCGCGCCGGGTCGACCCGCGCATCCATGCACGTCAGGATCGCGAGGCGCCGGGCGGGCTTGCGTGCCAGCGCCCCCCGCTCGCCCCAGGCCGCCGCATACCGGTTGTTCGCCTCCCGGAGGTCGCGGGGGAGGGCGTCCTCCGGCACTAGGCCGCGACGGGGCGTTCGGCCAGCAGGAGCTCCGCGATCTGGATCGCGTTCAACGCGGCGCCCTTGCGCAGGTTGTCGCCGACCACGAAGAGGACGAGGCCGTGCTCGACGGTCGGGTCGCGCCGGATCCGCCCGACGAGCACGTCCTCGCCGCCGGCCGCGGCGCCCGGCGTCGGGAGCTGCTCGAGCCTGATCCCGGGGGCGTCGCCGAGCAGCTGCGTCGCCTCGTCGGCAGAGAGCGGCTCCTCCGTCTCGATCCAGACCGCCTCGGCGTGCCCGACGAGCACCGGCACCCGCACGCACGTGGCGCTGACCGGCAGCTCCGGCAGCTCGAGGATCTTGCGCGTCTCCTCGCGCAGCTTCTCCTCCTCGTCGAACTCGACGCCGTCGAAATCCCAGTCCATGCGCAGGTCGTGCTCCTCCGGCGACTGCTCGCGCAAGCGCTGCATCGCCTGGGCGCCCGCGCCCGAGACGGACTGGTAGGTGGCGACGCGCACCCGCACCAGCCCCGCGGCGTCGTGCAGCGGCTTCAGCGCGCACGTGAGCGGGATCGCGCAGCAGTTCGGGTTCGCGACAACGCCCTCGTGCTCCGCCGCCCGCGCGCCGTTCACCTCGGGCACGACGAGCGGGACACCGGGCTCGAGGCGGAATGCCGCCGACTTGTCGACCGCGAGGGCTCCGCCGCGGACGGCGTGGGGGACGAGCCGGCGGCTCGCCGAGGTGCCGACGGAGAAGAGGCAAAGGTCGAGGTCGCCGGCGCCGAGGGCCTCCGGTGTCGCCTCCTCGACGGTGAGCCCGCCGAGCGACGTCCCAGCCGAGCGGGTCGACGCGAAGACGCGCACGTCGCCGTAGCCGCGCTCGCGCAGCAGCTCCATCGTGATCGTGCCCACCGCTCCCGTGGCGCCGATGACCCCGATGCGCGCGTCCCGGGGCGTCATCTCAGCGGCCCCCGAGCTCGAAGGCGGCGTGGAGCGCCTGCACTGCGCGGCCGACGTCGGCCGAGGGCACGTGGCAGGCGATCTTGATCGGCGACGTCGACACCACGGCGGCGTGGACGCCCGCCTCCTCGAGCGTGGCAAACGTTTTCGCGGCGACGCCGGGATGGCTCTTCATGCCGGCGCCGACGAGGCTGACCTTGCCGAGGTCGTCACGGGAGGTCCAGCTGAGGCCGAGCGCGTCGAGGGTGCGCGCGGCGTCGTCGCGATCCTCCGGCGGCGCCGAGAAGACGACCTCCTCGCCCGTCTGGACGATGGTGTCGACGTTGACCGAGGCGTCCGCGAGCGCGCCGAAGAGCCGCGCACGGCTTGCGCCCGTCACGCGGTACACCGTCTCTTGCCGCTGGTGCACGACCCCTGAGATGAGCGCCTTCTCGAGCATCTCGTCGTCCTCCTCCTGGATCCACGTCCCCGCCGCGTCCTCGAACGTCGAGCGCACGTGGAGCTTCACGTTGTGGCTGCGCGCGACCTCGACCGACCGTGCCATCATCACGCCAGCTCCCGACGACGCCATCTCGAGCATCTCGTCGAAGCTGACGCGCCCGAGTTGGCGCGCGTCGGCGACGAGCCGCGGATCGGCTGAGAAGACGCCGCGCACGTCGGTGTAGATCTCGCAGTGGTCGGCTCCGAGCGCCGCTGCGAGCGCGACCGCCGTCGCGTCCGAGCCGCCGCGGCCGAGCGTCGTCACCTCGTACGCCGTCGAGACGCCCTGGAAGCCGGCGACGAGCACGATCTTGCCGTCGTCGAGAGCTTCGTGGATCCGCCGCGCCCGGACCTCGACGATCTTCGCCTTGCCGTGCACCGTGTCGGTGACGATGCCCGCCTGCGACCCCGTCAGCGAGATCGCTTCGTGGCCGAGGTCGTGGATCGCCATCGCCGCGAGCGCGCACGAGATCCGCTCGCCGACCGAGACGAGCATGTCGAGCTCGCGCGGATGTGGCGTCGGCGAGACCTCGCCCGCGAGGTCGAGCAGCTCGTCCGTCGTCTTGCCCATGGCCGAGAGCACCGCCACGACGCGGTGGCCCGACTCGCGGGTCGCGACGAGGCGCCGGGCGACGCTCTTCAGCTTCTCGGGGTCTCCCACCGACGTGCCGCCGAACTTCATCACGACGGTCCCACCGGCCGCCGCGTCGGCGTCGGCGCCGACCGCGGGAACGGTCTCGAAGTCGGTCACCGCCATCGCGCCAGTGTAGTCGCGCGTCCGGCGCCTCAGAGCTCGCGGCGCCCGGCCAGCGCGCGGCCGAGCGTCACCTCGTCCGCGTACTCGAGGTCGCCGCCGACGGGCAGTCCGCTCGCGAGCCGGGTGACGCGGACCCGGCCGCGGACGCGGTCGGCGAGGAAGGCGGCGGTCGCCTCGCCGGTCATGTTCGGGTTGGTCGCGAGCACGACCTCCTGGATCTCACCGCCCGCGACGCGCTGGAGCAGCTCGGAGATCCGCAGGTGCTCCGGCTCGACGCCGTCGAGCGGGGAGAGCGAGCCGCCGAGCACGTGGTAGAGGCCGCGGTACTCGTGCGTTCGCTCGAGCGAGACGACGTCCACGGGCTGCTCGACGACGCAGACGACGGTGCGGTCGCGCCGGGCGTCGGAGCAGATCGCACAGACCTCCTCCTCCGTCAGGTTGCCGCACTCGGTGCAGAACCGCACGCGCTCCTTCACCTCCTCGATGGCGGCCGCGAGCGCGAGCGCGTCGTCCTTCCGCGCCGAGAGGAGGTGGAACGCGAGCCGCTGCGCCGTCCGGGTGCCGATCCCGGGCAGCCGTGTGAGCTGAGCGACGAGGTTCTCGACGGCCGGGCTCAGCACCGCCGCAGCGTAGCCGTCCGTTTCGGACGTTTCGGGAAGAAAAGAGCTGCGCAGGACGTTGATGAGAGTGCGGCCGCCGGCTGCCCGCGTCCGGGCGAGCGTTGCGACCCCTGACCACACCCTCTGGACGGAGGAACATGCTGAAGAACCCAACGCTGGGCCACGACGCCCTGAATGAGAATGTATCCGGCTTCCTGGCGGAGGCGGAGGAGCGCGGCAGCGTCCGCGCCGACGAGCTCGAGGCACTCGCGACCGAGCACGAGCTCGACGACGAGGCGCTCGAGTCCGTGCGCGAGGCGCTCGCCGCGGCGGAGGTCGACATCGAGCCCGTCGAGGCTGCGCCGGAGCGGGCACTCGACCTGACGCCCTCCGCGGGCGGCGTCACCGACAGCCTGCAGCTCTTCCTGAACTCGATCGGGAAGCACAACCTGCTCACCGCCGCCGACGAGGTCGCGCTCGCGAAGCGCGTCGAGCGGGGCGACCCCGCCGCGAAGGAGCGCATGGTGAACGCGAACCTGCGCCTCGTCGTGTCGATCGCGAAGCGCTACCAGGGTCATGGGCTGCCGCTCCTCGACCTGATCCAGGAGGGGACGATCGGCCTCAACCGAGCCGTCGAGAAGTTCGACTACCGCAAGGGCTTCAAGTTCTCGACCTATGCCACCTGGTGGATCCGCCAGTCGTGCCAGCGGGCGGTCGCCAACCAGTCCGACACGATCCGGATCCCCGTGCACGTCCAGGAGCGGCGGCTGAAGCTGCGCCGGATCCGGCAGGCGCTCGAGGTGAAGCTCGGGCGCGAGCCGACGCTCGAGGAGCTGGCGTCGGCTGCCGAGCTGCCGCTGAACCACGCGGCAGAGGCCCTCGACGCGGTCGAGGCGTCGGTGTCGCTGAACCAGGCCGTCGGTGACGGCGACGGCGAGCTCGGCGACCTCTTCGGCGACACGTCGGCCGACGACCCGGTCGAGCTCGCAGGCGTGTCGCTGGAGCAGCAGCGCGTGCGTGAGGCGGTGGCGCAGCTGCCGGAGCGCGAGCGCGAGGTGCTCGAGCGGCGCTTCGGCCTCGCCGGCCATGGCGAGGGGGCGAGCCTCGAGCAGATCGGAAAGGACCTCGGGCTGACGCGGGAGCGGATCCGCCAGCTGGAGACGACGGCGTTGCGGCTTCTCGGCG
>DASQNG010000096.1:0-5335 GCA_035645095.1 Gaiellaceae bacterium | reverse complement strand
ACCGCGTTCGGGATGGGGATCGACAAGCCGAACGTGCGCTTCGTCTTCCACGCCGACATCAGCGAGTCACTCGATGCCTACTACCAGGAGATCGGGCGGGCCGGCCGCGACGGATCCCCGGCCGAAGCACGCCTCTTCTACCGCCCCGAGGACGTCGGGCTGCGGCGGTTCTTCGCCTCGGGCGGCGTCGGCGGCGAGACGCTCCAGGAGGTCGCCGAGGCCGTGGCAGCCGCTGGCGGGCTCGTCGACGCCGCGGAGCTGAAGGAGGAGACCGGCCTCACCGACTCGCGGCTCGCGCTCGCGCTCGGCCGCCTCGAGGACGTGGGAGCGGCCCGTGTGCTGCCGACGGGGGACGTGATCGCCGGCGACGGTGGCGCGTCGGTCGACGAGCTCGTGGAGCGCGCCGCGGACGCAGACGAACGGCGGCGCGCGTTCGACCGCTCGCGGGTCGACATGATGCGCGGCTACGCCGAGGTGCGGGACTGCCGGCGCGAGTACCTGCTGAACTACTTCGGCGAGCCGTTCGACGCGCCATGCGGCAACTGCGACAGCTGCGAGGAGGGGGTCGTCGCCGCCCACTCCGAGATGCCGTTCCCCCTCGGGGCCGCCGTCGAGCGCGCGGAGTGGGGGCGCGGAGTCGTTCAGCGATACGAGCGCGACAAGATGACCGTGCTGTTCGACCGAAACGGCTACAAGACGCTCGCGACCGAGCTCGTCGTGGCGAGCGGGCTCCTCCGCGAGACGGCGTAGGATCGGCGCGTGCGCGCGTCGCTGCCGTCGAGCCTCGAGATCGCGCAGAGCGCCGTCCTGCGGCCGATCGACGAGGTCGCGGCCGCCGCGGGCCTGCTGCCGGAGGAGGTCGAGCCGTACGGGCGGACGAAGGCGAAGGTTGACCTGTCGGTGCTCGACCGCCTGGCCGGCGCTCCCGACGGGAAGCTCGTCTGTGTCACGGCGATCACACCCACGCAGTCCGGCGAGGGGAAGACCGTCACAGCCGTGTCGCTCGCGCAGGGCCTCGGGCGCACCGGGCGGCGCAGCGTGCTTTGCCTGCGCGAGCCGTCACTCGGGCCCGTCTTCGGGATCAAGGGCGGCGCCGCCGGCGGCGGCTACGCGCAGGTGCTCCCGATGGAGGACCTGAACCTCCACTTCACGGGCGACACCCACGCGATCGGCGCCGCCAACAACCTGCTGGCGGCGATGCTGGAGGCGCACCTCCTGCACGGGAACCGGCTCGGGATCGACCCGCTCACGATCGGGTGGCGGCGCTGCCTCGACGTGAACGACCGCGCCCTGCGGACGATCGTCGTCGGCATCGGCGGCCGCGCCAACGGCTACCCCCGCGAGACCGGCTTCGACATCACCGCGGCGTCCGAGGTGATGGCGATCGTCGCCGTCGCGCGCGACGTGCACGACCTGCGCCGGCGGCTCGGGGCGATCACGCTCGGGTACACGTACGACGGCGAGCCGGTGCGGGCCGAGCAGCTCCGCGCCGCGGGCTCGATGGCCGTCCTGCTGAAGGACGCGCTCAAGCCGAACCTCGTCCAGACGATCGAGGGGCAGCCGGCGCTCGTCCACTGCGGGCCCTTCGCGAACATCGCGCACGGCAACAACTCGGTCGTCGCCGACCGCGTGGCGCTCAAGCTCGGCGACTACGTCGTGACCGAGTCCGGTTTCGGCTCGGACATGGGGATGGAGAAGTTCCTCAACATCGTCTGCCGCGCGGGCGCCGTGTCGCCGAACGCCGTCGTGCTCGTGGCGACGACGAAGGCGCTGAAGCACCACGGTGGCGACCCCGGCGGCGGGCTCGCTGCGCTCGAGCGCGGCTCCGCGAACCTCGAGCGTCACCTGCGGAACGTCGAGCGCTTTGGGCTGAAGGCAGTCGTCGCGGTCAACCGCTTCCCGGACGACCGCGAGGAGGAGCTGGAGGCGGTGCGCCGGCTCGCGCTCGAGTACGGCGCGCACGCGGCCGAGCCGAGCGAGGGCTTCGAGCGGGGCGGCGACGGTGCGACGGCGCTGGCGGAGGCGGTCGCGGATGCGGCCGAGCAGCCGAACGCGTTCCGCCACACCTACGAGCTCGACGAGCCGATTGACGCGAAGATCGAGGCGATCGCCCGTAAGGTCTACGGCGCCGACGGCACCGTCTTCCTCCAGACCGCCCGCGACAAGATCGCCCGCTTCACCGCGGACGGGCTCGACGCGCTGCCGATCTGCATGGCGAAGACGCACCTCTCGCTCTCGCACGACCCGCAGCTCGCGAACGCACCCACCGGCTTCGACGTGACGGTTCGCGACCTCCGCGCCTACACGGGCGCCGGCTGGCTGGTCGCCCTCTGCGGCACGATGCAGACTATGCCGGGGCTCGGGGTCTCGCCCGCGGCCCTCGGGATCGACCTGGACGAGGAGGGCCGCACTGTCGGCCTCTTCTGAGTCGTTCCTCGACCTGTCGCTGAAGGAGTTCCTGGACGCCGTTCCGGCGCGCACGGCTGCGCCCGGCGGAGGAGCCGTCGCCGCCGTGGCGGCGGCGCTCGCGGCAGGTCTTGCGGCGATGGCGGCGCGGTTCGCGTCCGACGAGTGGGAGCGCCGCCCACACGCCGTGGGGCGGGCCGAGGAGCTGCGGGCGCTCCTCGAGCCGCTCGCCGACGCGGATGCACAGGCGTACGCCGCGTTCGTCGCGGAGCAGAACGAGGAGACGCGGGCACGGATCGTCGAGGTCCCGCGGCAGATCGGGGAGGCGGCGGCGGAGGTCGCTGCGCTCGCGGCGGAGGTCGCGGCGGACGGGAACCCGAACGTGCGCGGCGATGCAGCTGCCGCGGCCGACCTCGCGGCGGCGGCGGCGTCGATCGCCGCCCGGCTCGTCCTCGTGAACGCCGGCCGCTCGGACGAGCGGACGACGAGGGCCGCCGAGGCGGCCGACGCCGCGGCGGTCGCGGCCGCCCGCGCGGACGCCGCGGACGACTAGCTGGTGAACTGAGGCGGAAACGTCACGGGCGCGGACGTGTGTCCGCGCCCGTGAGCGTTTTCCTGCCAACGAGGCGGGCGCGCACGAGGCGCGCCGGCGCCTACGCCGTCGGCGAGACGTTGAACGCCTCGGGGCCCTTCTGACCCTCGCGGGCCTCGTACTCCACCTTCGCGCCCTCGGTGAGGGACTTGAAGCCGTCGCCCGAGATGCCGCTGTGGTGCACGAAGAGATCCTTGCCTCCGTCCGCCGGTGCGATGAAGCCGTAGCCCTTCGCGTCGTCGAACCATTTCACGGTTCCTGTTGCCATTGAAAAAACACCTCCTTACCCACTGATCACGAACGGTAAGAGAGGTGCCGGGCACCGCAGGTACGCGCTCTGAAGACAGACCCAGGGTAGCGGTCCTGCGCGCCGACGCCCGCTCCGAGCGCCGTGGTCCCTCCGCCGCAGTCCCCCAGCGCTCGGGCAACCAGGCGGCGCGGTCGGTGGCGCTCGTCGGCCCGCGCACACCGGGGCGTTTCGGGCTGCTGCCGGGCGGGCGTCTATCCCGCCGCCGCGTCAGCGACGTAGCGGGAGACGGCGTCGATCTCGCCGTCAGACAGGGTGTCCTCGAACGCCGGCATCCCGCCGCCGCCGTTGCGGACCTGCTCCTCGACCTCGCCCGCGTCCGGCGCGAGCTCGTCCAGGTTCGGGCCGACGTTGCCGTTCGAGCCGGCAGCAGCGAGCGTGTGGCAGCCACCGCACCCGGCTTCGGCGAAGACCGCCTCTCCCGAGGCGGCGTCCGTTGCCGCGGTCGTCGCGACCGGCGCCTGCGCCTGGTCGTCATCGTCGCCGCCCCCACCGCAGCCTACGAGGAGAAGCAGGAAGACCGCGAGGAGTGGCGCGACGCGTCGCATGCGTCCGGTCCTACGTCGGTTCGGGCGCGTCGGTTTGTCGTCCGGCACGAGAACGTGCACGTCCGTGACTCGACCCGCAGGGCCTCAGGTTCTGGCGCCCGTCGCGACGTGCAGGAACCGGCCGTACCGCCTCCGAGAAACGGCTCCAGCCCGATCGTTGCCTCCGCGCGTGCCCTCACACGAACCGCTTCCGCGCGGGTCGGAACGTGTGGCGGTGACGGCTCGGGTGGCTCAGGAGGGCAGCCAGCCCTCGTGGTAGCTCGTTCGCTCCTCGGGCTCCCAGCGCGCGTAGGCCTCGTCCGGGCTCGACGTCTCCTGCAGCACGCTCGCGTCGTGCTTCGCTGCGACCTCGTCCATGGGATAGACGACCTCGAATCCGCCGACCCGGCTGCCGGCCATGACGATCACGCACGGCCCTTCGCCCGTCCCCACGAAGACGTGCCGGGTCCACGGCGGGCAATGGACGAAGTCCCAGGCCCGCAGGGGGCGCTCCTCGCCCTCGATCACGAGCACGCACTCGCCGGAGACGACGAGGAAGTCCTCCTGGCCTCGCTCGCCGTGGTACATGCCCCGCTGCCCGGGAGCGACGACCTGGATGCGGAACCCGAGCTGCGCCCACTCCTGCCCGCCTTGGAAGTCGGTGTCCTGCCCGCGCTCCTCACTCCGGATCCACGTCGCGTCGCGTGCGTTGAGCACGAACCAGCCGTCGCCCTGGGGGATGAGCCCGTCGCTCGTCTGCTTCAGCTCTGCCTCCGGAACGGTCACGGCCTGACCAGGAGGTCCGGAGTGTCAGTCATGGAACATCCCGCCGTCGGGGTCGTGGCGCGTTCTCACGGCTCGCCGGGGCAGCAGGCACCTCGCCGGAACGACCCGAGGGGGAGCACACACCGCGAGGAGGGGGTGACCACCCGTGGCTCCGCCGGCTATGAGTGCTTCGTCAGCAGGCCGCGGAAACGGCCGTTCTCGGCGGCGCGTCGGCCGAGCACAGCGGCTGTCACGACCGCGACCGCGCCAAGCGGCAGCCCCGCCAGCAGCAGAGCTGCGGCTACCCCTGTAGTAACGACGGCAAAGAGGGCGCGGGCGGCGAGCACAGGGCGATCTTGACAGATCACCGGCAGCAGCGAAAGCGCTCGCGCTTTCTCGAGAACTCGCCGGCGCGCCGCGATCGCTGCGCGCGCACATGGCCGACCCGCCGAACGGTCAACGGCTCGGGCGGCAGCAGCCGGTCAGCTCGACGGCGGCACGAGCAGCAGATGGCTCTCGATGACCGACTCGGCGACCTGGAACAGCTTGCGGCCGGACCGATGCGACTGGGCGCCGAGGAGCTTGAAGGCCCTCTTCTCGTCGATCGCCTGCCGGGCCATCATGATCCCCTTCGCGCGTTCGATGATCGCCCGGCGGGCGAAGGCCCCTTCGAGGTTCGTGTACTCGGCCATAGCGGCGGATCGTGATGTCGATCGCGCTCTGCATCTCAGCCGGGTT
>DASQNG010000095.1:0-4856 GCA_035645095.1 Gaiellaceae bacterium | reverse complement strand
CGTTCGGGTGCGTTCCCTTCGAGAGCACGTGGCCGTGCGCGCGGTGCGTGGACATGATCGTGTCGTCGGGCTCGAGCGCGGCCATCACGCCGGCCGCGACCGCCTCCTGGCCGAGCGCGACGTGCAGGAACTCGGGCAGCTCACCCGCGCGGAAGCGCTCTTCGACCTTCTCCTCGAAGCGCCGGATCAGCAGCATCTCGCGGAACAGCTCGCGCAGCCGCTCATCCGAGAGCGCCTCTGCCGCGCTCGTCCTGTCCTCGACCTTCGCCATGACGGGGTCATTTAAGCTGACACCCTGTGAGGCTGGTCGACCAGTGGCGCCGCATCGAGGACAGCCTGCCCGAGGGGTGGGCGGACGCGCGCCTCGCGCTGGCCGTCCGCGACGAGGCGAAGGTGCCACGCGCGGCGGCGCTGCTCGGCCCTGCGACGCCCGGGCGCGCCGGCTCCGAGCTCCGGTTCGCGGCGTCGCGCCGCGGGACCGCGGCCGGGCCCGATGCGGTGCGGCGGCTGCTCCGCCGCGTCGACGACGAGCGGATCCGGGCGACGCTGACGCTCGTCGCGACCGAGGACGTGCCGCGGCCCGAGGCGATCGCCGCGGCGAGCCTCGAGACCGCGTGGCAGGCGGCGCTCGCGTCGCTCCCGCCCGACTGGAGCGACCTCCTCTGCGAGGTCGAGCTGACGTCGACCGACCACGTCGCGCGGACGGCGCTCCTGCTCTCGCCGCTCAACCCCTCCCGCCCCCCCGGCCAGACGGCATTGCGCTTTCGCTGCGCGCGCCGCTTCGGCTACGGCGCGTCCGGGGAGATGGTAGGGCGGTGCCTCGCGCGGGTCGACGAGGACGGGATCCGCGGCCGCGTCGCGATCCTGCGCGCCCTCGCCGACACGCACAACGTCGCGACACAGGGCCCCGTGTGGCACCTCGACGGACGGACCGCGTGAGCGACCCCGTCTCCTGGCTCGTCGTCGAGCGCGGCTGGGACGTCGTCGGGAGCGACGGCAGCGACCTCGGCACGGTGGACGAGGTCGTCGGCGACACCGGCAAGGACATCTTCAACGGGCTCGCGGTGTCACCGGGCTTCCTGCGGGCCGCCCGCTACGTGCCCGCCGAGCGCGTGGGCGCGATCACCGAGGGGCGGATCGAGCTCGACCTCGACGAGGCCGCCTTCCGCGAGCTCGGCGAGCACGGCGAAGTGCCGCCGAGCGCCGAGGTCCGCCCCGACACGACCGACCTGACCTAGAGTCCGGAGCGCGTCCGGAGCGCCCGTCAGGAGAGCTCGCGTGCGAGCGCGGCCGCGTCGGCGGCGTCGCGCGTGATCACGAGGCACGTGTCGTCGCCCGCGAGCGTGCCGACGACGAGCGGGTGCTCGGCGCGGTCGAGGGCGCGTGCGACCGCTCCGGCGGTGCCGACGTCTGTGCGGACGACGACGATGTTCTGCGCCGCCGTCACCTCACGCCGCGCCTGCCGCAGCACGGCCAGGAGCGCCTCGCGAGGGTCGCTGCGGCGCCGCCCCGGCAGCTCGTAGCGCGGCCGCCCGAAGGCGTCCTCCACCTTCTCGACGCCCAGCTCGCGCAGGTCGCGCGAGAGCGTGGCCTGGGTGACCGCGCAGCCGGCGGTGGCGAGCACCTCCTGGAGCTCGTGCTGCGTCCCGACGCGACGCCGCGCGATCACACTCGCGACCAGGCGCTGCCGCTCGTCCTTCCGCAGCTCCCGCTCGCCCTCCCCCACGCGTCCAGCTTACGCCCGGGCACGGTCGGCTAGGTTTGCCGAACCCGGGCCACGGCAACCTCTCGCGCATGCTGCGCAAGGTTCTCTGGACGGTGCTCTACGGCGCTCTCGGCGCCGCCGCGACGATGGTCGCGAGACGGGCGGCGTCCGGCATCTGGCGCGTCGCGACGGGCGAGCAACCGCCGGCGAAGCGATGAGTTCGGGTCTGGGGCCGCATGTGCGGACGAAGGGCGACGGCGTCGTGGACGGGGCGGCGGCGAAGCTCGAGCAGCTCTCGCGCAAGGCAGCTGCGAAGGGCGGCCTCACCGGGAAGCTCGCCGAGGAGCTCGCCGACGACGCCGCGTTCGTGCGCAAGCTGAAGCCGTCGCTGATCGCGGCACGCGCCCGGGGCGAGTCGCCCACCGACCTGCCGCCCGGCACGGCGCCGCGCGCGCCGTCGGTGCCCCAGCTCGGCCCGCGGCCGCGGCACGGCGAGGGCGAGGAGCGGAACCCGCTCGTCGTCGTCGGGGCGGCCTTCGCGACCGGAATCGCCCTCGCCAAGCTGATCGACTGGAGGGGCCATGCGCACCCCCGCCGCAGGTAGCACCGCCGCCGGCACGCCCGACCAGCCGGAGAAGCCGGGGGTCGGCGCGGCGGCCAAGCAGGTCGCGGAGCACGCGAGCGCGCTGGCGCGGCTCGAGCTGGAGCTCGCCGGCCTCGAGCTGAAGCGGAAGGCGGGTGCGCTCGGTGGCGGAGCGGCGCTCGGCGGCGCTGCGGCCTTGCTCGGCCTCTACGCGCTTGGCTTCCTGCTCGCGACGATCGCGGTCGCCCTCGCGCTCGTGCTCGACCTGTGGCTCGCGCTCGCGATCGTGACGCTCTCGCTCTTCCTGCTCGCGGGCGTCCTCGGGGCGCTCGCGCTGCGGCGCATCAAGCGGGGCTCGCCGCCGGTGCCGGAGCAGGCGATCGCCGAGGCGAAGAAGACGACCGAGGCGCTGAGAGGCGGGACGAGATGACGAACGGGCGCACTCCGGAGGCGGTCAGGCGCGAGATCGAACTGGAGCGGGAGCAGCTCGCGCAGGCCGTGGACGAGCTGCGCGACGGCGTGGGCGAGGTGACGGACGTCTCGGCGAAGCTCCGGGCGCGGCTGCCTGGGGCGGCGGCGGGGGCCCTCGGGGCGGGCTTCTTCCTCGCGGGCGGGGTCGGCGCGACGATGCGCTTCCTCGCCCGCAAGGGCCGCGAACGGTAGATGCCGCAGCCGGCGCCGACGACGGCCCACGTCGGCCGGCCGCCGGCGAGCCCGCGCAGGCTCTCCGCCGGCGAGTGGGGTACGGTCTTCAAACGGTCGTTCCAGGCGTTCCTGCGCGACGACTGCATGGGTCTCGCGCAGCAGATCGCCTACAGCTCCCTGCTCGCGTTCTTCCCGGCGATGATCTTCCTCGTCGGACTGCTCGACCTGGTGAACGCGTACGACGCGCTCCGCGACTTCCTCGCGCCGATCGCGCCCGGCGCGGTGCTGGAGACGGTCGACACGCTGCAGCGGGACACGGCGAAGTCCCCCTCCGTGGTCGCGTTCGTCGCGGGCGCGGCAGGGGCGACGTGGGCTGCGAGCGGCGCGATGGGGTCGGTCGTGAAGGCGGTCAACCGCGCCTACGACCGCGTGGAGACGCGCCCGTTCTGGAAGACACGGCTGACGGCGATCGTCCTCGTGGCGCTCACCGGCCTCACGACAGCCGGGCTCCTCCTCCTGATCGTCTTCGGCGGGCCGCTCGGTCAGGCGATCGCCGCTCACGCCGGCCTCGGCGGCGCGTTCCACTGGGTCTGGAACCTGCTCCGGTGGCCGATCGCGTTCGTGGCGATCCTGCTCTTCTTCGCGATCGTCTACTACCTCGCCCCGAACGTCGACGTGCGGGCGTGGAAGTGGGTGTCGCCGGGGTCGTTCGTCGGCGCGGTCACGTGGCTCGCGCTGTCCGGCCTGTTCGCGCTGTACACGAGCTTCTCGGACTCGTACTCGAAGACGTACGGCGCCCTTGCCAGCGGCATCGTGCTGCTGCTCTGGCTCAACTACTCGGCGTTCGCGCTCCTGTTCGGCGCCGAGCTCAACTCGGAGGTCGACCGCGAGGCGGAGATCCACGCAGCGGGCGGCCCGGACGCGGGCCTCGTGAAGCCGAGCAGGCGCGTGGTCGGCTAGCGGACGACGACGGAACGGCGGAGGACGGGCGAGGCGCGGTCGGAGAAGTAGGTGAGCTTCCCGCGGCGAAGGGTGAGCTTCCAGGTGAAGGTGCCGACTCCCGCCAGGGCCGTCCGCCGGTTCACGCCGGGCGCGACAAGATGGAAGTTGTGCAGCTTCGAACGGTCGCGGACCGTGATCGCGTACGTCCCCGCGGGCAGCGTGCGGACGCTCGTCCCGGCTGCGTTCCGGAGCGAGATCGTGTTCCCCGGGCCGACCGTCGCCGTCAGGGGCTTCGGCGCAGCCGGCGGCGGCGCGGGCGGCGGCGGCGTGCCGACGACGAACGTGCCGCGCATCGCCGCCGAGTGCGGGTCGCAGACGAAGGTGTAGCGGCCGTCGCGGAACGTCACCGTCCAGGTCGTCGTGCCGGTTCCCTCGAGGCTCGTGGAGCGGTCGACGCCCGGGCCGAAGAGATGGAAGTTGTGCTCCGGCGAGAGGTCGCGCACGGTGATGTCGTACGTGCCGGGGTCGAGCTTCGAGACGGGCGCGCCGGCTGCGTCGGCCAGCGTGAGCGTGAATCCCGGCCCGACGGTGGCGACGAGCTTGCCGTTCTCGGCCGCGGCACCGGCAGGAGCGAACAGGGCGACGGCGATTGCGGCGAGGAGCAGGCGGTGCATCGACCGGACTCTACGCGCGCCGCGCCCGATCGGTTTTCGCCGCGCCGACGGCTCGCGCAGCAGCGGCCGGGGCCGACGTTCGCTCGCCGGAGGAACGGCAGTCGCTACGCCCGCAGCTCGGCGTCGAAGCGCTCGTGCAGAGCGGCGACGATCCGCTCCCGCAGCACGACCGCGTCGCCGTCGGAGAGCGTCCGTTCGGCCGAGCGGAACTCGACGCTGAACGCGAGCGACTTCTTCCCGGGCGGGATCGGCGGCTCGCGGAAGTCGCTCAGGAAGCGGAGGCTGCGGAGCTCCGGCGCCGCCGCCG
>DASQNG010000094.1:0-15274 GCA_035645095.1 Gaiellaceae bacterium | reverse complement strand
TGCCGCAGCTCCTTTATCGGCCGACACAATCCTCAGAACGCCGCCGCCAAGCGGTAACCCGGCTACCCGACGTGCGAGATCCTCATAACCTGCGACAGCGAGAAGCGCGCCAGGGTTCCACATCTCCCGCCGCCCCGCCCTCCGGGCGGATAACGATCCAAGAAACGCTCGAACACACCGCCAAGCGTAAGCAAGCTCAGGCGTCATCCGCGAACGCTGGCCCAGGCGGCGGTTCTCTGCTGCAGCAGGTGTGGGAGCTCGCTTCTGGACACGAGCGCCTCTCCCACTCCTGCCGAAGGTCTGTGTCAGCCGGTAGCGCCAGGGGACGTACTGACGCCGAGTGCATGGAAGGCGATTTGCATTTGATTGTCGAGCCGGGCGAGCCACACACGTTCCTCGGCAGCTCTTCGGACTTACCTCCACTTCGTCGGCACGGCGAGGCAGCGCCTGAGGAGTGATCGAGATGGGCATGATGCAGCAGCTGCTCGCGGAGCGCGACTAGGGCTCGGCGAGGAACGCCTCCAGACGCCCTGCCTCGTCCTCGATCTCACGCCGCGCCGCGGCTGAAAGCGGCTCGAACGGCTCCAGCACGACACGGCCGTCGTCGACGCGCCAGATCCCGGCGACGAATCCGTCGACCAGGAACGTCTGCGCGACGTCGCCGTTCGCCTTGATCACCGTTTTCCGGTAGACCTCCGGGAGCACGCGCGCGCGGTCGGCCCAGGCAAGCAGGACGTTGTCCCACTTCGGCAGGAAGCGGACGGGCGCCGGGGTCTCGGCGTCCGGCAGCGGCGCTCCTGGGAGGTCGAGGAGCTCCCGGCCCTGCTCGTCGCGGAAGCGGCGCAGCGGCTCGAGCAGCTCCAGCGCAGCGTCGATCTCCGCAACGCGCATCCTGCTCCACGCCCCGATGTCGCGACGCGTCGCAGGGCCGAAGGCCGCGAGGTAGCGGCGGAAGATCTCGGCCCGCGCCTCGACGGGGACGTGCGGCTGCGGCTCGTCGATCGCGACGAACCGGCCGTCGTTGCGCGGCTGCCAGAGCGCCCTCTCGTGGTGGTGGACGATGAGCGCGGCGGTACGCGCCATCCGCCAGGCGCGGCGCGCATCGACGCCGTACTCGTTCTCCAGTTGGGCTATCGCTTCCGCCGACGTCACGGGTCGTTCCGCCGCGAGGGAGCGCACCGACAGCGCGAGCTGCTTCGCCCGCTCTGTCTCCCAGGGGAAGTTCGTCTCGCTCATCGCCGCCCAGATGAGCGCGTAGTCGCGCGGGGTGACAAGGTGCAGCGTCTGCCGCGTAGCCGTCGCCCTTACGATCGTGTACCGCCGGAGAAGTCGCTCGAGCGAGCCGCGCCGGAACCCCGTCGTGCGGCTCCAGATACCGACGTACGGAGATTGCGGCGACTGCGCCTGCATCCCGACGAGGCGCTCGATCACCGCCGTTGGCGAGAGTCGCGCGCGGTGGAGGAGGAGCTGCCGAGCGACTGTCGCACGGTTCAGTTCTCGCAGCGTGAGGACTCGTTCGGCCACGGGCCCGAGGGACTCTATTTCGCCGACGGTGAGGCAAATCCGGTCGTGCGGAGCGTTCCTGATGCCGGGGACACTGCCGCCGAACTAAGGGACACTCGCGAACGCCGGCCCCGGCGGATGTCGTGACTCTCGGCGCGTGTGAACCAGCGCGGGCCGGCTCTCTGTCCACCGGACGCCGCTCCCGGCCGCCTCTGCAAGTCGACTCGCATCACAGCCGTCTGCCGAAACGCGTCACCCGCAAGCCCGGCACGACATCGACTTCGTCGATCTCCTCGAAGCCCTCGCGGCGGTAGAGCCGCTTCGCGGGCACGTTGGAGCTGCCAGTCTGGACGACAGCGCGGTCGGCCTCCGGCTCGGCCGCGAGCGCGGCCCGAACCAGTGCGGCGCCGATTCCAGTGCGAAAGCAGTCCGGATCGACCACGAGCCGATGCAGATCGATGACGCGGCCGACGGCACGCCAAGAGATCGCCCCGACAAGGGTCTCCTCGAGGTAGGCGCCGAGGAAGGTCTCTCCTGAAGCCTGCAGCTCCTCGAGCGTCTCGGTTAGCTGCGGGATCTCGTCTGAGCCGATGAGTGCCGCTTCGATCCCGTACGCGCGCCGCTGCAGCCCGAGAACGGCCGCGGCAACGTCCTGCTGCGTGAGGTCGAGCCGCTCGAGGGGCACCGCCACCGTCTCCTCACCATGACGCATCCCGCGAGACGTCGCCTGGCGGGCAACCCGGCGACTGACCAGACGCGCTCGGTGCACATTGAGAACGCCGGCGCAGGCGGAGGCTCAAAGATCCTTTCGGCACGGTGCGTTCATCGGCTGCCGTGTCCCAAGCACCTTCCGCCGTGAGTTCTAGCGCGTGACCGTCCCCCTGAACGTCACGTGAGCCGGTGAGTCGGCATCGGGGCCGTACACGACCTCCATCTCGCCGCTCCCGCGTAGGCCCTCGTAGGTGCCGGTGCCGCTGAAGATCGTCCACGAGCCCGTCTGTTTCATCCCCCGCGCCGGTTCCGGCCTGAAGCGCAACTTCACGGTGCCTTCCGGGCAGGTGATCGTCTCGACGATCAACCACACGGTCGGATCGCTACTCCCGTGGGAATCCCGGACCGTCCCGCCCGCGCAGAATTCCGAGTCCCCGAGGGTGGAACCCTCGAGGACTTCGCCGGTGGCGATCGGTTCCGCGCGCTCGGTGTCGGCGATGTCCATCTTCGTCCGAATCACGACCGGTTCGCCACGTGGCGCGGTGGTCGCGGCAACGTTCCCGTTCGCCGCGTCGTCCTCGTCACCGCCGCACGCAGCCAAGCACAGCACACCCACCAGCACTAGCACCACCACCGCTCCGCGCATGACTGCTCCTCAGACGAGTACGACCCGCGCGAGTATCTCCCCCCGAACGGGACGTCGGCGAGGCAACAGGCACACTCCCGAACGCTCGCGCTGGTAGCTCAGGGCGGAGCGTCACGGAGACGGCGGGAGCGCGAGCAAAGCTCAGCGCCGACGCGCGAGCACGCGCTCGTACACGCGGAGGTAGTCGTCGACCATGCGCTCCGCCGAGAAGCGGAGGGCCGCCCGTTCCCGGCAGGCGAGGCGGTCGAGCGCCGCCAGCCCCTCGACGGCACCGACGGCCTCCCCGACGTTCGCGACGAGCAGGCCGGTGACGCCTTCGTCGACGACCTCCGGCATCGAGCCGCGCGCGTAGGCGAGCACCGGCGTCCCGCACACCATCGACTCCACGACGGAGAGCCCGAACGGCTCGTCGAAGTGAATCGGATGCAGGAGGCCCGCGGCGCTACCGAGCACCTCCGCCCGCTGCTCCGGGCCGACGGAGCCGAGGTAGACGACGCGGTCGCCGTCGACGTGCGGCTCGACCCGCTGGACGAAGTACCGCTCGTCCTGGACGATGCCGCAGAGGACGAGCCGGCGACCCGCACGGGCGGCGATCTCGATCGCGTCCGCGGTGCCCTTGTCCGGGTGGATCCGGCCGAAGTGGACGAGGTGGTCCCCCCCCACGGGGTCGAACGGGAGCTCTCCGAGGTCGACCCCGTGGTAGACGTTCGCGACGTACTCGAGCGTCGGCGCCCGGTCGGCCAGCGAGATCGAGACGAACGCCGAGCGCGAGCGCTCGTACGCAGCCAGGGTGGCCGCGCCGGAGAAGCCGTGGATCGTGGTCACGAGCGGCGCCTCCGCGAGCCGGTCGAAGGCGAGCGGCAGCCAGTCGAGGTGGCTGTGGACCAGGTCGAACTCGCCCGAGCGGGCAAACGCGTGTGCGACGTGCAGCGCCTCCCAGACGCGCCCGTCCAGCTCGTCGTCCTCCTCGTAGCCGTGCGCGGCGACCCCGTCGAGCAGCGCAGGCGTCTCCGAGTCCAGCGTCGCGAACAGCGTCACGTCCACGCCGCGTGCCGCGAGGCCGTCGGCGATCAGCCCGGCGACCCGCTCCCACGGGCCGTAGTGCCACGGCGGCGTCCGCCACGCGATCGGCCCGAGCACCGCGACCTTCATCCGGCGGCACTCCCCGGGGGAAGGAGACAGCCGGCAGCGACACCACCTCCGCGCGACTCCGGCGATCCCGAACGGGCCACGAGGAGCGACTCTAGCGGCCTCGGCTAATCTCCCTGCGAGCCGGCCGGGCCGGGCGCATCGGCCTCGCGCCGAACTCTCGACGGAAGGAGCCCGCGACCGTGCGTGCCGCGATCGTTTCGACCTACCCGCCACGGGCTTGCGGCATCGGCTCGTTCGCGGCCGACGTCCGGGCCTCCCTGAGCGGCGTCGACGGCGTCGACCGAGTGGAGCGGGTCGTGGTCGTCGACGAGCCGTCGCGCCCGCAGCGCCCGGGCCTCGTCGCGACCATCGCGCAGGCTGTTCGCGGCGACTACGTGCGGGCGGCGAGGCTGCTCGGGCGGCTCGACGTCGACGTCGTCCTCCTGCAGCACGAGTTCGGCATCTTCGGCGGGCGCGACGGCGAGTACGTGGTCTCGTTCGCGGAGGAGCTGGCACAGCCGCTCGTCGTGACGCTGCATACGGTGTTGTCGGAGCCGACGCCGAACCAGGCGAAGGTGCTCGGCGCGCTGTGCGAGCAGGCGGAGCTCGTGATCGTGATGACCGAAACCGGGCGCGGCCTCCTGACCCAGAGAGGCCTGTGCGCCGAGCAGAAGGTGAGGGTGGTCCCGCACGGGGCACCGTCGATCCTCCGGCGGCGGGCGGCAGACGTCGCCTCGGCGGGCACGTCGAACGGCGGCCCGGTACGTCCCCTCCACACGCGGACACGGGATCGCTTCGTCCTCTCGACCTTCGGGCTGATCTCGGCCGGTAAGGGCCTCGAGACGGCGATCGACGCGTTGGCCACGGTGGTGGACCGGCACCCCGAGACCCTCTACGTCGTCGCCGGCCGGACGCATCCCGACGTCGCGCGGCGGGACGGCGAGCGCTACCGGCTCTCGCTCGAGCAGCTGGTGCGGGACCGCGGGCTGGAGGACCACGTCGAGTTCGACGATCGTTTCCTCGCCGTCGAGGAGATCGCCGACCTGCTCGCCGTCACGGACGTGTTCGTCACGCCGTACCGGCAGCTCGAGCAGATCTCGTCAGGTGCCCTCACCTATGCCGTCGCCGCCGGCTGCGCCGTCGTGTCGACGCCGTACTGGCACGCTCAGGATCTGCTCGGGTCGGGCGCCGGCACGATCGTCCCGTTCGCCGACGCCGCGGCCATGGGAGATGCGATCTCCCAGTACGTCGAAAAGCCCGAGCGACTCGCCGCAGCGCGCGCGGAGGCGCGCCGGCTGGGCGAGGAGCTGGCGTGGCCGTCGGTGGCCGAGGCCACGGCGGCCGTGCTGCAGGAGGCCGTGCAGCGCACCCCGCGACGACGGATCGCAGGCACGGAGCCGGTCGTGACGAGCGTGCGCACCGATCACCTGCTCACGCTCGTCGACGACGTCGGAGTCGTGCAGCACGCACACGGCGCGATCCCGAACCGACAGAGCGGCTACTGCGTCGACGACGTGTCGCGCCTCGCGATCGTCGCGCTCGAGCTCGCACACCGCGGCGACGAGCAGGCCTGGACCGCCATCGTGTACCGGGCGCTCGCGTTCCTCGCCGACGCGACGGAACCGAACGTGGGGATGCGCAACTTCATGGGCTACGACCGCCGCTGGCTCGACGAGCCGCACGTGGGCGACCACGTGGGGCGCACGGTCTGGGCACTGGGCGAGATCCTCTCTACTGCGTGGGTGCCCGCCATGGTGGGCCCGACGCGGCGGCTCCTGGACGGGCTCGTGCCGACGCTGATGCAGCAGGAGTCGCTGCGGACGGCCGCATACACGGTGCTGGGGCTCGCGAAGCTCGATGCCGACCGACTGGGCTCGGCCGACCGCCTCCTCCTCGAGTGCTCCGTGGAACAACTCTCGGCGGCGTACGACGCTACGGCGACGGAGACGTGGCGGTGGTTCGAGGACCGGCTCACGTACGACAACGCGCGTCTTCCGCACGCCCTGATCGCCGGCGGCGCCGCGCTCGAGCGAGACGACGTCGTCGCCCGGGGCCTCGAGGCCTTGCGCTGGCTCGGCGACGAGTCCGGCCTGCGCGAGGGGACGCTGCGCCTGACGGGCCACGGGGGGCGCACACGAGGCGAGCCGGCGCCCGGTTCGGGCGACGAGCAGCCGCTCGACGCCTCCGCTTTCGTCGAGGCCGAGCTCGCGGCGTGCGCCGTGACCGAAGAGCGTGAGCACGCCGTGCGAGCCCATCGCGCGTACGACTGGTTCCTCGGCCGCAACCGACTCCACAGGCCGCTCTACGACTTCGCCACCGGCGGCTGCAGCGACGGGCTCGGCGAGGAGACGACGAACGACAACCAGGGGGCCGAGTCGACGCTCGCCCTGCACCGCTCCGCCCTGCTGCTCGATGCGGCCGGTTTCTCGTCCGTCCTCCGCGAGCGCACGCTCGAGCCGGCGTGACGCAGCGCGAGCTCTTCCATCGGCACCCGGCCAACCCGATCCTCACGGCGGCCGACTGGCCGTATCCAGTCAACACCGTCTTCAACCCGGCTGCCGCCCGCCTCGACGACGGCACCACCGTGCTGCTCGCACGCGTCGAGGACCTCACCGGCGTGTCGCATCTCTCCGTCGCCCGCTCCGCGGACGGGATCGGCGATTGGGCGGTCGACCCCGCGCCCCTGCTGGAGCCGGCCGAGGGTGTGGAGAGCGAGCAATGGGGCTTCGAGGATGCCCGCGTCGTCTTCGCGCCCGAGCTCGGACGCTGGGTCATCACCTGCACCGCCTACGGCCCCGCCGGTCCCGCCGTGTACATGGCCACGACGGAGGACTTCCGCAGCGTCGAGCGCAACGGCATCGTGCGCCAGCCGGACGACAAGAACGCCGCGCTCCTCCCGGAACGGATCGACGGCAAGTGGATCCTGTTCCACCGGCCGAAGACCGAGTACGGCGGCTCCCGCGGCGAGATCCTGCTCTCGCGCTCCCCCGACCTCGTCAACTGGAGCACGCCGGAGCACGTCCTCCAGCCTCGCGAGGGCGCGTGGTGGGATTCTCTGCGCATCGGCATCGGCCCCCCGCCGCTGCGAACGGAGCACGGGTGGCTCCTGATCTACCACGGCGTCAAGGAGACGGTCGCTGGCGGCATCTACCGGGTAGGGCTCGCGCTCACGGCGCTCGACGAGCCGGCGCGCGTGCTCCACCGGCTGCCGGAGTGGGTGCTGGGCCCGCTCGAGGAGTGCGAGCGGGTGGGAGACGTCCCGAACGTCGTCTTCCCGTGCGGCCTCGTGCACGATCTCGAGAGCGGGGAAGTCCGCCTCTACTACGGCGCAGCCGACACCTCCATCGCCGTGGCGACCGCGCAGCTCGACGATCTCGTCGCCGCCGCGCGCGCCGCGCCGGCCTAGCTCGGCGCCGCAATCAGTCGCTGAGCGGGCGCGCGTGCCGGGCGGCTGCGCGCTTCTCCGTCCGCCGTTCCTTGAGCGTCTTCTGCGCCGGCTTCTTGCCGACCTTCTTCGGCTTCTGCAAGCCCTTCATCGTGTCAACTCCTGACTGCCGTGAAAGCGGCGCTCGGTGAGAGGCTCGTCCGCGCTGCCGGCGGGCGACGAACACGAACGGAGGAGATGCAACCTTCGTCGGCGTGTGAGCCGGTCCAGGCGCTCCACCAGTGTCGCACAGATGCCTGGCGAACGCCGCTGCGCGAGCCCGACGCCGCTCGCGGGCGCGCGCAGCGGTCGGCGCCGGCTACCGCTTCTCCGCGCCGGCGAGCTTCTCCACCTCCGCGGCGAGCTCGGTCAACGCCTGCTCGAGGCCGCGCGTCCGCAGGACGAGCTCGTCGACGCGCGCCTCCAGCCCGGTCGTGGAGAGAAACTCGCGCGACTTGTGGGCGTCGAGCACCTCGCCGACACGACCCCGAAGCGAGGTTTCCAGCATCTCCATGGGCGAACCTCCTCTCGCTGGCTCGAGCACCGATCATACCCGCTCTCCCGTGGATCGCCGCCGCCGCAAGACGCGGCGCTACCGTCCGGCACCACTCGGAGCCGTCGCAGGTCGCCTACTCGTTCTTCGAAGCGACGGCAAGTCGACGAGAGAACCGTGTTGCCGCGCCGATGAGCTCGTCTAACGGGACCTTCCGTAGTAGCGGGGGCGAGTTATCCCGATCTCCTGCGACCCGCTACCGACTCACAGAAACCCAACAATTTGCAGGCCCATCCCGTGCCACCGCCAATTCGTTCGGACTGGCGCCTCCTATGCGGCGCTGAAACGAGGGGACGCTCGCGCAGTCGCGCAGCCAGGTTTCCGCTGCGCGCTTTGGCACACTTCCGTTGTACCGGTTGGGTGTCGCAGCAGCCGCGGCGTGCCTCGCGCTCGCCATCGGAGTCGTGACAGGGCTGGCGGGAGTCGCGCGTCTCCGTCCGTGCGGCTGATGTTCCTCGTCAAGAGCGACGCTTCGCCTCCTGCGCTCCCGTCTTATTCCACAGGGGCTGACCAAGACGTGTGCATCGGCTCGTGGACGCGAGCGACGGTTTCAGCGTACGGCGCAGACCGGTGGCGGATCAAGCGCGTCAGGTTCTTGCTCGGCGGATCGGCGCTTCATTTCGATCAACGTCGCCTTACCAGGCCGTTCTGCGCGCCGGCCTGCTCACACGGAACGAGATGACCCTCGGGGCGCTCGTTCGGATGCGGGATGGACTACGAGCTGAGCTGTCGCGGACAGTCCGGCGCTGCTGAAAGTTAGCGCGCGGTCGTACTCGCTCGCTCAGGCGTCATTCCCGAACACTGCCCCAGGGAAAGGGTGATTCGCGTTGCCGTTGCTGTTGTCCGGATACGGGGGTTGCACTGGTGCGACACTCGCTCGAACGCTGTTCACATTCTTTCGGAGTGACTGCGCGTCGCCCTAGGGCTAGCGAAGGATGGGTGCGGCAGCGCGTTTTGCTGAGAGCGTCGTGAGCACGAACAAGCCGGCCGCGACGTACGCACCGCCCTGAATGTTGAGCAGCACGATCGGGCCGAGAAATCCGCCCGCCACGCCGGCCGCCACCGTTCCGACAAGCATTAGCAGCCCAGCGGTCGTCCCAAGTGCTGCGAAGATGCGGCCGCGGTACGCGTCGACGACGTGCATTTGGAGGATCGTTCGCGCTGCCGCGAGGATCCATACGCCAGGCGCCCCGACGAGCACCATCAGGCCGAGCCCGAGCCAGACGCCGCTGAACAGCAACGGGTAGTTGAAGAGCGCGAGGTCGAAGATGCCAAAGGCGATCAACCCGGCCGCGAACAGACGTGCAGGGGCCAGACGGGCGCCGACCCAGCCACCTACGGCGCCGCCGATCAAGCCGCCGACCGCCTGCGAGGTCTGCAGCCAACCCAACTCGAGCGCGCCTCCTTCCAGGATCTCCCGCACCCAGACGACGAACATCACCGCGAACACGCCTTCCCCGACGGCGGTAATCGCAGCAACGACGAAGATCACGCGCACCGGTCGCTCCCGGCCGACGAGAGCGATCCCCTCCCGCCACTCGTGCCACATACGGCGCCACCGGCGCATCGCGGCCGTTGTCGCTTCACCGGCCTCGGTGATCTCGCCCGACGTCCGAACCGCGGCGATGAGTGCGGCAGCGACAAGGAAGGAGGCGACGTCAAAGACGACGACCCCGGCGAGCCCGGTCAGAGCGACGAGAGCCCCACCGGCCGCGGGACCGATCAGCCGCGCGAGGCTGTCATTGAGCGCGTTCAACGAGTTGGCAGCGAGGAGCTGATCCTCTTCGACGAGCCGTGGAAGAAACGCGTTCTCGGCCGGCATCGTGAAGAGCGCCAGCGTCGAGGAGCCGAGCACCACCGGATAGACGAGCCAGATCGTCGAGGAGTCGCCCACCGCCACCAGCGGCAGCGTCGCTAGCGCGAGAAGCACGTTCGCCACGACGAGCGTCGTCTTTCGATTCCACCTGTCCACGAAGACGCCGGCAACCGTGCCGAGCAGGATCGCTGGCACCACACCTGCCGCCACCACGCCGCTTGTCGCGAGCGTCGAGCCCGTCTGTTCATAGACGTGAATCGGGAGCGCGATCCGAAGCGCCCAGTTCCCGACCATCGATACGAGTCCGCCTGTCCACGCGAGCGCGAAGTCGCGGCGGCGGAGGACGCTCACGCGCTGCCCGACGAGACGGTCACACCGACGCGGAATCTACGTTCTGGGGATGTTTGGGAGCAGGCCCCTCCGTTCCACCGGAAAAGACCCCCGGCCCACGCCCACCGGGAGGCCGGCAAATCCCAGTAGAGAGAACCACCCGCACCGACCGCCGGGCGCCCGGGCCGCGGCGGGCGGCCGCCTCCGGGCGGACCGCCTTGCCGCCACCTGCACGCCCCGTCACCCGTCAGGCGTCATCTCACGCACGCGCGCGTACCACTTGAGTGTCCCTTGAGTGATTCGGGCCTGAATCTACGCCCGTATGTCCTCGGATCGTGAGGGCGCGATCTCGCTATCAGTCGGCAGCTGAGCGACTGCGAGCAACTGGCGAAGGCCGCCGCGGCTGGCAGTGGTCGAGCGCTTCGTGGACGCGAGGTCGATGATCTCCCGCACGGCATCGGCGACGAGCGGGGTGTCAGCCTCATCCATCCAGTGCGGCGCATCTACGACACGCCACGTGCCGGGTGACCAGGACTCGACCCAGGCAATCCGAATTGAATCATCTTCGGCACCACGATCTGAGTCGTCGCGGGCCGCGAGATACAACATCGGCACATCCGGCTCCCGCTTCCGCCGATCATGAATCCATTTCATGAGGCGGCAGTTGTCCAGCTTCTCCAGCGCGTCGAATGCGTCGGCTTTGCGATTGGCCTCCCGGCAGGCACCCTGGACCTTGTGCGCCTCCTCGATCTCGTAGTCCACCCCGGTCGAGGCGTCCAGAAGCACGACACCGGCCACGCGTTCGGGATGAGCAACGGCGTACGCCAACGCAACCAGCCCCCCGAACGACGCGCCCAAGAGCACGAACGGGCCGTCCTCGCCGAGCGCAGCCAAAACTCCGTCGGCGTCGGCGATGACATCCTCCGGGCTCTGGGTGCCGTCGACCGCCTCGCTCCGGCCGGTGTTGCGGCGCTCGTACGAGCAGACCCGGAACCCATCGCCGAGGGCGCGCTCGACTCCTGTTGCGATCGCGACGCCCCGCCTGTCGCGGTCGTCCGCCCAACCGGTGAAGTAGACGATCGTGGGGCGAGCCGTCGCCGGCGCACCGTGCGTAGATGTCGTGTCCGTCGACATCGACGAGCCCCTCGACGGTCTTCGCCTCTGGCCCGCCACCACCGCACGCTGCAGCCGCGACCGCCAGCGTGGGGACAAGCGCTGCAGCAAGTCGGCTGCCGGGCATCTCGTTGCTTACACCTCGGTCCTTCGTACGCCTTCCGCCACTTGTGCCCCACGACAGTACGCGTTTGCGTGGCGGGAGTGACATTCCCGAACACTGGCGCAGGCGACGCAGTGGCGCACCCGGTGCACGAGCCTCTTCGTGGCCGACGGCATGTGACTGACGCCAACGACCGGGCTGGTTGGGCAGCCGGGATGACCGTCGCCTCTGCGACCTCGTGGATAGGTTGTTGCGGTATGTCTCCTGGAGGACGGCAGGGTGTGCTGCTCGTGAAGAGGCTGACGAATAGCCCCGCCGTTCTCTCGATTATCGCTCTCCAGGTGGTCGTCTACGTCGCCCAGCTGGTCAAGCCGGGGGTTTCACACCGGTTGTCCCTGCCGGTCGGCACGGAAGGTCTCGGCGATCGGCCGTGGAGCCCGCTCACAGTGATGTTCGTCCACGAGAACCTCGCGCACCTCGCGGTCATGGTTCTGATGCTGGCGGCGTTCGGCCCGCTGCTAGAGCAGTGCTCGCGTGCCTTGGACGTCATCGTTGTTTATCTCGTGGCCGGCCTGGCAGGGTCGCTGGCTGTCCTGACAGCGTTCGCGGTGTTCGAACCAGAGGGGACACTGGTCGGAGCTTCAGCGGCCGTGCTTGGGGTCTCGGCCGCCTTTCTCGCCATGCACCCGTCCTCGCGAGTGTTCGGGGGTAAGGCAACCCAGTGGTTGGCCGTCTTGGTGGCCATCAACATCGTGTTCCTGCTCTCACTACCACTCGGCTCGGTGGCGCACCTAGTCGGCATCGCCGTAGGATTGGCGTACGGCCGTTGGCTGAGGGCGCGTGTGCGTCCGTACGTGGAGCAGCCGACCTGACCTTCTTGAACGGCGAAGTCGTCAGCGGTGACTGCGTCGAGCCCGACCGAGCCCGACTGGCGTGGTGCCCCCAAGATCGCTGGGGGCTTGCCGCCGCTCGTGAGGCGAGCTTCGGAGACGTAGTCGGCGGCCGCTTGCCCTCCTGCTTTGCCCTCCTGCTTTGCCCTCGGCCCGCAATGCCACATAGCTATGGGTTACGACGCTCGCCGAGGCCTCTCAGGTAGGAGCTGACGAAGTGGGCGATGTCCTGCTGGCGCGGCCTGCGGAGAGGTGGCACGCTCGGTCGGTGCGCGAGCTTCCGGGCGGGACGGTCACGTTTCTCTTCACGGACGTGGAGGGGTCGACGAAGCTGCTGCACGAGTTGGGCGCCGAGGCGTATGCGCGGGCGCTCGCCGAGCACCGCCGCGTGATCCGCGAGGCGTTCGCCAGGCACGGCGGCGTTGAGGTGGACACGCAGGGTGACGCGTTCTTCGTCGCCTTCCCGACGGCGCCGGGTGCGCTGGCTGCAGCGTCGGAGATGCTCGAGGAGCTCGCGTCAGGGCCCATTCGCGTGCGGATGGGCGTGCATACCGGAACGCCGTTCGTCGCCCAAGAGGGATACGTGGGGACCGACGTGAACCGCGCCGCGCGGATCGCCGCGTGTGGCCATGGCGGCCAGCTCCTCGTGTCGGCCTCGACGGCGTCTCTCGTCAGCGCCGACGGCGTGCGCGACCTCGGCGAGCACCGGCTGAAGGACCTTTCTGCGCCCGAGCGGATCTTCCAGCTCGGCGACGGTGAGTTCCCACCGCTGAAGAGCCTGCACCAGACGAACCTCCCGGTGCCGGCGACGCCGTTTCTGGGGCGCGAGGGCGAGCTCGCGGAGATCGCGGCGCTACTGGCGCGTGACGACGTCCGGCTGGTGACGCTTGTCGGGCCGGGAGGAACGGGGAAGACGCGGCTCGCGCTGCAGGCGGCCGGCGCGGCCGCGGACTCCTCGCCGGGCGGGGTGTGGTGGGTGCCGCTGGCGGCGCTGCGCGATCGGGAGCTCGTACTGCCGGCGGCTGCCCAGGCGCTCGGCGCCACGGGCGACCTGGCCGAGCACATCGGCGACAGGCGACTGCTGCTGCTGTTCGACAACTTCGAGCACGTCGCTCCTGCAGCCGCCGACGTGTCGCAGCTGCTGCAACGGTGTCCGAGGCTTGCGCTCCTCGTGACGAGTCGGGAGCCGCTACGCCTCGACGGCGAGTGGGAGTACGCAGTCGACTCGCTGCGCGAGTCGGAAGCGGTGGAGCTCTTCGAGGCGCGTGCCCGCGCGGTGCGCCGCGGCTTCGTCGCGCACAGCGAGGTGCGGCAAATTTGCGAGCGCCTGGACAACCTGCCGCTGGCGATCGAGCTCGCGGCGGCGCGTGTGAAGGTCTTGTCGCCCGCTGCGCTGCTGGAGCGGCTGGAGCGGCGGCTGCCGATGCTCAGCGGCGGCGCCCGAGACGCTCCCGAGCGGCAGCGGACACTGCGGGCCACGATCGAGTGGAGCCATGAGCTGCTGGGGGAGGAGGAGCGGCGCCTGTTTGCGCGGCTGGCGGTCTTTCGCGGCGGGTGGACGCTCGATGCGGCGCAGGAAATCTGCGACGCGGACTTCGACACTCTCTCGTCGCTCGTCGACAAGAGCCTCGTTCGGATGCGCGACGGCGACCGCTTCTGGATGCTCGAGACGATCCGCGAGTACGCCGTCGACCGGCTAGAGCAGTCGGATGAGGCGGATGAGATGCGGCGGCGCCATTGGCAGTACTTTCTGGCGCTCGCCGAGGAGGCGGAGCCGCACCTGCGCGGCGATCCGAAGGAGTGGCTCGAGCGGCTCGACCCGGAGCACGACAACTTGCGTGCCGCGCTCGACGGCGCCGAAACCGCCGGAGAGACGCAGAGCGTTCTGCGCCTCGTAGCCGCTCTGTCGGAGTTCTGGGCCGTGCGAGGGCACTTCGAAGAAGCGGATAGGCGGATCGAGCGGGCACTGGCGGCGGAGCCGCTCCCAACCCTTGAGCGCGCGAGGGCGCTCGTCGCCGCGGCGCACTTCGCTTCTTCGGCCGGAGATGCTGCAAGAGAGCGGGGCCGCGCGGAGGAGGCGCTCGCGCTCTTCGCCGAGCTTGGCGACCCAGGAGGAAGCGCGCAGGCGCGGCTCGCGCTCGCCTGGGTCGTTGCGTCCGAACGTGACTGGGCGACGGCGAGGGAACTCGTCGAAAAGAGCGTGCAGGAGTTGATGGAACTCGGCGACCATCTCAACGCGCTGTCGGCGCGGCGCACCCTCGCGTGGATGCACGAGGAGCTCGGAGACCACACCGGGTACAGGCAGCTCACGGAGGAGAATCTCGAGCTCGCGAGGGCGGTAGGGCAGAGGCGTATCGAGGCGAGGGCGCTGGGCGCGCTCGCCATGCTGGCGCTCGAGGACGGGCGAATCGCCGACGCGACGAGCCTGCTCCATGACTCGTTCCGCATCGACCGAGACCTCGGCAACGCCGTCTTCGTTTCCGTCGACCTCGCGCGCTTCGCCGCGGTCGCCCTGCAAACGGGAGACGCGATCGCCTCCGCGCAGCTGCTCGCGCGGTCGGCCGCGCTGCAAGCCGAGATCGGATGGAGCCCCGAGTCCTGGGCCGCCGAAGAGTACGAGCAGATCCTCGGAAAGACCCGCGCCGCCCTCCACGCTGCCGACTTCACCGCCGCGTGGGAGCGAGGGCAGGCGCTGGACGCCGACGACGCAGTCGCGCTCGTCCTGGGCGACCGCGGCTAGAGGCGCGGAACGACGTGCCTCGGCAGCACGACGGGCCTCCGGCTACATGGGATCCGCGCCGGAGCGGGTGTGGCTCCTCGTGGAGTGTGAAGGGGTGGCGTGGGGCGCCCGCCTGCTGGGCACAGTGGGCTGATGCAACAGCCGGCGTGGTGGATCTAGGCGCTATGCACCTCCTGAAGCCCCCGCTGGACATCCTCGAGGTTCATGACCGGGAACCACTCGACCTTCGCGTGCATCTCCCGGAAGAGCGGGTCGGAGAACGCAGGCAGCTGCGACGAGTCGTCCATGTTGACGACCAGATAGCAGCCACGCGA
>DASQNG010000093.1:0-5034 GCA_035645095.1 Gaiellaceae bacterium | reverse complement strand
GGAGCTCGGCCCGGGGACGTGTTCGGCGAGATCGCCCTCCTGCTGGACGTTCCGCGGACGGCGACCGTGACGGCCACGACGGACGTCTCGCTGCGTACGCTGCCTCGCGAGCCGTTCCTCGCCGCGGTCGCCGGGCACCGGCTGAGCGGCCCGGCCGCGCGCGAGCTTGTCGACTCGCGTCTGCGCCGTCGGCGGAGGCCTGACCCACGACACGGGACGCCTGGTCGGCTACAACGGAGGGGTGTGGTCGCCGCGCGCCGACCGGCGCGAGCGGCGCCTCCGGCCCAGCGGCCGCCGGCGTCTGCCGCGGCTCGCCCTGCTCGCGCCCGCGCTCGCGCTCGCGGCAGCGTTCGCCGGCGCCCACGCGGAGCCGGCCTCGGCGTGGCAGGGCGACGCCGCCACCGTGCGGGCCGGGCTGGCGCGGGCGGTGTCCGCCGGGCGGCTCGCCGAGATCGAGGCACACGAGTACCGGCTCGACCTCGCCGCCGCCGCGCGCGTCGTCATGGCCCGTGGCGGCGGCTCCCCGGTGGCGGCGTCACTGCGCGACGTCGCCTCGCACGCGTCGCGCTATGACAGCCCGCGCGCGCTGACGCTCTTCCGCACGCTGCGGCTGAACACCCAGCTCTACGGCTCCGGTCGGGGTCCGTCGCGCCGTACCGTGAAGGACGACGACGGCGTCGCCTACCGGAAGGTCGCGAGCGGCGGCGTGCGCTTCCACCCGCTCGCCAGCTTCGGCAACCTCAACCGGGAGGCGGCCGACCGCAACTACCCCGCCACGATCCGCTTGGCCTACGCCCTGCTCGCGCGGGCGCACGTGAAGCGCGACGAGCTCGTGTGGGAGTACCAGTTCGCCTACGGCGGCGGCGCCGCCCCGTGGGGGTCCGGGCTCGCGCAGGCGGTCGCGGCACAGGCCCTCGCTCGCGCCGGTTTCGTGAACGAGGCGCGCCAGGCCTACCGGCCGATCCCCCGGCGGCTGCTGCTCCGGCTGCCGGAAGGCCCTTGGGTCCGCCTCTACAGCTTCAGCGGCATGGCGGTGCTGAACGCACAGCTGCAGGCCGCCGTGTCGATCGCGGAGTACGGCCGCATCGCGCGCGACCCCGGCGCACAGGAGCTCGCCCGGGAGCTGCGCGAGGCGGCGGCCGCCCTGCTCCCCCGCTTCGACACGGGCTCCTGGTCGCTCTACGCGCTGCGCGGGAGCGAGTCGACGCTCGAGTACCACACCTACGTCACCTCGCTGCTGTGGAAGCTGTCGCGCCGAACCGGCGAAGAGCGCTGGGTGGCGTGGGCGGCTCGCCTGCGCGACCAGTGGCGGACGCCGCCCTACATGACGGCGCATCCGCCCTCGCGGGCGGCAATCCCGCTGCCGGAGGATGGCTTCCGCGACTGGGCCGAGATCAGGTTCCACCTCTCGAAACCGGCGAGGGTCGAGCTGACCGTCGCGGGGGAGACGCTCGGGCGGCGGCTCCAGGCGGGCGATCGCTCGATCTGGTGGCGGCCGGGGCCCCGGGCGCCGGGGACGTACGACGTGCGCATCCGCGCCGTCGACCGCGTCGGCAACGTCAGCGAGCGCTCGCTACCGCCCGTGACGATCGAGCGCGACAACGAGCCGCCGGAGCTGGTGACGACGCTCGAGGGGCGCACGCTCCGGTGGCAGGCCCGCGACGCGGGGACGCCGTGGCTGACGCTGCGGGTCCTCGTGCAGCGCGGCGGCGCGGTGCAGGAGCGCGTGCTCACCCGAGCGGCTCTCGAGGGGATGCACATCCTCGACTACGACGAGCAGCAGCTGTGGCACGTGACCGTCGTCGCCTCGGACTCCGCCGGGAACCGCACGCGCCTCCGCCTCGGCCACGTCGGTCTCAGCAGCCGGATCCCGGCCGGCGCGCGGAGCGCACGCCGTTTCAGCTGACGCTCCCGCTCGTCGGTTTCACTTGGCACAGGCAGGGATTCGGCCCCCGGCTCGCGAAGTCCGGACGGCGCGCCCGAGGACGGGCGCCGCGACACATTCGATGAGCGCCCAGGAACGACACTTCGACGCCGCAGGCCCGGTCGGGCGGTACTGGCTCGCCCACGGTGCGGGCTTCACCGTCGTCGACGCCGGCGGAAACGAGGTCGGCGTCGTCGAGACGCTGGCGCCGCGCGACGAGGCGGGGCCCGAGCGGCTCGTCGTTCGGAGCGCGCGCGGCGGCCTCCGTTCTCGCCGCACGCAGCTCGACACCCGCGCGCTCGAGACGGTCGTCCCCGAGTCGGGGCTCTTCGTCGTGCGGACGTCGGCGGCGAGCGTCGCGGCCCCTCCGCGCGCACGTCCCTCGGCCCGGGCGGCCGTCGAGGCGGCCATCGCAGGGATCCGTCGCGTTGCGCGCGCGGCTGTCGTGTGGGTTCGCGTCGCGGCCTCCGGGGCGAGGCGCGGGTCGATCTCGTCGGTGCAGGCACTCCGGCGCGCTGACGTCGCGTTGCGGCCGCACGTGCGCAGGGGCGCGGCAGGTACGCGACGTGCCGCAGTGGCGGGAGCCGGTGACCTTCGGCGAGTCCTATTCGCCACTGCCGCAGCCGCCGTGCGTGCGGCCGCCGTCGTCCGCCGGCGCACGCCTGAACTGCTCGCAGCCGCCCAGGGACGGGCGCGCGCAACGGTGATCGCGCTCGTCGTGCTGCTGCGCCGGGCCTACGCGTGGGCGCGGCCGTACGCTTCACGTGCCGTTCTCGCCTCACGCCGTGCCGCGCGCAGCTGCCGCGAGGCTGCGCTCTCGGCCGCCGGGACGGCAGCCGCAGCGTGGCGCGACCGGGCCGCCGCTCCTCGGCCGGAGCGCCGCGACGAGTCTGCCGCAGAACGCGAGCCGCGCGACACCGACGCGCCGTTGAGCCGGGAGGCACGCGGCCCACGGCGCCTCGTGGTCTCCTCTGCCCGGCCCGGCGAGCGCGTCCCGCGGGCCGCCGACCGCGACGAGTAGCAGCTGCGGGAGGTGTCGGAGCGGGGGTCGTGGGGTACACGCGGCTCCCACCTACCGTCGAAGGGAGTCAGGATGAGCGACGACAAGGAAGGCGGCGTCGGGGACGCACTCGAGCGTGACTGGGAGCAGACGAAGTCGGATCTCCCGGGCCTGGAAGGGAAAGACCTCGACCAGGACGTGGACGACACGGTGAAGCAGGCGACGGGCAACGAGGAGACGCCGCCCGAGAACGTCCCGAACCGCGACTGACACCCGCGGCCGGCGCGAGGGGCGGCGACGGCTGCCCCTCGCTCACATCGTGCCGGCGAGCAGCCCGACCGCCGCGCACGCGGCGATCACCGGGACGACGCCTGCGCGCAGGCGGGTGAGGGCGACGAAGGCGAGCGGCGCGAGCGCGAGCACGAGCCAGTCGACTCCGTCCCCGAGTGCGGCATGTCGTGCGACGAAGACCGCGAGCGCGCCGATGACGCCGACGACCGCGATCGTGACGCCGTCGAGGGCGGCCGCGAACGCGCCGGTCGTCCGGACGCGGTCGATCAACGGCGCGCCGCTGACGATGAAGACGAACGACGGCAGGAACGTGCAGAGCGTCGCCACGGCTGCGCCCGCAAGGGCCCAGAGGAGGGTGCCCTCGGCGTTGTGGCCGGCGAGGAAGCCGACGAAGGTGTTGACCATGATCAGCGGCCCGGGCGTCGACTCGCCGAGCGCCAGCCCTGCCACCATGTCGGCCGCCGTGAGCCACTCGAACCGCTCCACCGCCGCCTGCGCCACGAACGGCAGCACCGCGTAGGCGCCGCCGAAGGTGACGAGGGCGGCCACCGTGAAGAAGGCCGCCAGCTCCGTCACGACGCCACCGACGAGCAGGAGCAGCGCGACCGACGTCAGCCACAGCGCGAGCGTGGTCGCGAACCGCCGTCGCAGCCCGGCCTCCGGCCGCGCCTCGCTCGTCGCGTCGTCGGCGTGCTCGGCGGCGCGTCCGAGCAGCGACGGTCGCCAACGGGCGGCCGCGTACCCGATGAGCGCGGCGGCGGCGAGGAGCGCCGGGAACGGGACGCTCACGAGCAGCCCGGCGAACGCCGCCGCCGCCAGCGTGGCCGCCGCGGGCGTCGTGATCACGCGTCTGCCCACCCGGAGCAGCGCCGCGACGACGAGTGCGATGACGGCCGCCGCCAGCCCGCGCACCGCGCCGGCGACCGCGGCGACGTCCCCGTACTCGACGTAGACGCCGCTCATGACGCAGAGGAGGACGAACGAGGGCAGCACGAAGAGACCGCCCGCCGCGACCGCGCCGCGAACGCCGTGCAGCGAGTAGCCGACGTAGGAGGCGAGCTGCTGCGCCTCCGGTCCCGGCAGTGCCATGCAGAAGTTGAGCGCGTGGAGGAACCGCCGCTCGGAGATCCAGCGCCGCCGCTCGACGAGCTCCTCGTGCATGATCGCGATCTGCCCCGCCGGGCCGCCGAAGCTGATCAGCCCGAGCCTGAGCCAGAACCGGAGCGCCTCCGCCTCCGTCGGCATCGCGGTCGGTTCGCCGGCGCCGCCGGTCGTCGCCCCGGGTGCCGGTGGCTGCGCCCGCACCGCGCGAAGGCTAGTCGACCCGGCTGCGGCGGAGCCCTCTGCAGTCGAGGCGGCCGCTGCATCCAGCGCCGGGTCGTCGGCGGCGTCGGAGGGCGCACATTGGCGGGACCAGAGGATCGAGGAGGTCCGGTAGTGGCAGCAGTGACGGCGGCGCAGGAGCCCGACCCGGGCTTCGCCGAACGTCCGTCTACAGTTTGTCTCTGCTTCCTCGACTCGGAGTGGGCCTGCTCGAAAGCACTTCTCGGTCGGCTCCGTTTTGGATCGCCGACCCGCGTGCGTTGAAGAAGAGCCTCGAGAAGAGTGGGCCGCTCTCGCGGAGCCGATGGAGCGGATCGCCCGTCGCCTCGATCTGAGCCTCCCGCACGCCTCTTTCCTGATCGGCTCCGACTCGCTCCGAGCCGTCCCCGCGCGAGGCGAACGTCGTTGCGGGTGCGCGCTGCGTTTGTCCCCGGGGCGGCCGTGGTCTTGAATGGGCCGATGTCACGGCTCCGCCAGCTCGTCGACGCCGTCACCT
>DASQNG010000092.1:0-8297 GCA_035645095.1 Gaiellaceae bacterium | reverse complement strand
GAGTGCGAGATCGTTCTTCGCACTTGCTTTGTGTCCCGGTTGATTAACGAGGCCGACCGGGGACCTCGGCTTGCAGCTCTGCCGGAGAACCGACCACGTCGAAACCAGGTCGCCCCCGTATGTGCCTGCAGTGTAGCCGCGACGGGCGCCGGCGGCTGCAGCCGCGATAGCCTCCGCTCATGGAGTGCCGCGAGATCGACGTGGACGAGCTCGAGGCGCTCGTCGAGGTCCTCCAGGCTGCGCAACCGCGCGAGTACGCCACGGTGGACGGCTTCGTCGACTGGCGGAGCCAGGCCGACGCGATGGCATGGTTCCTCTGCGAGCGGGCCGCCGAGACGGTCGGCGCCGCCTTCGTGCTGCACGGCTGGCACTCCCCGCCGCACCGCGCGCTGGGAGGCGTCTTCGTGAAGCCGGAGCTCCGCGGCGGCGGCGTGGGCGACTGCCTGCTCGACACGATCGAAGGCTGGGCGGCCGAGCGAGGCGCCCGTGAGCTCGACGGGCGCGTGCAGGAGGACGACGCCGGCTCGCTCGGGTGGGCCGTCGCGCGGGACTACCACGAGGTCGGACGCAACTCCTGGCTGGTGCTCGACCTGACGGCGACCGACGCCCCCGACCCGGCGCCGCCCGAGGGAATCGAGATCGTCACGTGGGGCGGGCGCAGCGACCTCCTGCCGGGGATGTACGAGGTGGCGCGCGAGGCGACGCGAGACATCCCGGGCGAGGAAGAAGGCGAGATCGGCTCCCTCGAGGAGTGGCTCGCGCGCGACCTGCAAGGGGCGAGCGACGACGCCGACGCCGTGTTCGTCGCCCTCGAGGACGACGTCGTCGCGGGGTTCGCGAAGCTGTCGCTCTCCCCGGACTCGTCGGAGCGCGCGTTCCACGACCTGACGGGCGTCCGCCGCTCGCACCGCGGGCGCGGCATCGCCGCTGCCCTCAAGCGAACGCAGATCGCGTGGGCGAAGAGTGCCGGCTACCACTGGCTACAGACGGCGAACGAGGTCCGGAACGAACCGATCCGTCGCCTCAACGAGCGGCACGGCTATGTGGTCGAGTCGGGCATCGCGGTCGTGCGCGGCACGATCTCGTACGGCTGAGCCGCACCGCGCTACCGCCGCGCGCGCACCGCCCTCTCCATCTGCCGCTTCGCCTCCCGGTCGACGATCGTGCGGCGTTTGTCCGCCTTCTCCTTGCCGCGGGCGAGCGCGAGCTCGACCTTCACCCTCCCGTCCTTGAAGTAGAGACGCGTCGGGACGAGCGTCAGGCCGCGCTCGCGCACCTTTCCAACGAGGGACGAGATCTCGTCCCGTCGCAGCAGCAGCTTCCGGTCGCGCGTGGGCTCGTGGTTCGCGCTGTTCCCCTGCGCGTACTCCGCGATCTCGGCGCCGACGAGCCACACCTCCATCTCCCGCAGGTCAGCGTACGCGTGGCTGAGCGTCACGCGTCCCTCCCGCAGCGACTTGACCTCGGTGCCCGTCAGGACCACACCCGCCTCGAAGCGGTCGAGCAGCTCGAAGTCGAACCGCGCACGGCGGTTGTCGGCGATCGTCTTCGTCCCGGTCGGCTTCGCCACGCATTCCAGTGTAAGTACGATCGTGGTGCGCGCTCGTGCCCGCGGATCCGCTCGATCCGAGCGCGCGCTTCCCCGGGCGTCCCGTCGTCTCGCCGGAGGAGCCCCATGGAATCCACACTCGCCGTGACCGCCGCCACCTGGGCGATCGCGATGGCGCTCGGGCCCGTGCTGCAGATCCGGAAGATCGTGGAGCTGCGCTCGTCTCGCGGCACGTCGATCGCGTACTTCCTCGTGCTGTTGGTCGGCTTCGTGCTCTGGCTCGCCTACGGGATCGCGGCGCGGAACTTCGCGCTGATCATCCCGAATACCGTTGCCCTGCTCGTGATCAGCGCGACGATCGTGGTGGCGGTGCGCTACCGGCGCCCGCGCGAGTAGCAGCGCTCGCAGAGCGGGAACCACGGAGCACAGCTCTGCCCGCACGACTTGCAGCGGCCGACGGAAGGCGAGCGCACCTCGGCGGCCAGGCGGGCCGTCACCCGCTCCGACGCCGCCTGCTCGAGCGCCGCGGCCCGTTCGATCGTGACGCCCGCGACGCCCGGGTACTGGAGCGCGAACCAGCGCAGGATGCTGGCGGTGCGGGCGGCCTGCTCGGCGTCCTCGAGCGAGGCATCGCGGAGCCGGTGGACGTCGAGCAGGAAGCCGAGCACCGGCTGCTGCGCGCGGTCGCCCGCGACCGCGAGCGCGAGGGTGGCGAGGAGCTCGGCGTTGTCCTCGTCCACCGGCGCGTTGACGAGCTTCCACGTCTGCTCGAGCGACAGCCGGCGTCCCCGCTCCTGCAGGCGGCGCTGCACCGTGTCGAGCCGGCCGAGCAGCGGCCCGATCGACTCCACCGAGAGCCACCCCTCCGTCGCCCAGCGACGGAGCGCGGCGTTGTGCCAGGCACGGAGCGCGGCCGGGAGCTGCGCCGGCGACTCGACCGGCAGGTCCTCGAGCCGCGGGCGGATCCGCGCGGTGTCGACGATGCGGTAGCCGAGGTGCCCGTCCTCGATCGGCACGTGCGGGACGAGCGCGGACTCCACGAGGTCCGGGTCGGCCTGCGCCCACACGATCCCCGTGACGACCCCTACGTGGCCGCGCTCGACCAGGCCGAAGCGACCGGCCCGCCCGGCGATCTGCGCGATCTCCCAGGGATGCAGCTCGCGCCGCTCCTGGCCGTCGAACTTCGTCGTCTCGGCGAAGAGGAGCGTCTCGCACGGGAGGTTGACACCGTGGCCGAGCACGTCCGTCGCGGCGCAGACGTCGGCGCGCCTCGTCAGGAAGCGGTCGATCTCGACACGCCGCGCCGCCAGCGGCATCGCTCCATAGAGGACGGCGACGCGGCCCCCGTGGCGGCGGTTGAGCTCGCCGGCGAGCGCGAGGACTGCACGGCGGCTGAACGCAACGACGACGGTGCCGGGGCGGAGGCTGCCGAAGGCGACGGCGCCCGTCCAGTCGAGGGGCGCCTTGCGCTCGAAGAAGCGGACGTCGGCCTCGGGAAAGGCGTTCCGCACGAGCGGCAGCGCCTCCACGGCACCGAGCAGCAGGATGTGCCGGTACTCGGCCGCGAGCAGGAGGCGCGTCCACGCGGCGCCTCGCTCCTCGTCGTCGGCCCACTGGATCTCGTCGAGGACGAGCACCTCACCGCTCGTCGGCGCCATCTCCGCGGTGCAGCAGATGATCGGCGCGTGCTCGTTGACGCGCTCCTCGCCCGTGACGAGCCCGACGCGCTCGTCCCCGAGCTCGCCGGCCAGCCGCCGGTGCGCCTCCTGGGCCAGCATCCGGAGCGGGGCGGCGAAGACCCCTCGCCCCGCCTCGGCGAGGAACTCGAGCGCGGAGTGCGTCTTGCCCGAGTTCGTCGGGCCGAGGTGCGCGACGACCGACTCCGGCTCGACGCGCCGCGTCGGCAGCACGATCTCGGGCGTCTCGACCCGTACGTGCGCCTGCCGGCGAGCATGGCGCTTCGCGCGGCTCGGCCGCTTCTGTCGACCGCGTTGCTCCCGCCGCGCAGGCACCGGCCTACGCTACCCGCCGCCCTACGGCCGGGAACGCCGCCGTGGCTCGTGACTCAGCAACACAAGCGTGTTCGAGGGAGGGCCGGGAACGGCTGGAGCAAGCGGTTCGAGGTCGAGCTTGTGTTGCAGCAACACACAAGCTTCCGCCTCGGGCGGAGCGGAGGCGAAAGAGTCAGTTGCTTGCGTTGAAACAACACACAGCTCCCGGACGGGCGGCGATGCTCCCCGCGCCCGCTGCCGCGGCGCGCAGGGCCTACCGGGGCGACACGCACGGCAGGAGCTCCCGCAGCGCGCGGAGCACTGCGGCTGCCGCGTCAGACGTTGAGGAAGCGGCGCATGGTGACGCCGGAGCCGATCGCGCCGACGGTGAGCCCGACGCCAAGGATCACGAGCGCGATCAGGTGGAACGGCCACGCCGTCACGTCGGAGGCCGAGTCCAGCCGGTCGAAGATGCTCGGCAGCACGAGCTCCTTGCCGACGAGGAGCAGCAGCACCGCGGCGGCCGAGCCGAGGATGCCGCAGATGAGGCCCTCGAGCATGAACGGGCCGCGCACGAACCAGTTCGTGGCGCCGACGAGCTTCATCACCTCGATCTCACGCCGCCGCGAGAAGATCGAGAGGCGGATCGTGTTCGCGATCAGGAGCGCGGAGGAGACGAGTAGGACGAGCGTCGCGATCGCGAACGCGGTCGACATGATCCGGGCGGCGTTGATCACGCGGTCCGAGATCTCCTCGCCGTCCTTCACCTCCTCGACGCCGGCAGGCAGCGGGTTCCGCAGCGCGGCGCCGATCGCCCGTACGTCGGCGCCGTCCTTCGCGCGCACCTCGAAAGCGTCCGGCAGCGGGTTCGACGTCAGGTTCTCGACGATCTCCGGCGTGCGCTTGCGCATCCGCTCGAGCGCCTCGGCCTTCGAGACGAACGTGACACCGTCGGCGGCGACGAGCGAGTTCGTCTCGAGCTGGCGGCGGACGACGTTGATCTGCGCCTCCGTCGCCGGCTTCGCGCAGGTCGTCTCGGTGCAGAAATAGACCTTCACGAGCAGTTTCTCCTTCTGCTTCGCGCCGAAGTCCTGCGCCCACGAGCCGATCGCGATGAAGAGGCCGAGCAGGAACATCCCGATCAGCACGGTCATCGTCGCCGCGATCGTCGTGGAGAGGTTCGCGGCGAGCGAGCGGACGGACTCCGAGAGGAGGAGGCGCGCTCTCATCGGGGTTCCGTCACTCCGACGCGTAACCGCCGCGGCGCTCGTCGCGGGCGAGCCGCCCGTCCTCGAGCGCAATCACGCGCTTCCGCATCTTGTCGACCATCTCGCGGTCGTGGGTCACCATCAGGATCGTCGTGCCGGCACGGTTGATCCGGTAGAGGAGCTGCATGATCCCGACGGACGTGTCGGGGTCGAGGTTCCCCGTCGGCTCGTCGCAGATGAGGAGCGGCGGGTGGTTGACGACGGCGCGCGCGATCGACACGCGCTGCTGCTCGCCGCCGGAGAGCTCGTCCGGAAGCGACGCCATCTTGTCCGACAGCCCGACGAGGGACAGCACCTCCGGCACCTTGCGGCGGATGCTCGAGCGCCCCTCCCCCTGCACTTTCAGCGCGTACGCGACGTTCTCCGCGGCCGAGCGGTTCGGGAGCAGCTTGAAGTCCTGGAAGACGCAGCCGACGTTCCGGCGCAGCAGCGGCACCTTCGAGCGCTTGAGCCTGGAGAGGTCGCGCCCGCCGACGAGGATGCGCCCAACGGTGGGCTCGAGCTCCTTCAGCAGGAGCCGGATCATCGTCGACTTGCCCGAGCCGGACGCGCCGACGACGAACACGAACTCGCCCTTGTCGATCGCGAACGAGACGTCGTTCAGCGCGACGACGTTCGGGTCGTAGACCTTCGTGACGCCTTCGAACACGATCATCGTCCCGACGAGGGACGCGGACGCGCTCGTACCGTCGCCGTTCGCGGGCGCGACCGTAGCGTCGGCGGCGCCGTTCGGCTGTGTCAGCTGGGTGAGTTCGAGATCCTGCACCGGAAAAGGGGAAAGACCTGCACCGCACAGGTGGCGACGCCTGCCGCTCCGGTCTCTGAGACTGTCATGAGTGTAGCCGACCGCCTGCTCTAGACGATCTTGCCCGCCGCCTTCGCGAGCAGGTAGGCGTGGACGAAGCCGTCCAGGTCGCCGTCGAGCACCGCCTGCGTGTTGCCGGTTTCGTGCTCCGTCCGGAGGTCCTTGACGAGCTGGTAGGGCTGCAGCACGTAGCTGCGGATCTGGCTGCCGAAGCCGGTGTTCTGCGCCACGCCCCTCTCCTTCGCCAGCTCGGCCTCCCGTTCCTCTTCGCGCAGCTCGGCGAGACGCGAGCGCAGCATGCGGAGTGCCGTCTGCTTGTTCGAGCTCTGGGAGCGCTCGTTCTGACACTGGACGACGATGCCGGTCGGTAGATGCGTGAGGCGCACCGCGGAGTCCGTCTTGTTCACGTGCTGCCCCCCGGCGCCGCTCGCGCGATAGGTGTCGACGCGAAGATCGGACTCGTCGACCTCCACCTCCCCGTCGTGCTCGCCGAGGAGCGGGCTGACGATGACCTGGGCGAACGACGTCTGGCGCCGGTGGGCGCTGTCGAACGGCGAGAGCCGGACGAGCCGGTGCACCCCCCGCTCCGCCTTCAGCGTGCCGTAGGCGTTGTCGCCGGCGACGGTGAAGGTCGTCGACTTGAGGCCCGCCTCCTCCCCAGCGCTCGCCTCGACGAGGTCGGTGCGGAAGCCGCGCCGCTCGGCCCAGCGCAGGTACATGCGCAACAGCATCTCCGTCCAGTCCTGCGCGTCGGTGCCGCCCTCGCCGGCGTGGATCGAGACGACGGCGTCGCCCGCGTCGTACTCGCCGGTGAAGAGCGCGTCCTCCTGCAGCCGCGCGAGCTCGTGGCGGAGCGGCTGCAGCTGCACGCCGATCTCCTCCGCGAAGTCGGAGTCGAGCTCGAGCAGCTCGAGGGCGTCGTCGAAGTCGCGCTGGAGCCGCTCGTAGCGCTCGAGCCGCCGCGTGAGCCGCGAGTGCTCGGTCGAGATCCGCGCCCCAGCCGCCTGCTCGTCCCAGAAGCCCGGGCGGCCCATCGCCGCCTCGAGCTCCTCGACGCGTGCCGTCAGCGACGCGGGGTCAAAGGTAATCACGAACCCAGGCGAGCTGGGCTCTGATCTCCTCGAGCTGCTGGTCGAGCGGAAGCGCGGTCTCGGACACCGGCGGATCGTACCCGTGGCCGCCGTACGAGCAACGCGTCGCAGTCGCTAGGCCGCCGGCGGCCGCTCTCGGCGACGGGCGCCCGTCAGGCGCCGTGGCAGCGCTTGAACTTCTTGCCGCTGCCGCACCAGCAGGGGTCGTTCCGGCCCACGTTCTCGTGCGCGGCGTTCACGACGGTGCCCTGCGTCGCGACGGACGTGGGCGCGGGTGCCACTGCAGTGGCGCCCGCCGTGGCGGTCGACCTCGACGTCGCGCCGGCACTGGCGCCGACCCCGGCGGCGGCGATCACCTCGGCGCCGGCCGCCGTGTCGTGCTGGTAGGAGAGATTCCCGTCAGGCTGCGCGACCGGCTCGAGCGCCGGCTCCTGCACCTCGATTTGCGCGTGGAAGAGCGTCAGCACGACCTCCTCGCGGATCGTGCGGCCGAGCGACTCGAACATGACGTGACCCTCGCCGCGGTACTCGACGAGCGGGTCCTTCTGCGCCATCGCGCGCAGGTGGATCCCGTCCCGGAGGTAGTCCATCGCATCCAGGTGCTCGCGCCAGCGCGCGTCGACGACCTGAAGGATGACGTAGCGCTCGACGTCCCGCATCAGCTCGGAGCCGAGGCTGCGCTCCTTCTCCGTGTACGTCTCGAGCGCGTCCTCGACGAACTCCTCGACGAGCGACTCGCGCGTGAGCTCGACCTCCTCGCGGAGCTCCTCGACCGTGATGTCCGTGCCGTAGAGCGCCTGCATCTGCTGCACGAGCGTCGCGAGGTCCCACTCCTCGTCGAACTCGGCCACCTGCGTCGCGTTGGCGACGTTCGTCTCGATGACCTCCTCGATCCACCCCTTCACGTCGTCCGAGAGGTCGTCGCCCTCGAGCACGCGGCGCCGCTGCTCGTAGATCACCTGGCGCTGCGTGTTCATCACGTCGTCGTACTTGAGGACGTTCTTCCGCGCGACGAAGTTCTGCTCCTCGACCTTCTTCTGCGCGTTCTCGATCTGCCGCGAGAGGATGCTCGCCTCCATCGGCTCGTCCTCCGGGAGCTTGAAGCGCTCCATGATCCCGTGGATCCGGTCGCCGGCGAAGAGCCGGACGAGGTCGTCCTGCGCGGAGAGGTAGAAGCGCGTCTCGCCCGGGTCGCCCTGACGGCCGGAGCGGCCGCGCAGCTGGTTGTCGATCCGGCGCGCCTCATGGCGCTCCGTCGCGAGCACGTACAGGCCGCCCAGCTCGCGCACGCCGTCCCCGAGCTTGATGTCGACGCCGCGGCCGGCCATGTTCGTCGCGATCGTGACCGCGCCGGGCTGGCCCGCGTCCTTGATGATCTCCGACTCGCGCTCGTGCTCCTTCGCGTTCAGCACGTTGTGCTTGATCCCGCGACGCGTCATCAACTGCGAGAGGTACTCGGAGGCCTCGACCGCGATCGTGCCGACCAGGATCGGCTGCCCCGTGTGGTGGCGCTCCTCGATGTCGTTGATCACCGCCTTGAACTTGGCTTCCTTCGACTTGAAGATGTAGTCGTTCTGGTCGAGGCGGGCGACC
>DASQNG010000091.1:0-28133 GCA_035645095.1 Gaiellaceae bacterium | reverse complement strand
TCTCCTGGCTGCGCACGGTCGAGCTCGAGTTGATCTTCGGCCGGAGCTAGCCGGCGAGCAGCCGCCGCAACAGCGTCAGCGCGGCCGCCTTGTCGAGGTACTCGTTCAGGTTGCCGCACTTCGGGCTCTGGACGCAGCTCGGGCACCCGTCGGCGCACGGGCAGCCGGCGAGCATTCGCGCCGTGTCCTCGACCCAGCCCTCGAAGCGCTCGAAGCCGCGCTCGGTGATCCCGACGCCGCCGGGGTGCCCGTCGTAGACGAAGATCGTCGGCAGCCCGGTCTGGGCGTGGACGTTCGTGGAGAGGCCGCCGATGTCCCAGCGGTCGCACATCGCCCAGAGCGGCAGGAGCGCGATCAGCGAGTGCTCCGCAGCGTGCAGCGCCGAGAGCAGCTGCGGCATCGCGTCGATCCCTGCGAGCTGGGCGCCGGTCGGGCAGAACCAGATCGCCTCCGTCCCGAACGTCGTCTGCGGCAGGTCGAGCGGCACCGTCTCGAGCGTGTCGCCGCCGCTGATCGACTTGCGCTGGTACGCGACGACCTGCTCCGTGACCGCGACGCGGCCGTAGTGGAGCCGCAGGCCCAGGCGCTCCTCCACCCGCAGCGGCTCCTCGATCGTCGTCTCCGTCTCCTTCTTCGCCTGCGTGTACCAGTCGACCCGCGCGGGCGTCACGACTGCGGCGCGGGCGCCGAGGTCAAGCTCGCGCACGAGGTACTGCTCGCCGAGATGAAGGTAGATCGCGCCCTCGTGGATGGTGGAGAACGCGCGGCCGCGGTCGACGAGCCCGAGCACGGACCCGGTCTCGCCGTCGACGACGGTGAAGCTCGCGGGGTCGGCGGAGCGGAGGGCGATGCGCGCCGCCGGGTAGTCGGTGCCCGCCCACACCCAGCCGGCGGCGGTCTGCCGCAGCTCGCGCAGGTGCGGCGCCCGCGCGAGCGCCTCGGGGCCGAGCGTCGCCGCATCGTCCTCGTCCAGCGGGCCCTCGAAGGCGGCCGAGAGCACGTGCCCGTCGAGGATGCGCGGGTTCGTGTGGTCGAGGATCGCCGCCTCCACCGTCCGTGTCAGCAGCGCCTCCGGGTCGCGCATGAAGAACTGGTCGAGCGCGTCCTCGCTCGCGACGAGGACGGCGACGCCGTGGCCGCGCCGGCCTGCGCGCCCCCACTGTTGGCGGAGCGACGAGACCGTCCCGGGGAAGCCCACCGAGATCGCGCAGTCGAGCGAGCCGATGTCGATCCCGAGCTCGAGCGCGTCGGTCGCCGTCACGCCGAGCAGCTCGCCGGCCACGAGCCTCCGCTCGATCTCACGCCGCTGCGCCGGCGTGTAGCCCGCCCGGTAGGGCGCGAGCCGCTTCGCAGTCGCTCCGTCGACCCGGTCCGCCGCGAAGCGGTGCACGAGCTCGACCGCCTTGCGGCTCTTCGCGAAGCAGATCGTGCGCAGCCCCTGGGTCACGAAGCCGGCGAGGAGCCGCGACGCGTCCCCGAGCGCGCTCGCGCGGAGGCCGAGCTCCGGGTCGATCAGCTCCGGGTTCCAGAGCGCGATCGTGCGCTCCGGCTTCGGGGCGGCGTCGCCCTCGACGACGGTCGCGAGCGCGCCGAGCAGCGACGCCGCGAGCTGCGCGGCGTTCGCGATCGTCGCCGACGTGAGGACGACCTGCGGCTCCGCGCCGTACGCACGCGCGAGGCGCCGCAGCCGCCGTAGCACGTTCGCGACGTGCGAGCCGAAGACGCCGCGGTAGACGTGCGCCTCGTCGACGACGACGTAGCGGAGGTTCGCGAGCAGGTCACCCCAGCGGTCGTGGTGCGGCAGGACCCCCACGTGCAACATGTCCGGGTTCGTCAGGATCACGTTCGCGAAGCGGCGGATCTGCCAGCGCCGCTCGGTCTCGGTGTCGCCGTCGTAGATCGCAGGCTTCACGCCCTTGACGCCGAAGGCGTGGAGCGCCCGCGCCTGATCCTGTGCGAGCGCCTTCGTCGGGTAGAGGTAGAGGGCGCGGCTCTTCGGCTCCCGCGCGAGCAGGTCGAGCACCGGCAGGTTGAACGCGAGGCTCTTGCCGCTCGCAGTCCCGGTGGTGACGATCACGTGTTCGCCGCGGCCGAGCGCCTCCCACGTCTCCGCCTGGTGACGCCACAGGGCGGTGATGCCGTGGCCGACGAGGGCGGAGGCGACCCGCGGGTCGAGGTCGTCGGGGAACGGCTCCGCGCGGCCGGCGCGCTCCGGCTCGGCGGCGAGGTGCACGAGCTCCTCGCCCTGCAGCACCTGCGCCCACCCGGTCGCCGCCTGCGCCATGCGGCCTACGCTAGCCTTCGCTGCCCGGGGTGCCCCGCGAAGGGGGCTGAGATCACACCCGCAGAACCTGATCCGGGTCATGCCGGCGAAGGGAGGAGCTTCACCGTTGGCCGTTCCACGCTGTCTCACGATCGCGACGTCCGACTCCGGCGGCGGCGCCGGCATCCAGGCTGACCTGAAGGCGTTCGCCGCGGCCGGCTGCCACGGGTCGAGCGCGCTCGTCGCGCTGACGGCGCAGAACACGGTCGCGGTGACGGCCGTCCATGAGCTGCCGGACGACTTCGTCGTCGCCCAGCTCGACGCCGTGTTCGACGACATCGGCGTCGACGCGGCAAAGACGGGGATGCTCTTCTCGCGGCGGCTGATCGAGCTCGTGGCGGGTTACCTGGAGCGGCGGCGCCCGCCGCTCGTCGTCGACCCCGTCATGGTGGCGAGTTCCGGCGCGCAGCTCCTGCAGGACGAGGCCGTCGAGACCCTCGTTCGGAAGCTCTTCCCGCTCGCCACCGTCGTCACCCCGAACCTGCCGGAGGCCGAGGCGTTGACCGGGCGTCCCGACGCTCCGCGGCGGGAGCTGGCGGAGCGGCTCGTCGAGCTGGGCGCGCCGGCGGCGCTCGTCACCGGCGGCCACGGCCGCAGGGCCGTCGACCATCTCTTCGACGGGAGCGACCACCACGAGATCCCGGTCCCGCGGCACGACGTCCGTGCAACGCACGGCGCCGGTTGCACCCACTCCGCGACGCTGGCCGCGCAGCTCGCGCTCGGCCGCCCGCTGCCCGAGGCCGCGGCCGCGGCCGCTCTCGTCGCCTCGGAGGCGGTGCGGCGCGGGCTCGTCGGGCTCGGCCGCGGCGAAGGCCCCGTCGACGTCCTCGACCTGAAGGGAGCAGCATGATCGACGCCGGTGCCACGCTCGCGGCACTGCGTGCGCGCAAGCCGCTCGTCCACAGCATCACGAACTACGTCGTGATGAACGAGACCGCGAACGCGATCCTCGCACTCGGCGCGCTGCCGGTGATGGCGCACGCGCGCGAGGAGGTGGAGGAGATGGTCGGGCTCGCCGGCGCGCTCGTGCTGAACATCGGGACGCTCGACGAGCCGTGGATCGAGTCGATGCTCCTCGCCGGGCGGGCCGCCGGCGCACGCGGGCTCCCCACCGTGCTCGACCCCGTCGGGGCGGGTGCGACGCGTTACCGGACGGAGACGGCGAAGCGCCTGCTCGACGAGCTCGACGTGACGGTGCTGCGCGGGAACGCCGGCGAGGTGGCGACGCTCGTCGGGATCGAGGCCGAGGTGCGCGGGGTCGAGTCGATCGACGCCGGCGGGGACGCCGCGGAGCTCGCGCGCACGGCGGCACGTTCGCTCGGCGTCGTCGCGTCCGTGACCGGTGCCGTCGACCACGTCTCCGACGGCGAGCGCCTCGCCGCGGTCTCGAACGGCCATCCGCTCCTCGCCTCCGTGACGGGGACGGGGTGCATGTCGACGGCGATCACGGGCTGCTTCCTGGCCGCGCGGGAGGATCCCTTCGAGGCGGCGACGGAGGCGCTCGTGGCCTTCGGCGTAGCCGGCGAGGACGCGGCCGCCGGCGCAGCCGGACCCGGCAGCTTCCACGCCGGGCTCTACGACGCTCTCGCAGCCTTGTCCCCGCACGACTTGACCGCGCGGGCCGCCGTGGAGCTGCAGTGAGCGCTTGTGTTGCAGCAACACAAGCTCGTCTCGCGGTTGCACAGGCCGCATGGTTGCGTCGTCCGGCAGGAGCTTGTGTTGCTGAGTCACGAGGTCGGACACGTCCGTGAGAGTGCATGCCCTCGTCACCGCTGCGGCAGCTGCGCGGGCAGCGGCGGCCGCCGGCGCGACCGTCGTGCAGCTGCGGCTGAAGGGCGCCCCGACGGAGGAGGTGGTCGCTGTCGGCCGTCAGCTCCTCGACCTCGGCGTGCAGCTCGTCGTGAACGACGACGTCGACGCCGCGCTCGAGCTGGGCTGCGGCGTTCATCTCGGCCAGGGCGACAGCGGTGCGGACCGTGCGGCGGCGGCGGGCATCCCGCTCGGGATCTCCGCGCGCACCCGCCGGGAGGCGGCCGTCGCCGAGTTCTCGGGGGCGACCTACGTTGGCGCCGGCCCGATCTGGGCGACCCCCTCGAAGCCGGACGCCGGTTCGCCGATCGGCGTCGAAGGTCTGCGCGAGGTCTGCCTCGCCGTGAACGTGCCCGTCGTCGCGATCGGGGGCGTCGACGCGTCGAACGCGGCCGAGTGCGTCGCCGCGGGCGCCGCCGGCGTTGCCGTGATTCGCGCCGTCGCCGACCTGCGCGCGCTGCGCGAGGCCGTCGAGGCCGCGCTGCCGTGACCGACCTGCGCTCCGCCGGGGAGCTCGGCCTCCTGTGCGCGCTCGAGGAGCGCGGTCTCGTCGTCGGCACCGAGCACGACGCGGCGGAGCTCGACGGCGGTCTCGTCGTGACGCAGGACGCGCTCGTCGAGCGCGTCCACTTCCTGCTCGACCGGATCTCGTGGCGCGAGCTCGGGTACCGCGCCGCCGCCGTGAACGTGAGCGACCTCTCGGCGTCCGCCGCACGTCCGGAGGCGCTGATCGTGACGCTCGCGCTGCCGGGCCACACCCGGGTCGAGGACGTGCTCGAGCTCTACGAGGGGATCGCCGAGCTCGGCGTCCCCGTCCGCGGCGGCGACACGACGAGCGCCGAGCGCGTGCTGCTGAGCGTGACGGCCCTCGGCCGCTCGCAGCGCGTCCCGGGCCGCGCCGGCGCGCGTCCCGGAGACGCCGTCGTCGTGACGGGACCGCTCGGCGCCGCGGGCGCGGCGTTCCGCGAGGGCCGCTACGTGCGCCCGCCCGTCCGGACGGAGGAGGGGCTCCGGCTCGGAGCCGTGGCGACGGCGATGCTCGACCTCTCCGACGGCCTGGCCGCCGACGCCGGGCACGTCGCGCGGCGCTCGGGTGTGAGGCTCGTCGTCGACCTCGACGCCGTCCCGCGTGCGGGCGAGCCGGCCGACCTCGGCTTCGGCGAGGACTTCGAGCTGCTCGCGACCGTGCCGGGCGACGGCTCGCTGGGTTTCCCGGTGATCGGCCGGGTGGAGGAGGGGGACGGCGTCGTCTTGCTCTCGGGCGGCGAGCCGGTCGAGCTCGCCGGGTATGAGCACTTCCGCTGAGGGCGATCCCGGCGCGCCGCTTGCCTCACGTGAGCCAGGGCGCCCACTCGCGCTCGTAGCGCCTCCGTGGCTGCGCGCCGAGCACGGTCGAGCGCGGCTCTCCGTCGACGAACAGGATCACGGTCGGGAGCGAGAGGACGCCGTAGCGCGACGGTGTGCCGAGGTTCGCGTCGATGTCCAGCCGGACGAGCCCGAGCCCGTGCTCGACCGCGAGCGCCTCGAGCACGGGCTCGATCGCCTCGCACGGCGTGCACCACGGTGCGCCGAACTCGACCACCACCGGCCCGGCGGCGCGCAGCACCTCCGCGTCGAACGTGGCGTCGGTGACGTCCCTCACACGCGCCCCCGGAGGGCCGCCAGCCGCAGCGCCGGCACCTTCCACACCGCCTCGAGGACGATCGACCGCGACATCTTCGAGCCGCCGACCTCCCGGTCGGCGAAGGTGATCGGGATCTCGAGCACCCGGAAGCCGAGCCGCCGCACGCGGAACGTCGTCTCGATCTGGAACATGTAGCCCCGGGAGCCGATGGCGTCCAGGTCGAGCGCCTCGAGCACCTCGCGCCGGAAGCACTTGAAGCCGCCGGTCGCGTCGCGCACCGGCATCAGCAGGAGCTGCGTGTAGAGCGAGGCGCCGCGCGAGATCAGCCGCCGCACGAGCCCCCAGTCGCGGACGCCGCCTCCCCTCACGTAGCGCGATCCGAGCACGAGGTCGGCATCGCGCGCCGCCGCGATCAGCCGCGGCACGTCCTGCGGGTCGTGGGAGAAGTCGCAGTCCATCTCCAGCACGAGCTCGGCGCCGCGCTCGAGCGCGAGTCGGAAGCCGGCGATGTAGGCACGGCCGAGCCCGTCCTTCCGCTCGCGGTGCAGCACGTCGACGAACGGGAGCTCGCCGGCGAGCCGGTCGGCTAGCTCGCCCGTCCCGTCGGGGGAGTTGTCGTCGATCACGAGCACGCGGTCCGCAGGCCCGAGCACCTCACCGAGCGCTCGCAGCATCGGTTCGAGGTTCTCGCGCTCCTCGTAAGTGGGGAGGCAGACGATCGCGCGCGGGTGCTGCGGGGCCACCTCCGTATCATCGCTGCACGTGGCCGAGACCCTCCCGCGGAACGACGAGCTGGCCGACCAGCTCGAGCTGCTCGCCGACCTGAGCGAGCTCGAAGGGGAGGACTCCTTCCGCGTCCTCGCCTACCGTCGCGCCGCGACGCGCATCCGCGAGACCGGCGGCCCCGTCGCCCAGCTCGCCCTCGACGGGAAGGCGAAGAGCCTGACGGGAATCGGCAAGACGATCGAGGCGAAGATCGTCGAGGCGATCGAGCTCGGCGAGATGAAGGCGCTGACGAAGCGGAAGGCACTCATCCCGGCCGAGGTGGTGCGGTTCATGCGCCTCCCGGGCCTCGGGCCGAAGACGGCGCGGCGGATCTGGCAGGAGCTCGGCGTGACGACGCTCGCGGAGCTGAAGGAGGCCGCGGAGACGGAGCGGCTGCGCGGGCTCGCGGGGCTCGGCGCGAAGAGCGAGGAGAAGATCCTGAAGGCGCTCGCCGTCGAGCCGCAGGACCCGCGGGAGTCGCGGCGGCTGCTCGGCGACGGCCTGCCGGCCGTGCTCGCGGTCGTCTCGGTTTTGCGCGAGCACCCAGCCGCTGTCAAGGTCTCGGAGGCGGGCTCGGTCCGTCGCCGCCGCGAGACGTTCCGCGACCTCGACCTGATCGCGACCTCGACCGACCCGGCGGCGCTGATCGACTACTTCACGAAGCTCCGCTGGGTCGCAGAGGTGGTGGCGAAGGGCGACACGAAGGCGACCGTGATCTCGAACGACGGGCTCCGCTTCGACCTCCGCGTCGTCCCGCCGGAGTCGTACGGGAACCTCCTGCAGCACTTCACGGGGTCGAAGGAGCACAACGTCGCCCTCCGCGAGGACGCCGTTCGGCGCGGCTTCTCCGTCTCCGAGTACGGGATCACGACCGCGGAGACCGGCGAGGTCTTCAGCGCCGAGGACGAGGACGCCGTCTACGCGCACCTGGGCTACGCGTACATCCCGCCCGAGCTGCGGGAGAACGGCGGCGAGCTGGAGGCGGCGCGGCGCGGCACGCTGCCTGCGCTCGTCGAGCGCGGCGACCTGCGGGGCGACCTCCACGCTCACTCGACGTGGTCGGACGGCAAGGCGACGCTCGCGGAGATGGCGCTCGCGGCGCAGGCGCTCGGGCACGAGTACCTCGCGCTCTGCGACCACTCGCAGCGGCTGCGGGACGGGCGCCTCGAGGCGCAGTGGGAGGAGATCGACGCGCTGAACGATGCGCTCGCCCCGTTCCGGATCCTGAAGGGGATCGAGGTGAACATCAGGGCGAGCGGCGAGCTCGACGTCGCGGACGACGTGCTGGCGCAGCTCGACTGGGTGATGGCGTCCGTGCACTCGAGCTTCGACAACGACCCCACCGGGCGGGTGCTCGCGGCGATGCAGAGCCCGCACGTCGACTGCATCGGGCACCCCACGAGCCGCAAGATCGGCAAGCGCGGGCCGTCGGCGCTCGCTGTGGAGCGGGTCGTCGCCGGTGCGCTCGAGACCGGGACGTTCCTCGAGGTGAACTCGCAGCCCGACCGGCTCGACCTGCGCGACGCCCACGCCCGGCTCGCCGCCGAGGCCGGCGTGCCGCTCGTCGTCTCGAGCGACGGCCACTCGACCGGCGCCCTCGGCTACGTCGAGCTCGGCGTCGCACAGGCGCGCCGCGCCTGGCTGACGAAGGAGCAGGTGCTGAACACGCGTCCCTGGGCCGAGGTCGAGCGGCTGCGCAAGTGAGCGACTTCCGCGCCGACGGCGCCGCCGCGCTCGAGTGGGTCGCGTCGTACCTGGAGGGCGTCCGCGAGCTGCCGGTGCTCGCACAGGTGCAGCCGGGCGACATCCGGTCGCAGCTGCCCGCGGCCGCGCCGGACGACCCGGAGCCGTTCGCGCACGTTCTCCGCGACCTCGACGAGGTGCTGCTGCCAGGGCTGACGCACTGGCAGAGCCCCCGCTTCTTCGCCTACTTCGCCAGCACGGGCTCGGAGCCGGGCGTCTTGGCGGAGCTCCTGATCGCCGGGCTGAACCAGGTCGGCATCCTCTGGCGGACGTCCCCGGCGCTGCAGGAGCTCGAGGAGGTGACGCTCGCCTGGCTCGCGCAGTTGCTCGGGCTGCCGGAGGGGCTGCACGGGCACATCGAGGACACCGCCTCCACCGCCACGATGGCGGCGATCGCTGCGGCGCGGCACGCGCGGCCGGACGCACGCGTCGTCGTGTGCTCCGAGCACGCGCACTCGTCGGTCGAGAAGGCGTGTCGCCTGCTCGAGCTCGAGCTGCGGACGACCCCGGTGGATGCCGAGTTCAGGCTGCGTCCCGATGCGCTCGACCTCACGGATGCGTGCGCGGTCGTCGCCACCGTCGGCACCACCTCGACGAGCTCGGTCGACCCGGTGGCCGCGGTCGCGGACGCCGCTGCCGCCGCGGGCGCCTGGCTACACGTCGACGCGGCGTACGCCGGCTCCGCGGCGGTCGTGCCGGAGCTCCGCCGCCACTTCGCAGGCTGGGGGCGCGCGGACTCCGTGGTCGTGAACCCGCACAAGTGGCTCTTCGTGCCGATGGACTGTTCGACCCTGTGGACGCGGCGGCCGGAGGACCTGCGAGCGGCGTTCAGCCTCGTGCCGGAGTACCTCCGCGTCTCCGAGGAGGTGACCAGCCTCTCCGAGTACAGCCCCGCCCTCGGCCGGCGCTTCCGGGCGCTGAAGCTCTGGGCGGTGCTGCGCTGCCACGGCCGGAGCGGACTGCAGGACCGGATCCGCGATGCGGTCCGGCTCGCGGCCCTGTTCGAGGAGTGGGTGCGCGCCGAGCCGGGGTGGGAGGTGGCGGCGCCGCGGCCGTTCTCGCTCGTCTGCTTCCGGCACGAGGGCTCCGACGCGGACAACGAGGAGACGCTTCGCCGGGTGAACGAGAGCGGCGCGGCGTTCCTCTCGCACACGCGGCTCGGGGGGCGGCTCGTGCTCCGGCTCGCCGTCGGCAGCGCGCGCACGACCGAGGACGACGTGCGGGCGGCGTGGGACGCGCTCCGCGCGGCTGCGGCTCGTTCCTGAGCACGACGCGAGATCGTCCTCTGGGACCACGCAGGATCGGCAGCGGCGACGATGCGCGGGCCTCCTGCGGCAGCGACCCTTCCGGTCACCACCGGAAGACTCAAGGAAAGAGAGACAGAGATGGTTGCCTCGGCACAGAAGAAATGGTTCGCACTGGCGCTCCTCTGCGCCGTGCAGTTCATGGTCGTGCTCGACATCGCGATCGTGAACGTCGCGCTGCCCTCGATCCAGGTCGATCTCGCCTTCTCGCAGGAGAACCTGCAGTGGGTGATCAGCGCGTACGCGCTCGTCTTCGGCGGCTTCCTGCTGCTCGGCGGGCGAATGGCCGACCTCCTCGGTCGGCGCCGCGTCTTCCTCGCCGGCATCGCCCTCTTCACGTTCGGCTCGCTGCTCTGCGGGCTCGCGTGGAGCGAGGCCTCCCTGATCGGCGCACGCGCGATCCAGGGTCTCGGCGCGGCCGTCATCTCGCCCGCCGCGCTCTCGATCCTCGGCGTAACGTTCCGCGAGGGCAAGGAGCGGAACATCGCGCTCGGCGCGTGGGGTGCAGTCGGCGGCTTCGGCGCCGCCGCCGGCGTCCTCCTCGGCGGCGTCCTCACCGACCTCCTGAGCTGGGAGTGGATCTTCTTCGTCAACATCCCGTTCGGGATCGCCGCCCTCGCCTTGACCCCCGTGCTCCTCGGTGAGAGCCGCGACCTGCGCACGAAGAGCTTCGACGCGATCGGCGCGGTGCTCGTGACCTCGCACCTGACGCTGCTCGTCTTCGGGATCACGCAGGCGAACGAGTACGGCTGGACGTCCGCCAAGACCATCGGCATCTTCGCCGTCTCCGCGGCTCTGCTCGCCGGCTTCGTCACGTGGGAGCGCCGCCACCCGGAGCCGCTGATGCGTTTTGGCATCCTGCGCACGAAGACGGTCTTCGCGGCCAACGCCGCCGGGTTCATCCTCGGCACCGCGCTCTTCGCGATGTTCCTGATGCTGACGCTGTACGCGCAGCAGGTGCTCGGCTACTCGGCGCTGAAGACGGGCATCGCGTACCTCGCCTGCGCCGGGACGGCGATCTTCTGGGCCGGCCTGGCCGCGCAGCTCGTGAACCGCGTCGGCGTGAAGCCGGTGCTGATCGCCGGGATGGGTTTCCTGACGGCGGGGCTCCTGTACTTCACTCAGGTGTCCGTCGGCGGCTCGTACCTCGGCGACCTGCTGCCGGGCTTCCTCCTGATCGCCGTCGGCATGGGCTTCTCGTTCGTGCCGATCTCGATCGCCGCCCTCGCCGGCGTCGCCGAGGCGGAGCAGGGCCTCGCGTCCGGGCTCATCAACACGTCGCAGCAGATCGGCGGCGCGCTCGGCATCGCCGCGCTCGCCGCGCTCGCCAACAGCCGCACGGAGGACTCCCTGGCGGCGGGCAAGCAGCTGCCGGTCGCCCTCGTCGACGGGTTCCACGCCGCCTTCTGGGGCGGGGCGATCGTCGCGGTCGTGGGGCTCGTGATCGCGATCGTGCTCGTCCGCCGCGACGAGCTCGCGGAGCCGGGCGTCGAGGGCGTGCCGGCGCCCGCCACGCTCTAGAGCGACCGCAGCACCGAGAGGAACGCAGCGGGGCCGTCGACCACGAGGTCGGCGGCCTCGCGCAGCTCCGGCGGGCCCTCCGCCGAGGCGACCGCGACCCGCACGGCGAGCTCCAGCCCGGCAAGCGCCCGGTACGCGTCGACGTCGGTCGTGTCGTCGCCTGCGTAGAGCGCCCGCGCGAGCCCGTGCCGCTCGAGCAGGTGCGCGACCGCGGTTCCTTTGTCCGCCTTGATCGGCGGCCGCAGCTCGAGCACCTTCCGGCCGAAGCGCGGCACGAGCCCCGCCTCCCGCGCCCGCGCCGCGACGTCCTCCAGCACGCGCAGCGCCGCCGCCTCGTCGGGGTGCCGCCGGTAGTGGAGCGTCGCCGTCAGCGCCTTCCGCTCGACGTCGTCCCAGCGCACGCCGCCGAGGAACGCGTCGAGCCGCTCCCGCCACGCCGCGGCCTCCGGCTCCAGCTCGAGCCCGTGCTCGCCGACGGCGACCACGTCCGGCAGCCCGACGACGCGGCGCACGTCGTCGCTCGCGCGACCGCTGACGCAGGCGACGAGCGCGTAGCGCCCGCGCAGCCGCTCCAGCTCGGCCCGGGTCTCGGGCGGCACCGCCGCCGCGGCGGGATCGTCCACGATCGGCGCCAAGACCCCGTCGACGTCCAGGAGGATCGCCGCACGCGCCGGCTCCGCCGCCAGGCGCGCCAGCAGCCCACGCCCGTCCACCTACGATCCCGCCGTGGTCAAGCTCGTCGCCATCGGCCTCGTCGCCGGGCTCTTCAGCGCGCTCTTCGGCGTGGGCGGCGGAATCGTCATCGTGCCGCTGCTCATCCTCGCAGCCTCCCTGCCCGAGCGGTCCGCGGCCGGAACCTCCCTCGCCGCGATCGGGGTCACGGCCCTGGCCGGCGCGGTCCTGTACGGATTCGAGGGGCACCTCCACGTCGCGCATGCGGCGCTCGTCGGGTTGCCCGCCGCGGCCGGCGCGATCGCCGGCACCGCGATCCAGCAGCGCGTCCCCGTCGCCTCGCTGACCTACGGGTTCGCCGCGCTGCTCACTGTCGTCGCGGGCTGGCTGCTGCTCACGTGAGCGTGGGCCTGATCGTGGTTGCGCTCGGCCTCGGCTTCGTCGCGGGGGTCGCGGCCGGCCTCTTCGGGGTCGGCGGCGGCATCCTCTTCGTGCCGCTCCTGCTCGGGCTCGGGCTGGGCCAGCTCGACGCCGAGGCGACGTCGCTGCTCGCGATCCTCCCGACGGTTGTCGCCGGCACGTGGCGCCAGCGCCGGTACGGGAACGTCCGCTGGCGGACGGCTCTGGTCGTCGGCGTCGCTTCCATCTTCGGCGTCCAGGCCGGTGTGCTGATCGCCACGTCGCTGCCGGAGGACGTCCTCAGACGTCTCTTCGCGCTCCTGCTCCTCGCGGTCGCGGCGCAGCTCGCGTGGCGGGCGTGGCGGTCGGAGAGCGCCTATGCTTCGGACGAATGAGCGCGCACGAGGACGTTTGGCTCCCGCTCGTCGACGAGCCCATCGGCGGGATCGTGCAGCAGCTGCAGGCCGACGACCCGCAGATCGAGCGCCTCGTCGGCACGCCGCGCCGGATCCTCGCGTTCCGCACGTTCGCGTACATCCGCGTGGGCGTGAAGCTCGGCGAGCTGCTCGTCGACCACGACCTGCCGCCCTACGACGGCACCGACACCTGGATCGAGCTGCTCCTGCGCGACCCCACGCACCGGGCCGCCGTCGCCGCCGAGGTGCGGGCGGTCGCCGAGGAGATCGCCGCCGACCCGCGGTACGGGCCGGACGAGCAGCTCGGTCCGGACGACGACGCCCGCGCGCGCTTTCGCGAGTTCGCGCGGAAGCAGCTCGAGTCGGCGTAGCCCCGCCCCGCTCGGCTCCGCATCGCCCGCCGCGCGTCAGTGGGCATGGCCGGCGTGCTCGTCGGGTAGCTCCGCCGGGTCGAGGCGCACCGCGAGCGCTGCGGCTGCGGCCGTCGTGAGCGGCACGGCCGCGATCAGGCCGATCGACCCGACGAGCGTCGCGACCACCTCCGACGCGACCGCTTCGCTGTTGAGCGCGTCGCCGAACGAGACGTCACCGAGGCTGAAGATCAGGAGCACCGGCAGCGACGCGCCCGCGTAGGCCAGGACGAGCGTGTTCACGGTCGCCGCGATGTGGTCGTGGCCGACGTCCACCGCGGCGCGGAAGAGGCTGCGGAAACCGAGGGCGCGGTTCGCCCTTCGCAGCGCGAGCACGGTGGCGGACTGGGTCACCGTCAGGTCGTCCAGCACGCCGAGCGCCGCGATCACCATCCCGGCGAGGAGCAGCCCCTCGATCGAGATCGTGCCGACGGTGGTGCGGAGGTACACGGCCTCGTCCGACGAGAGCCCGCTCAGGTGCGCGAGCTCGATGAAGAGCGACCCGAGCCCGAGCGTGACCAGCAGTGCCGCCGTCGTCCCGAGAGCGGCCGCGAGCATCTTCGCGCGCAGCCCGTGCGTGACCACGAACGTCACGAGCATGATCGCGAGCGACCCGGCGAGCGCGACGCCGGCGGGCGAGCGGCCGTCGAGAATCGCCGGGACGACGAAGCCGACGACGATCCCGAGGCTCGCGCCGAGGCCGACGAGTGCGCGTGCGCCGCGCCACCGCCCGAGCGCGACGACGAGCGCGCCGAAGCCGAGCGCGAGCCAGAGCAGGGACCGCCTGCGCTCGAAGTCGGAGAGCGAGTAGCGGTCGATCTCGACGCCGCCGATCTCCGCGCCTGGAGGGAGTCGGTTCTCGGCGACGCGGATGCGGTCGCCGACGTCGAGGTCGAGCCGGTCGGCCGGCTCCGTCACGGTCAGCTCGACCTGCTCTCCGGCTTCCGGTCCCTCCCGCAGCTCGACCGTCGCCCGCCGGCACCCGCGCTGGCCCGGCGCCGGGCACGGGGCCGCGGCGAGGCCGACCACCTCGGCGCCGACCGTCTCCGGCCGCACGAGCCCCGCCGGCGTCTCGAGCTCGGCCCGAGGCCAGAGCGTGACGACGGCGATCGCCGTCGCCGCGACCACGAGCGCGAAGGCCAGCCAGAAGAGGTTGACGACGAGCGAGCGCGACACGCGCCCGCAGTGTCCCAGCGGCGTCGGTCAGTGGCCGGTGACGAGACTCACGAGCAGGATCGCCGCGAAGCCTACGAGTGTGAGCCCGACCCGGCGGGCCGACGGATGCTCGTGCGCGTGCGGCAGGAGGTCGGTCGCGCCCATGAAGAGGAAGAAGCCGGCGTAGACCGCGAGCGCGGAGCCGAGCGTCTGCTCCGAAACGGAGATGCTCGTGCCGACGATGGCGCCGACGAGCGGCGCGAGCGCGTCGGCCGTCAGCCACCGCGCGGCCGTCCGCCGATCGCCCGACTGGCGCAGCACGAACCCGACCGTGTTGAGGCCGTCCGCGAAGTCGTGTGCCACCACCGCGACGAAGACCAGCAGCCCGGTCTCGGTCGAGAGGCCGAAGGCGAGGCCGATGCCGAGGCCGTCGATGAAGCTGTGCAGCGACAGCCCGGCTGCGCCGAGGGCCCCCACCCGGGAGTGCGCGCGCGCCTGCTCGGGCTCGTCGCGGTGGTGGAGGACGAGGGCGCGCTCGGCGAGGAAGAAGAGGACGAACCCGGCGCCGACGAGCAGCCCGACCCGGTGCGGGTCGCCGGCGCTCTCGATCGCCTCGGGCAGGACGTGGAAGAGGGCGACGGCGACGACGACGCCGCCGGTGAGGGCGATCGCGGTCGTCAGGTCTCGGGCGAGCCGGAACGCGACGAGGCCACCGACGAGCGTCGAGAGGACGGTGACGCCGGCGAGCGGGATCGCGAGCCACGTCATGCGGCGCACCTCCGGCACGTGCCGTAGATGTCCACGTCGTGCCCGGCCGGGCGGAAGCCGTGTAGGCGCACGACCTCGGCCTCAGCCGGTGCTGCGCACAGCTCGGTCTCCTCGACTGTGCCGCAGCTCGTGCAGACGAGGTGGTGGTGGTGCGTCGGCCCGCAGCTGACGTAGGAGGGACGCTCACCGCCGAGGAGCGGGTGGACGGTGCCGCTGCGGCGCAGGAGCTCGACCGTGCGGTAGGTCGTCGCGAGCCCGAGCCGCGGCTCGCGCTGCCGCGCCCGCTCGTGCAGCTCGGCCACCGTGAAGCTGCCGCGCGATTCGGCGACGGCGTCGAGGACCGCCCGCCGCTGCGCCGTTACCCGCACCCCGTCCGGAAGTCGCAGCTCCGCCAAGGCCAGGACTCTAGCTGAGAGTGATTCTCATTCTCACCGAAGCTGGGGGGCAATTTCCGTTTGCCACACGCCGCCGCCGCCGCCGCTAGCCTGGGGCGACGCCGTGAATCGCCGTCTCGCAGCACTTTTCGTCCTCATCTGCGCTCTCGCCGCCGGCGGAGCCGGTGTCGCGACGACCGCCCAGCAGCCGGTTGCGACGGCGAGCGCGTTCGGGATCTCGGTCGTCGTGCCGGGTCAGCCCGGCGGCGGCACGGGCGGCGTGACCGCTCCCGGTCCTGCGACCGCTGCCGCGTCCGGCGGGTTCGCGTACCCGGCCGACGGCTCCGTCGTCCGCACCGGCGCGCTCTCCGCCAACGTCTCCGCCTCGCCGAGCGCCCAGCCGACCGCCAACGCGATCGCGGACGTCCAGTCGGTTTCGCTCTTCAACGGCGAGATCACCTTCAGTGCCGCCGCCGCGCGGGCCAAGGCCGCGACTGCCGTTGCCGACAGCGCGGGCTCCGGCGTCTCGAACCTCGTCGTGCTCGGCCAGGCGGTCGGGGCCGCGCCGAACGCGCGCTACTCGCTCGGAGACTGGGGCTTCCTCGTCACGCTCGAGGGCGGCAGCGAACGCAACGGCGTCGACTCGCGGGCGTCGGTCACTGCCATCCGGGTGACCCTGATCGCCGAGCACGCCGGGCTTCCCGCAGGAACCGAGATCGTGATCGGCCGCGCGGAGGCCGCGACGTCGACACCTCCTCCGCCGGTCACCACCGCCACCACCGCCCCCACGGACACGACGACGACGCCCGCTCCTCCACCATCGAAGCCGGCGAGGCCCCAGCCCACGAAGCCCCGCACGTCGTTGCCGAAGCCGCCCGAGCCGCGCGGGGGGCCGCGGGTGGGCGGGCCGCTCGTGCGCCCGACACCGCCGAACGTGAAGCCGAGGCTGCTGCCGGGCGGGTGCGTGTTCCCGGTCTACGGGCCCTCGTCGTTCACCGACACGTACGGCGCGCCACGCGCCGCGGTGACCTGGCACCACGGCGAGGACATCTTCGCACCGCTCGGGGCCCCGATCCTCGCCGTTGCCGACGGCACCGTCTTCTCCGTCGGGTGGAACGACATCGGCGGCTACCGCTTCTGGCTCGAGGATCGTGAGGGGAGCCAGTTCTACTACGCGCACCTCTCGGCGTTCTCGCCGCTCGCCGTCAACGGGCGGAAGGTCAAGGCGGGCGACGTGATCGGCTTCGTCGGCAACACCGGCGACGCGCAGAGCACGCCGTACCACCTCCACTTCGAGTTCCACCCGGTGGAGCTGCTGCCGATGGGCTACGACGGCGTCGTCAACCCGAACCCGTTCCTCCGCTCCTGCAAGCGGCGGGAGGAGGTCCGCTTCGCCGCGACGCGCGGCTGGGCGCCGCCGGTGCCCATCACCGCCACGGCACCCCGGCCGGGCGCCTTCCTGCTCGGCTCGTCCGACATCTCGCGGGCGAGCGGCCTCGATCCCGGCGCGCTCGAGCGGGCGCTCGTCGCCCCGGTCGAAGCCGAGGGCGACGGCGCCCTGCTGCGCAGCGGCTAGCGCGCGCTAGACGTCGCTCGGCGGCGTGGTGGTGCCGTTCCCGAGGCCGGACTCCGGGGTTCCGAGGCCGGTGTCGGTCGCGCCGAGGCCCGTGTCGGAGACGCCGAAGCTCGCGTCCGAGACCGACGAGGACGGCGGCGGCGAGTAGCTGAAGTCGCTCGAGCTCTCGCCGGTCACCTTCTCCATCAGCCACTTGCGGGTCTGCGGCCCCGTCATCGGGTTGAAGAGGACGCCCGCGGTGATCCCGGCGAGCAGCAGCATCTTGTTCCGGCCGCCGTGGTCCTCCTTGCCCTGGATCCGCCGCGACGCCTCGCGCAGCTCGTCGACGGCCTTCTTCAGGCTGTCCTGGATCTCCTTGTCCGTCGCCACCCGAGTGGCCGTCGACGTGAGGTTGCGTCCGCCGAGCAGCTCCGCGTACACGTCGCGGGCGGCGTTGAAGGCCTCCTTCAGGTTGTCGCGGAGATCCTCGTCGTGCAGGGCGCGGTCGACGTAGGGCCTCATCGTGTCCGCGGTGTCGTGCAGCTTGTCCTTGGTCTTCGCCATGCGAGGCACGTCCTTTCTGAATGAGATCGTGGGGTCCACTCTTGCCGCCGCCAATGGGTGGCAAACGGACCCTAGGTCGCCGGCGCGGGCGCAGCCGCCTGGCGCTCGAGCGTCCTGCGGCGCCGCGCCGGCCTCGCGCGCCCGGGCGTGAACGCGTGCTCGAGCACCTCCTCGATCGTGTCGACGGGAAGGAACGTCAGCTCCTCGCGCGTTTCCGCGGGCAGCTCGGCGAGGTCGGCCTCGTTCTCCCGCGGCAGGATCACCCGCTTCAGCCCGGCGCGCTGCGCCGCGAGCGCCTTCTCGCGGATGCCGCCGATCGGCAGCACCTGGCCGGTGAGCGTGATCTCGCCCGTCATCCCGATGTCGTAGGCGACGGTGACCCCGCGCACGAGCGACGCGATCGCGGTCGCCATCGTGATCCCCGCGGACGGCCCGTCCTTCGGGACGGCCCCGGCCGGCACGTGCACGTGCACGTCGTGCTCGGCGAACCAGCCGGGCGGCAGCCCGAGCTCCTCGGTGTGCGCCCGCACCCACGAGAGCGCCGCCTGCGCCGACTCCTGCATCACCTCGCCGAGCTGCCCGGTGATCTGGAGCTTGCCGCGGCCGGGGTACGCCGTCGCCTCGATAAAGAGCACGTCACCACCGACGGCCGTGTAGGCGAGGCCGGTCGCGACGCCGGGGTCGGACGTCCGCTTCCGCACCTCCGTCGAGAACTTGCGGGGCCCGAGCCACTCCCGCACCCGCGCCTCGTCGACGCGCACCTTCGTCGCCTCCTCCTTCGCGATCAGCGTCGCGGTCTTGCGGCAGAGGGCGGCGATCTGCCGCTCCAGGTTCCGGACGCCGGCCTCGCGCGTGTACTCCGAGACGACGAGCCGGAGCGCCCGGTCCGGCAGTGTCAGCTGCCGCTTCTTGAGGCCGTGCGCGGCCAGCTGCTGCGGCACCAGGTAGCGCTTCGCGATCCCGAGCTTCTCGTCGTGGGTGTAGCCCGAGAGCTGGATCACGTCCATCCGGTCGAGCAGCGGCGGCGGGATCGAGTCGAGCGTGTTCGCGGTGCAGATGAAGAGGATCTTCGACAGGTCGAAGGGCAGGTCGAGGTAGTGGTCGCGGAACGTCGAGTGCTGCGCCGGGTCGAGCACCTCGAGCATCGCGGAGGACGGGTCGCCGCGGAAGTCGGAGCCCATCTTGTCGATCTCGTCGATCAGGAAGACGGGATTCCGTGACTCCGCGTCGCGCAGCGCGCGCAGGATCGTGCCCGGCATCGCGCCGATGTAGGTCCGCCGGTGGCCCCGGATCTCCGACTCGTCGCGCACGCCGCCGACGGAGATCCGGGCGAACCTGCGCCCGAGGCTGCGCGCGATCGACTGACCGAGCGACGTCTTGCCGACGCCCGGCGGGCCGACGAAGCAGAGGATCGGGCCGGAGACGTCGTTCTTCAGCTTCGAGACCGCGAGGTGCTCGACGATGCGCTCCTTCACCTTCTCCAGGTCGTAGTGGTCCTCGTCGAGGACGGCCTGCGCGTGGGCGAGGTCGAGGTTGTCGTCAGTCGTCTCGCTCCACGGCACAGAGAGGATCCAGTCGAGGTACGTGCGGATGACGCCATACTCGGCTGCGGCCGGCGGCAGCCGCTCGAGGCGGGCGAGCTCGCGGTTCGCGGCCTTGTCCGCATCCTCCGGCAGGTTCTTCTCCGCGAGTCGCTCCCGCAGCTCGTTCGCCTCGGCCTGCTGCTCGTCGGCCTCCCCGAGCTCCTCCTGGATCGCCTTCAGCTGTTGGCGCAGGAAGTACTCGCGCTGGCCCTTCTCGATCTCCGAGGCGACCTGCGACTGGATCTTCGAGCCGAGCTCCGACACCTCGAGCTCCCGGCCGAGGATCACGGCGACCACGCGGAGGCGCTCCTCCACGTCCACCGTCTCCAGGATCCGCTGCCGCTCGTCGGTGGAGATCCGCAGCGTCGTCGCGACGAGGTGGCAGAGCGCGCTCGGGTCTCCGACGTTCGCCGCCGCGAGCTGCAGCTCCTCCGGGAGGTAAGGGGTCATGCCGATGATGCGCGCGAACTCCGTCTGCACGTTCCGCGTCAGCGCCTCGACCTCCGGCGACTCCGGCAGGACGTCCGGCAGCTCCTCGAAGTCGCCGACGAGGTACGGCTCGTCCTGCACCGGCGCCCGCAGCCGCACGCGGCGCAGGCCCTGCACGAGGATGCGGAGCGTCCCGTCGGGGACGCGGATCAACTTGTGGACGACGGCGACCGTGCCGACCCGGTGCACGTCGTCCCACCCCGGCTGTTCCGGCTCGGTGTCGCGGACGGTGAGGAGGGCGAGCACCCGCTCCGCCGCCACGACGTCGTCGACGAGCTTGATCGACCGCTCCTGCCCGACCGCGAGCGGCGTCATCGACTCGGGGAAGACGACCGTCTCCTTCAGCGGCAGCACCGGGAGGCGCGGCGGTGTCTCCTCCGGGATCGGGTCCTCCGGCTCGGACGCCGTCACTCGGGCCTCTGCACGACGATCGCGACCGGGTCGCGCCGGGGCGGCCGCTCGGCCGCCGGCAACGTGACGGTGAGGAGACCGTGCTGGTACGCGGCGGTGGTGGCGGCGACGTCGACGTCCTCCGCCAGCTTGATCGTGCGAGAGAACAGGCCGTACTCGATCTCCATCTGCTGGTAGACCTGCCCATCCACCCGCGGCCGGGGCCGCTCGCCGGAGACCGTCAGCGCGCGCTCCTCGACGCGCACCTCGATCGTCTCCGGGTCGACGCCGGCGAGGTCGAGAACGACTGTGAGCTGGTGCGGCTCGTCGGTGTGGAAGCAGTCCGCCGCCGGGCGGAACCCGTGCCGCAGCCCGGAGAACCGTGGCACCTGCCAGAGATCGGCGAAGAGCTCCTCGATCTCCCCCTGGAGGCGGTCGATGTCGCGCCGGGGCATGCTCCGGACGAGCGTACCCCGCTGCGTAGGATCCGACTCATGACGCTCGTCCGCCGCGTGCTCCGGGCCGCAGCCGCGCTCGTCGCGTTCCTGCTGTACGTGTGGTACACGGCGGTCCGGAACGTCGGGCGCGTGAAGCGGCGGAAGGCGCTCCGCCGCGCGCGTCGCGCGGGGTAGCGGGGCGCCCGAACGCGGATGGAGCGCTGGACCCGCTTCGTGCTGCGCCGCCGCCGCACCGTGCTCGCGGTCTGGCTCGCCGTCTTCCTCGTCGGCGGCTACCTCTCCCTCGGCCTCGGCGCGCTCCTCTCGAACGAGTTCACCGTGCCGGGAACCGACTCGGAGCGGGCGCGGGAGATCCTCCACGACCACTTCGACCAGCGCGACGACGGCACCTTCCTCGTCGTCTTCCGCGTGCGCGACGCGGACGACGCCTCGACACGGCGGGAGCTGCAGGCGGCGCTCGCGCGGGGCGCGACGGCCGTGCCCGGCGGCGTCGCGCAGCCGCTCCAAACCGCCGGCGACCGCGTCCTCTTCGGGCAGATCGCCTCACCGCTCCGCCTCGCGGCAGCGAAGAACCGCACAGGAGCGGTGCGCGACGCCGTGGGCGACCCACCTGCGACGGAGACGTTCGTCAGCGGCTCGCCCGCGATCCAGGCCGATCTCGACCCGATCTTCGCGGAGGACCTCCTGCTCGGCGAGGCGATCGCGCTCCCCGTGGCCCTCGCCGTGCTGCTTGCGGTGTTCGGGCTCTCGCTCGCGGTGCTGATCCCGTTCCTGCTCGCGGCCTGCACGATCACGGCGACGCTCGGCGTGGTCTGGGGCGTCGCGCACGTCGTCACGACGGCGACCTACGTCACGAACCTCGTGCAGCTGATCGGGCTCGCGATCGCGATCGACTACTCGCTCCTCGTCGTCTACCGCTTCCGCGAGGAGCTCGCCCGGCGCGAGGCGGTCGAGGAGGCCGTCGTGCGGACGATGGCGACGGCGGGGCGGGCAGTCGTCTTCTCCGGCGCGACCGTTGCGATCGGGCTGGCGCTCCTCGTCTTCATGCCGCTTCCCTTCATGCAGTCGATGGGCATCGGCGGGTTCCTGATCCCGGTGCTGTCGATCGCCGCGGCGCTGACGCTGCAGCCGGTGCTGCTGGCTCTGCTCGGCCGGCGCGGGGCACGCCGCGTCGGCGTCGCCGACCTCGTCCGCCGCAGGCTGCGGGTGCCGCTGCCACGCTACGTCGGCACGTCCGACCCGCGGCGGGGGTTCTGGGCCCGTCTCGCCCGGTCGATCATGCGCCGGCCGCTGCTCTACCTCGCGGTCGGGGGGACGGCACTCGTCGCGGCGGCGTTGCCGGTGCTCGACCTCGAGCTGACGCCGGGGTCGACCGGCGGCACGCCCCGCCACCCCGAGTCGATCCGTGGCCTCGATGTCCTCAGCGAGGAGGTGGGGCCGGGCGCGATCGCGCCGGCGCTCGTCGTCGTGGACGCTGGTCGCTCCGGCGCGGCGAGGACGCCTGCGGTGCAGGCGTCGCTGGCGGAGCTCCTCGACCTGCTGCGCCGCGACCCGTACCCGGCACGGGTCGACTACGCGCCGGCGGCGCCGTTCGTGGACCGGACCGGCCGCTTCGCGTACGCGAGCGTCGCCGGCCGCTACGAGTACGGCGCGCCCGAGTCGCAGGCCTTCGCCCGACGCCTGCGCGCGGAGCTCGTCCCCGCCGTCGAGTTCCCGCCGGGGACGCGTGTCCTCGCCGGCGGCGGGCCCGCACAGGGGATCGACTTCATCGACCGCTCGTACGGGATCTTCCCGTGGCTCGTCCTCGCCGTACTGCTGCTCACGTTCGTGACGCTGATGCGCGCGTTCCGCTCGATCGTGCTGCCGCTGAAGGCGGTGATCCTGAACCTGCTCGCGATCGGCGCGACCTACGGCATCCTCGTCGTCGTCTTCCGCTACGGGGCAGGCGAGAGCCTCGGGCTCTACCGGTCCGACCAGGTCGAGGCGTGGATCCCGATCTTCCTCTTCGCGATGCTGTTCGGCCTCTCGATGGACTACGAGGTCTTCCTCGTCACCCGGATGCGAGAGTTCTGGGACGCCGGGCTCTCGAACGAGGAGGCCGTCGCCGCCGGGCTCGAGCGGACGGGCCGGATCGTGACGGCCGCGGCGATCATCATGGTCGCGGCGTTCTGCGGGCTCGCGGCCGGCCGCATCATCGGCCTACAGGAGTTCGGGCTCGGTCTCGCGATCGCGATCTTCCTCGACGCGACGCTCATCCGCGCCGTGCTCGTGCCGGCGCTGATGCGCCTCTTCGGGCGCTACAACTGGTGGCTGCCCGCGCCGGTCGCGCGCGTGCTGCGCGTGCCGCCCTCGCCGCTCCGCCCGCGCTAACGAACGAGCGCGTACAGGACGACCGCGACCCCCACGACCACGACGATCCAGGCGAGGCGCAGCACGTTGAACGCGCGCCGCTCCCCGGGCCGTGGCCCCGGCTCGGGCGTGAACGGGTCGAGCGGCGGCGCGGGCTGGCGCGGGAGGTCGTCGTCGCCCTGTAGCACCTGCGGCTCGTGCTGCACCTCGCGTTCGTCCATACGGCCGGGGTACCCGCGCGGCTACTTTCGAAGCGTGCGCGAGCCCCCGGAGTTCCGCGGCGGCTTCGCGCCCCGCTTCGCCGCACTCTTGCTCGGGCTCTTCCTGTGCGCGTGCGGGATCGTCGCCTTCCTCGAGTCGGAGCTCGGGCTGCCGCCGTGGGACGTGCTGCACCAGGGTGTGGCGCGGCAGCTGGACGTCTCCTTCGGCGTCGCGAACGTGGGCGTCTCGGTCGTCGTGCTCGCGCACGCGTGGCTCCTGCGGGCGCGGATCGGGCTCGGCACGCTCCTGAACGCGCTCCTGATCGGGACGTTCGTGATCGCGCTGACGGCGATCCCGGCGGTGGAGGCGCTCTCGGAGGAGGCGCTCGGCGTCCGCGTCGCGCTGCTCCCGCTCGCGCTCGTCCTCTTCGGCGCCGGTTCCGCGCTCTACATCGGCGCGGCCATGGGAGCAGGCCCGCGCGACTCGCTGATGCTCGTCGCTTCGCAGCGGCTGGGGCTCCGGATCGGCGTCGCGCGGACGGCGCTCGAGGTGGCGGCGCTCGTCACGGGCTTCGCGCTCGGCGGCACCGCCGGGGTCGGCACCGTCGTCTTCGCGCTCGGGATCGGGCCGGCGGTCGAGCTGTCGTTCCGGCTCGTCGCGCGGACGCCGCTCACGGTGCCCGCGGTAGCATCGCGCGGCGCATGAAGGTCAAGGGACTCATCGCCGCCGGCGGCGAGGCGACGCGGCTCGGCGAATTGACGCGCGTCGTCAACAAGCACCTCCTCCCGGTGGGCGCGTGGCCGATGATCTACTACCCGCTGCAGCTGCTCCAGCTCGCAGGCGTGCGCGAGGTGCTGATCGTGACGGGGCAGGGCCACGCGGGCCAGCTGATCGACCTGCTCGGCGACGGCCGGATGACCCGGCGGAGCGCCGAGGAGCCGCTGTTCGACCTCGATCTGACCTACAAGGTGCAGGTGGAGGCCGGCGGGATCGCGCAGGTCGTCGGCATGGCCGAGAGCTTCGCCGGCGACGGCCGCCTCGTCGTCTGCCTGGGCGACAACATCTTCGAGTACGCCGAGGTCGACGCGATCCGCGAGTTCGCGCAGGGCGCTGACGGCGCCGCCGTCTTCGTCAAGGACGTGCCGGACCCGGAGCGCTTCGGCGTCGTCGTCTACGACGGCGAGGGTCGCGTCGTCGACGTGGTCGAGAAGGCCGGCGTCGTCGACACGCGCTACGCCACGCCGCCGTCGAGCGACGCGGTCGTCGGCCTCTACTGCTACTCGCCGGACGTCTTCGAGCTGATCCGCGAGCTGCGGCCGTCGTCGCGCGGCGAGCTCGAGATCACCGACGTGAACCGGCACTACGCCGAGGCCGGACGGCTCGCGTGCCACCGTGTCAGCGGCTGGTGGGAGGACGCGGGGACGCAGGAGTCGCTGCCGGAGATCGGCGCGCTGATCACGCGGACAGGGGTGAACAAGGTCCGGTGATCGAGGGGCTCCGCCGCATCCCGCTGCAGGTCTTCGCCGACGAGCGCGGTTGGTTCACCGAGCTGCGGCGCGAGTCGTCGCTGCCGAAATCGACACGCCAGACGAACGTGTCGTTCTCGCGCCGGGGCGTGATCCGCGGGTTGCACTACCACGAGCGCGGCCAGGACGACCTCTTCGTCTGCCTGCAGGGGACGGCACGCGTGGTCGTCCTCGACCGCACCACGGGCGAGACCTATACCGAGGACATCGGCGACGACAATCGGGTCGCGCTCTACATCCCCGGCAGGCACGCGCACGGGTTCGAGGCGCTCACCGACCTCCTCTTCCTGTACCACGTGACGGAGGAGTACGACCCGGCCGACCCGGACGAATATGGCGTCTGCTGGTACGACCCGCGCGTCGTGCACCTCTGGAGCACCGACGCGCCGATCCTCTCGCCGCGCGACCTCGAGGCGTGCAGCGACGCGTCCTGATCACGGGCGCCGGCGGCCAGCTCGGCCGCGCGCTCGTGCGGGAGTTCGCGGCGGAGGAGGTCGTCGCGCTGCGCCGCGAGGAGTGGGACGTGTCGCTGCCGGCGCCCCCAGGGCTCGCGCCGGACGTCGTGCTCCACGCCGCCGCGTGGACCGACGTCGACGGGGCGGAGGCCGACCCGCAGGGCGCGGCGGCCGTCAACGTCGGCGGCAGCCAGCACGTCGCCGCGCTCGGCGCGCCGGTCGTCGCCTACTCGAGCGACTACGTCTTCGACGGCCGCAAGGGGGTGCCCTACGTCGAGTCCGACGGGCCGAACCCCGCATCGGCCTACGGGCGCACGAAGCTGCACGGGGAGGCTGCCGCGGGCGAGCGGGCGTGGGTCGTTCGGAGTTCGTGGCTCTTCGGTGCGACCGGCCACAACTTCCTCCGCACGATGCTGCGCCTCGGCGCGGAGCGTAACGAGGTCGCGGTGGTGGACGACCAAAGGGGCTGCCCGACCTATGTCGGGCACCTCGCGAGCGCGACGCGGCAGCTGCTCGAGCTCCCGTACGGCGTGTGGCACATCGCGGCGGAGGGGGACTGCACCTGGGCGGAGTTCGCCGAAGCGATCTTCGCCGAGGCGGGCCTGGACTGCGGCGTGCGGCCGATCACGACGGCCGAGCTGGGTCGCCCGGCGCCGCGCCCGGCGTACTCGGTGCTCCGCTCCGAGAAGCCCGGTGCACCCCGGTTGCCGCACTGGCGCGACGGCCTGCGGGAGTGCCTGGCGGAGCTCGGACAATCGTAGCCGCTACTCGTTCCTGACGGCGTGGGCCGAGGCGCGGCGCGAGCCTGTCCAGGATGCGACCGCCGTACCGGAGCCGTGGCCGGCCTGGCGCTGGAGCCGCGACCACGTGGTGTGAAACGGCGGCATCGGGCTCGCGCAGCTGCTCGGCGTGGGGCTGCTCTTCGCCGCCCGATCCGGCTAGGGTTCCCGCGATGCGCGTCCTCGTCACCGGCGGCGCCGGCTTCATCGGCTCCCACTTCGCTCGGCGCCTCGCGCGCGCCGGCCACGACGTCGTCGTCCTCGACAAGCTGACCTACAGCGGTAACCGCGCGAACATCGAGGACGTCGAGCACGAGTTCGTGCACGGCGACATCGCCGACCGCGCGGCGGTCGCGCAGGCCGCCGACGGCGTGGACGCGGTCGTGAACTTCGCCGCGGAGACGCACGTCGATCGCTCGATCCTCGACCCGGATGCCGTCCTGCGCACCAACGTCTTCGGGCCGCACGTGCTGCTCGAGTGGGCGCGCGAGAGCGGCAAGCGGCTCGTGCAGGTGTCGACGGACGAAGTCTACGGCGACGTCGCGCCCGAGGAGCGCCCGCGGCGCGAGGGCGACGAGCTGCGGCCCTCGAGCCCGTACAGCGCCGCAAAGGCGGGCGGGGACCTGCTCGTGCCGGCGTACGTCCGCACCTACGGGGTCGACGCCGTCCGCACCCACGGCGCCAACACGTACGGCCCGAACCAGTACCCGGAGAAGCTGCTCCCGCTCTTCGTCACGAACCTGCTGGAGGGCGAGCCGGTGCCGGTGTACGGCGACGGCCGCCAGCGGCGCGAGTGGCTCTACGTCGAGGACCACTGCGTCGGCATCGAGCTCGTGCTCCACGAGGGGGTGCCGGGGGAGGCGTACAACATCGGTGGCGAGGAGCGCGAGAACCTGGAGCTCGTGGAGTGCTTCCTCGAGCTGACCGGCGCGCCGCGCGACCTCGTGCGCCACGTCGAGGACCGCGCCGGCCACGACCGCCGCTACGCCCTCGACGACTCGAAGCTGCGCGCGCTCGGCTGGGCGCCGCGGATGGAGCTCGCCGAGGGCCTCCGCGAGACGGTGGCGTGGTACCGCGACAACCGGTCGTGGTGGGAGCCGATCAAGGCCGGCGAGTACCGGGAGTACTACGAGCGGCAGTACGCGGCGCGACTCGCGGCCGGCTAGCCGCAGCGGTCGCCGGCTTGCCCGCGCAGGCGGGTGATCTCCTGCCGCGTGCCCTGGATCGCCTCCGACCGGTTCAGCAGCTCGAGCACGCCGTCGCATCGTCCGAGCTGGAAGCGCGTGTAGGCCAGGTTGTAGCTCGCGTACGCCTCCGTGAGGCTGCCCGCGCCGGCGAGTCCCGCGACCGAACGCTCGAGCAGCGGTAGCGCGCCGTTGTAGTCGCCGGCGCGCATGAGCCGGAAGCCCTCGTCGTTCAGCGCGGCCGGGTCGCCGCCCGTCTGCGGCGGCGGCTGCTGGGTCGGCGTCGGCTCCGGTTCGGGCTCGGGTTCGGGCTCCGGTTCGGGTTCGGGTTCGGGTTCGGGCTCCGGTTCGGGGGCGGTCGTGACGGTCTCGACGATCGTCGTGCCGGGCAGCGTCACCGTCTCCTGCACAGTCTGCAGTGCCGTCGCCGCGGGCGGCTGCGTGGTCGGCGTCGCCGTCTCCTCGCCGTCGCGCGTCAGGGCGAACGCGAGCGCGGCGCCGAGCAGCGCGAGCCCTACGAGCGCCGCGAGGAGGAGAGGCAGCCGGCTGCGGCCCGGCGGCAGCGCTCGCACGGGTGCGGCGGCGTATCCCGCCGCGGCGGCCGGCGCCACGACGACGGTGTGGCCCGCCGCCGCGTCGAGCGCCTCGCGCAGCGCCACCACGAGGTCGGCGCACGAGCGGTAGCGGTGCTCCGGGTCCTTCGCGAGCGCGTGTGCGAACACGTCGTCGAGCTCCGGCGGCAGCTCCGGGTCGAAGGTCGCGACGGACGGCACCGGCGCGCTCACGTGCGCCGCCGCCTCCGCGGTGGCCGAGTCGCGCTCGAACGGCCGCCGGCCCGTGAGCAGCTCGAAGGCGACGATCCCCAGTGCGTAGACGTCGCTGGGCGGCCCGACGCGCTCACCCCGCGCCTGCTCCGGGGCGAGGTAGCCGGCGGTGCCGAGGACGGTACCGGCGACGGTGAACGAGTCGAGGCCGGCCGCGCTCGCGACGCCGAAGTCCGCGACGTGGACGCAGTCGTCCTCGTCGAGGAGGAGGTTCGCCGGCTTCACGTCGCGGTGCACGACCCCGTGCGTGTGGGCGGCATCGAGGGCGGCCGCCGCCTGCTGCAGCCACGCGAGCGCGCGTCCGGGCGGCTGCGCGCCCTGTGCAGAGACGCGGTCGGCGAGCGATCCTCCCGCGAGGTACTCCATCACGATGTAGGGCCGCCCCTCGTGCTCGCCGACGTCGAAGATCGTGACGGTGCTCGGTGCGTTCGAGAGCCGTGCAGCGGCGAGCGCCTCACGCGTGAACCGGCGGCGCGTCGAGTCGTCGTCCGCG
>DASQNG010000090.1:0-1870 GCA_035645095.1 Gaiellaceae bacterium | reverse complement strand
CGCCGTCGAGGAGCACCGAGCACGAGCCACACTCGCCTTGCTCGCAGGCGTTCTTCGAGCCGGGCAGGCCGAACCCGTCGCGTAACGCGTTCAGGAGGCTCTCGCCGGCCCAGACGTCGGCCTCGCGGCGCTCGCCGTTGATCGTTGCGACGATCTTCATGCGAGGCACCGGTCGAGGGCGCGGCGGGCGAGCACGCGGAGGGCGTGGCGGCGATACTCGGCGGTGCCGCGCACGTCGTCGATCGGCGAGCAGGTCGCCGCAACCGCCTCCGGGAAGGCGTCCACCTCCGCGAGCGGCGCGCGCACGACCGCCGGAACCGGACCGGCAGAGCCGTACGCCGCCCGTACCTCGCCGCGCTCGCGGTCGACGACGAGCGCCAGGGAGCAGACCGCGATCACCATCGCGTTCCGCGGCCCGACCTTCATGAACGTCTGCCGCTGCCCGCCGGGACGGAGCCGCACCGCCAGCACGAGCTCGTCCGGCTCGAGTGCGTTCTGCTTCGGCCCGAGCAGGAAGGCGGCGAGCGGCACGGTGCGCACGCCGCGGACGCTGCCGAGCTCCACCACCGCCTCCTCGACGAGGAGCGGCGGCAGCGAGTCGCCCGCCGGCGACGCCGTCCCGAGGTTCCCGCCGATGGTGCCGCGGTTCCGGATCTGCGGCGAGCCCACGGTTCGGGCAGCCTCGGCGAGCGCAGGGAGCTCCGCCGCGAGCCGGGGCTGCAGCAGCTCCGTGTAGGTCACGGCGGCGCCGAGCCGCAGCGTCCCGTCGTCGCGCGAGCTGCCGCGCAGCTCCGCCACCTCCCGCAGGTTCAAGATCGTCTCGGGCCGCGTCCGGTCGAAGTTGAGCTCCACGAGCAGGTCGGTTCCGCCGGTGATCGGACGCGCCGACGGCCGCTCGGCCTTGAGCTGCAGCGCCTCGTCGAGCGAGCGTGGCGTGAGCACCTCCACGGGGCCGAAGAGTACGGTACGCAGGCATGCGCTCCCTGCTCGCGAACGGGCACGTGCTCGCGCTGGACGACGCGGAGACGGAGCTCGCCGGCGGCTGGGTGCTCTCGGAGGACGGCCTCGTCGTCGCCCTCGGGGACGGCGCCGAGCCGGAGGCGGACGAGCGCGTCGACCTCGAGGGCAGCGTCGTCACGCCGGCGCTCGTGAACACGCACCACCACCTCTACCAGACCCTGACGCGCGCGCGGGCGCCGCAGGGGACGCTCTTCGAGTGGCTCGTGGAGCTGTACCCGACCTGGGCGCGCCTCGACGCGGAGGCGGAGTACGCAGCGGCCCGGACAGGCCTCGCCGAGCTCGCGCTCTCCGGCTGCGGGACGGTCTTCGACCACCACTACGTCTTCCCGCACGGGGAGCAGGGCATCGTCGAGGCGGAGATCCAGGCGGCGCGCGAGCTCGGGCTGCGCATCGTCGCGTCGCGCGGCTCGATGGACCTCGGCGTCTCGGCGGGCGGCCTGCCGCCGGACTCGGTCGTGGAGCCGGTCGATCGCGTCCTCGAGGACACGCGCCGGCTCGCGCGCCTGCACGAGACCGAGCCGGGGGCGCGCGTCCAGATCGCGGTCGCGCCATGCTCGCCGTTCTCCGTCACCGGCGACCTGATGCGGCAGTCGGCGGCGCTCGCCCGCGAGCTCGGCCTCCGGCTGCACACGCATCTCGCGGAGACGGTCGAGGAGGAGGCGTTCTGCCGCGAGCGCTTCGGCTGCCGCCCGGTCGAGTACCTCGAGAGTCTCGGCTGGCTCGCCGACGACGTCTGGTGCGCCCACTGTGTCCACCTCTCCGAGACGGACATCGGCCGCTTCGCCGCTACCGGCACCGGCGTCGCGCACTGCCCGACGTCGAACCTGCGCCTCGGCGCCGGCGTCGCGCC
>DASQNG010000089.1:0-7896 GCA_035645095.1 Gaiellaceae bacterium | reverse complement strand
CCGGCCGCCTCGAGCGCCTCCACCTGCGGTCGCCACATCCGTCTGTCGGCGATCCCCGCGTGGAGGAGGAGGACGTCAGCCGTCGCCGTCCTCCGCGAAGAGCGGCCGCAGCAGCTCGTCGAACGTCGCCCGGTCGCAGCTCGCGACGACGGCCCGTGTGATCGCGCGCACGGAGGCCGTCCGCGGGATGTCCATCGCGAGCGCCACCTCCCCGAAGTAGTCCCCGGGCCGCAGCACGCGGCGCTCGCCGAGCCCCTCCTGCAACACCGAGAGCATTCCGGAGAGGAGGACGTAGAAGCGCTCGCCGGGCTCCCCCTGCTCGAGGACGCTGCTCCCGGGCTCCACCTCCTCGCGCGTCATCCGCCCCGCGAGCTCGCTCAGCTGCTGGCCGGGGAGCGCGGAGAGGAGCCCGATCCGGGAGAGCTCGTGGACGGTTGCGGGGACGAACCTCAGTCGGAGCCCTCCTCGTGGTCGGTCGTCGGGAGCTCGGGATCGTCGTGCTCGGGGCCGCGCATCGACTCCTCCTCGGCGATCCGCTCGGGGCCCTGCTCCTGCTCGGTCTCTGTCGCGCGCGGGTTGTCGTGCATCTCGCTCCTCCCAGTATCGTCGCTGCGTGGCGATCCTCGACGGCTGGCGGTTCTGTCCCCTCTGCGCGGCGGAGCTAACGCACGCGCCCGGGCACGTCGCCTGCCCCGCGTGCGGCGTCGAGCACTGGGCGAACTCGGTACCCGCGGTCGAGGCGGTGATCGAGCGGGCCGGCCGCGTGCTCCTCGCCCGGCGGGCGCGCGACCCGCGGGCCGGTGCGTGGGACCTGCCGGGGGGCTTCACCGAGGAGGCGGAGGAGCCGCTCGACGCGCTCGCGCGCGAGGTGCGGGAGGAGACGGGGCTCGCGCTCGCCGACGTCGCGTTCCTCGGCATCTGGATCGAGCCGGACTACGACGGCCGCAGCATCTTCTCGGTCACCTACCGGGCGACGGTGGGTGACGGCGAGCCCGCTGCGGCCGACGACGTGTCGGAGCTGCGCTGGTTCGCTCCCGACGAGCTGCCGCCGGAGGAGGACTACGCCTTCGCGCACACGCCGCTCGCGCTACGCCGCTGGCGGCAGCAGCACGCGTAGGGCGCGTGGCTCGAGCCGGAACTCGACCGGCGAGACGAGCCGGGCCGGCTCGCCGTCGATCGCCGCGCGCACCGAGGCGCTCGCCGTCTCGATCCGGAGAGTCGTGCAGCTCCGCTCCGTCCACTCCACTCGCCGGAAGCCGCGCGGGACGTAGAGGTGGAGCAGCCCGTCGTCCATCTGCTCCCGCTCCCCGACCGAGAACGGCTCGAGGCTGTAGGCGTTGCACGCGACGACCACCACGCGCGCAGCGACGAGGCGCCCGTCGATGAGGAACTGGTCGAGGCCGCGGTGCTCCCGCAGGACGAGCGCGAGCCCGCGCAACCGCGCGAGCGCCTGGCGCCGGCGGCGGTGGCGCTCCCGGCGGTGCACGAGCAGCGCGTACAGGCCGAGCGAGACGTTGTTGAGGAAGAGGCGGTCGCCGACGCGGCCGACGTCGACGCGGCGCTCGACCCCGTCGAAGGCAGCGAGGGCGGCCAGCGGGTCGTTCCGGTCGAGCCCCACGTCGCGCGCGAAGTGGTTGCGCGTGCCGTACGGCACGCAGACGAACGGGACGTCGCGCTCCACCGCGGCGGACGCGACGGCGGCGAGCGACCCGTCGCCGCCGGCCATGCCGACGACGTCCGCACCCGACTCGCGCGCCACCTGCGCGAGATCGTCCTCCGGCCGGAAGACGTGCACGTCGACGCCGCGGGCGCGGGCGGCGGCGCAAAGCTCGTCGGGCGTCGGAGACGCCGAGCCGGAGCGAGGGTTGACGAAGAGCAGTCGCTTCACGAGAGAGATGGGGCAGAGAGGTTCGAAAGATGGGCCGTTCGGCCCATGTACCCCGCCCGCGCTTTCCCGATCATGACCTGCATGTACGACTTCGGTCTCCACTACATCGAAGACGACCTCTCCGAGACGTGGCTCGAGGACTGGGCCGGCGTCGGGGTGCGCGAGCTGGAGGCGCTCCTCGGGAAGCACGCCGCGTTCATGGGCTACCTCGGCGAGATCGAAGCCGAGTAACGCGCGCCGCGTTTGCGGCTCCTGCGCCGGCGAAATCCCCCCTCGACACGACTCGGAGGGCGACATGAAGCTGAGCTACCTGTGGCGCGGCACGCCCGGCCACCCGATCCACCCGCCGCTGACCGACGCCACGATCGGCGCCTTCACCTTCTCGACGATCGCAGCGGTGCTGAGCGCCCTCGGGGTGGCGGAGGAACAATTTGCCGACGGCTGGTGGCTCGCGCTCGTCGTCGGGCTCGTCGCGGCCGCGCCGACGGCTGCGACCGGCTGGATCGACTTCTTCACCATCTCCGAGCGGACGCCGCTGCGCCGGACGGCGCTGACGCACGGCCTGACGATGGTCGCCGCGAACGTCGTCTTCGGCCTCGCCGCGATCCTCGGGCATGGCGCCTACGCCGACGGGGAGGTGACGACGCTGCCGTTCCTGCTCACGCTCGCCGGCTTCGGCCTCCTCACCGCCGGCGGGACGTTCGGCGGCTCGATCACCTACGTGCACGGCATGCGCGTGCTCGACCTCCCCGACGAGCCGGCGAAGAGGGCGCTGTCGCCGCTCGCCGAGGAGGAGAAGCGGCGCGCCGAGGGGTCGTAGCGCGGGTACCGGCCGCCGCCGGCCCGCGCCGCGCTCGTCGCCCGAGCTACTCGGCCAGACCGAGCTGCCGCTCGAGCGCGCCCTTCGGCTGCGCGCCGACCGCGGCGGCGGCCGGCTGGCCGTCGCGGAAGAGGATCATCGTCGGGATCGACGACACGCCGTAGCGCTGGGCGAGGCTCTGCTCCTCGTCGATGTTCACCTTGACGAGCTTGAGCTCCCCCGCGCGCTCCTCGGCGATCCGGTCGAGCACCGGCGACACCGCGTGGCACGGTCCGCACCACTCGGCCCAGAAGTCGACGAGGACCGGGGTCTCGCTCTGTGCGACCTCCTGCTCGAAGGTCGACTCCGTCACTGCTGTAGCCATGGCGTTGCATCCTTTCGTGGAGTGGTGCGGGCGGTACCCCGCGCGGTGCATCGGAAACGACTCCATTGAACAACGCGGGAGCGCTTCCGGCTGTTCCCTACAATCGATTTCCGCGTGATGGAGCCGTTCCCGGACAAGCCGGACCACCCGGCTCTGGAGCTCGAGATCCTCGAGCTGTGGGAGCGGGAGGGGACGTTCGAGCAGCTGCGGGAGCGGAACCGCGGCGGCCCGGCCTGGTCGTTCGTCGACGGGCCGGTGACGGCCAACAAGAGGCTCGGCGTGCACACCGCGTGGGGCCGCACGCTCAAGGACGTCTTCCAGCGCTACAAGGCGCTCCGCGGCTTCGACCAGCGCTACCAGAACGGGTTCGACTGCCAGGGCCTCTGGATCGAGGTGGGCGTCGAGCGGGATCTCGGCCTCAACTCGAAGCGCGAGATAGAGGAGTACGGGCTCGCGGAGTTCGCGCGCCGCTGCCGCGAGGTCGTGGTCTGGTCGTCGCAGGAGCTGACGCGCGCGTCGAAGCGCCTCGGCCAGTGGATGGACTGGGGGAACGACTACTTCACCTTCAGCGACACGAACATCGAGTACATCTGGCGCTTCCTCCGCCTCGTGCACGAGCGCGGGTGGCTGTACCTCGGCCATCGCTCGACGGAGTGGTGCCCGCGCTGCGGCACGTCGATCTCCGCGCACGAGCTCGTCGGCAGCTACGTCGACCGCGCCGACCCCTCGCTCTACGTCCGCTTCCCGCTCGTCGAGCGCCCGGGGCAGGCGGTCGTCGTGTGGACGACGACCCCCTGGACGCTTCCGGCGAACGTCGCGGCAGCGGTCAACCCGGAGGCGGAGTACGGGCGCCGGGAGAACGGCGACTGGGTCGCCGTGGCGCGCTTCCCCGACGCGCGGTACGTCGAGCGTGCCGGCGGCGCGGAGCTCGTCGGGCTCCGCTACGAGGGGCCGTTCGACGACCTGGCGCCGGGAGGGGCCCTCGAGCATCGCGTGATCCCCTGGGAGGAGGTGTCGCTCGACGACGGCACCGGCGTCGTCCACATCGCTCCGGGTTGCGGCGGCGAGGACTTCGAGCTCTCCAGGCTGCACGACCTCCCCGTGCTGACGCCGGTGGACGAGTCCGGCCGCTTCTACGACGACTACGGCTGGCTGCACGGCCTCTCGACCGGCGACGCGGCCGAGCAGATCATCGGGCACCTCGAGGAGCGGGGAAGGCTCGTCGAGGCAGGGCTGCACGAGCACCGCTACCCCGAGTGCTGGCGCTGCCACACGCCGCTCATCTTCCGCATCTCGGACGACTGGTTCATCTCGGTCGAGGAGATCCGCGGGCCGATGCGCGAGGCGAACGCCGAGGTGGAGTGGACGCCGGAGTACTTCGGCCGCCGCATGGACGACTGGCTCGTGAACATGGGCGACTGGAACATCTCGCGCCGCCGCTACTACGGCCTGCCGCTCCCGTTCTACCCCTGCTCCTGTGGCCACCTGAACGTGATCGGATCCCGGGAGGAGCTCGAGCGGCGCGCGACGGGAGGCCTCGAGCAGCTGGAGGAGCTGCGCCGGCCGTGGATCGACGAGGTGCCGATCCGCTGCGAGCGCTGCGACGGGGAGGTACGGCGGGTGACGGAGGTCGGCGACGTCTGGCTCGACGCCGGCATCGTCCCCTTCTCGACCCTCGGCTGGCAGCAGCCGGAGTACGTGCCGCAGGGGTATGCGACCGGCGCGGCGCGCGGGCTCACGACCGCCGACCTTCCGGACCACGCCTACTGGGAGACCTGGTTCCCCGCCGACTGGGTCTCGGAGATGCGCGAGCAGATCCGGCTCTGGTTCTACTCCCAGCTCTTCATGTCGGTCGCCCTCACCGGCCGGCCGCCGTTCCGGCGCGTGCTGGGCTACGAGAAGATGCTCGACGAGACCGGCCGTGAGATGCACGGCTCGTGGGGGAACGCGATTGAGGCCGAGGACGCGTTCGCGCAGATGGGCGCCGACGTGATGCGCTGGCAGTACTGCGCGCAGCCGCCCGACCGCAACCTTCTCTTCGGGTTCGGCCCCGCGCACGAGATCAAGCGGAAGCTGCTCACGCTCTGGAACTCGGTCAAGTTCCTGTCCGACTACGCGCAGGTCGAGGGCTGGGAGCCGCGTGCCTGCGACCTCGACGCGTCCCCCGCCGGCGACCTGCGGCCGCTCGACCGGTGGCTCGTCGCGCGCACCGCTCAACTCGTGGACGAGGCGGAGTCGGGGTACGAGCGCTACCTCACGGTCGAGGTGATCCGCGCGTTCGAGGAGTTCGTGGACGACCTCTCGAACTGGTACATCCGGCGCTCGCGCCGCCGCTTCTGGGACGGTGACCCGGTCGCGCTCCGGACGCTGTGGTGGGCGCTCGTGCAGTCGACGCGGGTCGTCGCGCCGATCATGCCGTTCCTCGCCGAGCACCTCTGGCAGCGCCTCGCGCGTCCGGCCGAGGGGGCACCCGCGTCGGTGCATCTCGCGCCGTGGCCGGAGGTGGAGCGGCGCGACGACGCTCTCCTCGCCGAGGTCGCGGAGGTCCGCCGCGTCGTCCGGCTGGGGCACCAGGCGCGCGCGGCGTCGCAGCTGAAGCTGCGCCAGCCGCTGCGTCGTCTCGTCGTGGACGGCGCACCGCTGGCGGCGGCCCACGCGGAGGAACTGCAGGACGAGCTGCGGGTGCAGGAGGTCGAGTTCGGGACCGTCGACGCGACGGAGCTGCAGGTGAAGCCGCACCTGCCGGTGCTGGGTCCGAAGCTCGGCAAGGAGCTCGCGGCGGTGCGCTCCGCGCTCGCGGCAGGCGACTTCGAGGAGCTCCCCGGCGGTGGCTTCCGGGTCCGTGGGCACGAGCTAGGTGCCCACGAGGTGCTGGTTGAGCGCTCGGGGAAGCCCGGCTGGGCCGTCGCGTCGGAGGAAGGTGTCACGGTCGCCCTCGACACGGAGCTCGACGACGAGCTCCGGTTGCTCGGCCGCGTGCTCGACCTCGTGCACACGCTGAACTCGATGCGGAAGGAGCAGGGGCTCGAGCTGACCGACCGGATCACGGTGCGCCTTCCCGCCGAGCACGCCGACGTGCTCGTGCATGCCGATCGCATCAAGGCCGAGGTGCTGGCGGTGTCGATCGACACCGACGGCGTGGCGGAGCCGCAGATCGCGAAGGTCTGACGCGTCCGGAGCGGCCGACGAGCGTCGACGGGACGAGCGGGCGTTGACCGGGCACACTCCGCGCATGCGCGCCGTCGCCGACCTGCGCTCCGAGTTCCCGATCCTCGAGCACACGACGTACCTGATCAACCACTCGCTCGGCGCCATGCCGGCACGTGCGGAGGAGCGGCTCGCGGAGTACGCGAGGGCGTGGCGCGAGCGCGGCGTCCGGGCGTGGGGGGAGGGTTGGTGGGAGCTGCCGCTGACGGTGGGAGACCAGGTCGGCCGCATCCTCGGCGCCCTGCCCGGCACCACGGTGATGCACCAGAACGTCGCCGTCGCCGAGGCCGTCGTCCTCTCGTGCTTCCGCCCTGAGCCCCCGCGGAACCGGATCGTCTACGAGCGCGGCAACTTCCCGTCGGTGCGCTACCTCTACCAGTCGCGCCCCGACCTCGAGGTCGTCGTCTGCGAGGACGACGGGGCGGTGGTGGAGGCGATCGACGAGCGGACGCTGCTCGTCCCGGTCAGTCACGTCCTCTACAAGTCCGGGGAGATCCAGGACGTGAGCGCGATCGTCCACCGCGCGCACGAGGTCGGCGCGCACGTCGTTCTCGATGCCTACCAGTCCGCGGGGATCGTCCCGCTCGACGTGACCGCGCTCAGCGTCGACTTCGCCGTCGGCGGCTCGGTCAAGTGGCTCTGCGGCGGCCCCGGCAACGGCTGGCTCTACGTGCGTCCCGATCACGCGGAGCGGCTGGAGCCGACCGTCACGGGGTGGCAGGCGCACGCCGAGCCGTTCGCCTTCGAGGAGGAGCTCCGCTACGCCTCCGGGGCCGCGCGCTTCCTGACCGGCACGCCGAACGTCCCCGCGCTCTACGCGGCGACCGCCGGCTACGACCTGGTCGAGGAGGTGGGCGTCGAGCGCATCCGCCGGCGCTCGCTCGCCCACACGCAGCTGCTGCTCGACCTCGCCGACGAGGCCGGCTTCGACGTCCGCAACCCGCGCGACCCCTCTCGCCGCGGCGGCACGGTCACGATCCACGTTCCCGAGTTCGCGGCAGTCCACCGGGAGCTCGCGGCGCGCGAGATCGTCTGCGACTTCCGCCCGGGCGCCGGGATCCGCCTGGGCCCGCACTTCTTCAACACCGAGGACGAGCTGCGCTTCACCGTCGCGCAGCTCGTGGAGATCGTCGAGACCGGCGCGTACGAGCGCCACGTCGGCGCGGTCGCCCGGCACTGACGTTTTCGCCGGGGGCGCCCGGAGCAGAAGCGCGCGATGAGCAGCGAGATCGAGCGCATCGCGCGCGAGCAGTTCGGCTTCGAGCGGCTCCGCCCCGGGCAGGAGCGCGCGGTCTCGGCCGCGCTCTCGGGTCGTGACGTGCTCGCCGTGATGCCGACGGGCTCGGGCAAGTCGGCGATCTACCAGCTCGCCGCGCTTCTCGTGCCGGGGACGACGGTCGTCGTCTCGCCGCTCGTCTCGCTCCAGCGCGACCAGGTCGAGTCGCTCGAGGCCACGGACGCAGGTGCCGCGGCGCTGAATTCCACGCTCCGTGCCGCCGACCGGCGCGAGGCGCTCGAGGGCTTCGAGGAGCGCGAGCTCGAGTTCCTCTTCCTCGCGCCCGAGCAGCTCGCGAACGACGAGGTGCTGGCGCGCGTGCAGCGGTCGGCACCGTCGCT
>DASQNG010000088.1:0-19318 GCA_035645095.1 Gaiellaceae bacterium | reverse complement strand
GCCGGCAGCGTCAGGAGACGCGCGGCTGGATCCACGTCTGGCGGGCGACCGCCAGCAGCTCGCCGCCGTCCGCGAAGAGGGCCGTCCCGGCGTAGAGCTTCCGGCCGTCCGCCCCGCGCGGCCAGCCGACGACGACGCACTCCTCGCCCTCGCGCGGTAGGCGCGCGATCCGTGCCGCCATACGGCCGAGCACCGGCTCGCCGCGGCCCTCCGGCCCGACGGCGTAGGCGCCGGAGCAGTCGATCGCCGCCCACACGACCTCCGGCGACGGCTCTCGCGCGACCCACGGGGCCGCGACGACGTCGCGCCCCGCGACCGGGCCGGGATAGATGCAGAGCCCGTCGGGTGGCTCGCGCAGCGCGCCGCAGCTGAAGCAGCCGCGGAAGGTCTCGGCGCCGAACGCGACGTGCCGCTCCGACGCCGCGTGCGCGTCCGCCGCCGACACCGCCTCCGGCGCCTCGAGCTCCACCTCCGCCGGCACTGCCTCGGCGACGAGGGCGTCGCCGTCGAGCAGCACGACGCCGCCGCCACGCCCCTCGACCGCGAGCGGTCGTTCGAGCGGCGGCGGCAGCCGCAGCGTCACCTCGGCTGTCCCGCCGGCGAAGCGCGCGAGCGCCCCGGCCGCGTAGCCGCCGTTCGCGGAGTCGTGCGGGCCGCGGTAGCGGCGCGCGAAGACGAGCGTGTCGCTCACCCGAGCCTCCGCGCGAGGACGTAGGCGTCGTAGCGCCCGTCGGGCCGGAGCAGGAAGACGACGCGCGGCGGCGTGCGGCGCTCGGCGAAGATGCGTCGTCCACCGAGCTCCTCCCTCGTGGCGACGGCGCCGGCCCGCCGGACCTCCGCGCGCGTGGCGAGGACGCTGCCGGCGTAGCGCTCGCCGCGGTAGGCGATGGTCTCGTCGTCCGCCTCGCGGCCGCCGACACCGAGGGCGACCGCGACGACGAGCGCGATCGCCGCCGTGCCCAGGATGACGAAGAGCCGGACGTTCATGATGCGTCGGATGCGGATCGCGCTGGCACAGCTGAATACGGTAGTCGGAGATCTCGACGGCAACCGCACCAGGATCGCGGCCGCCGTCGCCGAGGCGCGCGCGGCAGGCGCCGACGTGGTCGTGACGCCGGAGCTCGCGGTTACGTCGTACCCGCCGGAGGACCTGCTGCTCCGGCCGGCGTTCGTGCGCGCGGCCGAGGCCACGACGCGGGAGCTCGCGGTGGCCGCCACCGGCATCGTCGCCCTCGTCGGCACGCCGTGGTCCGGCGCCGACGGGTCGGTCGCCAACGCCTGCGCCGTGTGCGCCGACGGCGAGGTTCGGCAGCTGTACCGGAAGCGCCTGCTGCCGAACTACGGCGTCTTCGACGAGGAGCGCTATTTCATGCCGGGCGAGGGGCCGCTCGTCGTCACCGTCGCCGGCCGGCGTCTCGGTCTCACCGTCTGCGAGGACGTCTGGCGCCCGGGCCCGGCCGCCGACACCGCGCGCGCCGGCGCGGAGCTGCTCGTGAACCTCTCGGCCTCGCCGTTCCACGTCGGCAAGGCGGAGGACCGGGAGGCGATGCTGGCGGAGCGGGCGCGGGCGAACGGCCTGCCGCTCGCCGTCTGCAACGCCGTCGGCGGCCAGGACGAGCTCGTGTTCGACGGCCACTCGGTCGCCGTCGGCGCCGACGGCGGAGTGCTCGCACGCGCGCCCGGGTTCGAGGAGCACCTGCTCGTAGTCGACCTCGGGCCGGGCGGCGGTGACTCGGTCCCGTTCGAGCAGCCGCTCGAGCAGATGCGCCAGGCGCTCACGCTCGCGCTCCGCGACTACGCGCACAAGAACGGGTTCCGCGACGTCGTGCTCGGGCTCTCGGGCGGGATCGACTCCGCCCTCGTTGCGACGCTGGCGGTCGACGCGCTCGGCCCGGAGCACGTCCACTGCGTCTCGATGCCGTCCCGCTACTCGTCCACCGGGACCCGCACGGACGCGCGCCGGCTCGCCGGGGGAATCGGCTGCGACTTCCGCGAGGTGCCGATCGAGGGCGTGGTCGGCGCGTTCGACGACGCGCTCGGCGGTCTCGAGGGACTGGCGGCGGAGAACCTGCAGGCACGGGCGCGCGGGATGATCCTGATGTCGCTCTCCAACACCCACGGCTGGCTCGTGCTCGCGACCGGGAACAAGTCCGAGCTGTCGGTCGGCTACTCGACGCTCTACGGCGACCTCGCCGGCGGCTTCGCGCCCATCAAGGACGTGTTCAAGACGGACGTCTTCCGGCTCGCACGACACCTGAACGAGCGCGCCGGCCGGGAGCTGATCCCGTGCTCGATCATCGAGCGCCCGCCGACGGCGGAGCTGCGCGAGGACCAGCGCGACGAGGACAGCCTGCCGCCCTACGACGCGCTCGACCCGGTGCTGGAGGCATACGTGGAGCACGACCGATCGCGCGAGGAGCTGCTCGCCGAGGGCCTCGATCCCGCCGTCGTCGCACGGACGGTCGCCCTCGTCGACCGGGCGGAGTACAAGCGCCGTCAGGCGCCGCCCGGAGTGAAGCTGCGTCCGAAGGCGTTCGGGCGTGACCGCCGCACGCCGATCACGAACCGCTGGCGGGATTGACAAGGATGGTTCTGTAAGTCTACACTTACGTAAGTGGAGGCTAACGGAACGGTGCTGGAGGCGCTCGCCGACCCCACGCGACGGCGGGTCTTCGAGGGGCTGAGCGGCGGCCCGCGCTCGGTCGGCGAGCTCGCCGCCGGCGTGCCGGTCAGTCGGCCTGCGGTCTCCCAGCACCTGCGCGTCCTCAGGGAGGCGGGCCTCGTCAGCGACCGCAAGGAGGGCACGCGGCGGCTCTACGCCGTCGACCCGCGCGGCCTCGCCGAGGTACGCGCGTACTTCGACCGCCTCTGGGGCGACGCGCTCGAGCGCTTCGCGGCCGAGGCTGGAAAGGAGCAGTGATGAGCACCACCGTCACCTCGGCCATCCGGAAGACGATGTTGGTGGACGCGCCGCCGGAGCGGGCCTTCGAGCTCTTCACCGCCGGCATCGCGTCCTGGTGGCCGACCGACTCGCACTCCTACGCCGGCGAACGAGTCACGGACGTCGTCTTCGAGGGGAGGGTCGCCGGGCGGGTCTACGAGACGACCGCAGCCGGGGAGCAGGACTGGGCCCGCGTACTCGAGTGGGCGCCGCCGCGCCGCTTCAGGCTCGAATGGCTGATCGGCGGCGCGTCCGGCAGCCTGGTGGAGGTCACCTTCACCCCGGAAGGCCCCGGCACCCGCGTAGACCTCGTGCACGACGGCTTCGGTGCGAGCGCGCCGCGCGACAGCTACGACGACGGCTGGGACGTCGTGCTCGCGCCCTTCGTAGCCGCAGCCCGGAGCTAGCGCTCAGACGCCGACGTCGAGCGGCTCCCGGGGCGGTCCTTCGCGCAGGAGCGCCACGACGAGCTCCGGGAGCCGCCTCGGGGCGAAGAGGGCGTCTGTCGCCGCCAGCTCCGCCTGCGTCCACCAGCGCACGGCTGTGACGTACTCGGCTGCAAGCTGCTCGGCCGCGAACTGCGGCCGCGGCTCGAAGGCCGGCGTCCTCACGAGCACGAAGCGCTCGCTCTGGCCGTCCCAGCGGCCGCTCTCGAACGGGAAGACGTGCGTCCGCGTCCAGATCCACCGGCCGAGCTCGACGTCGACGAGCCCCACCTCCTCCGCGAGCTCACGCCGCACCGCCGCCTCGTCCGACTCGCCCTCGTCGACGCCGCCGCCGGGTGCGGCCCAGACCGTCCGCGTCCGGAACTCGAAGCGGACGAGCAGGATCCGGTCGTCGGGGTCGACCACGATCGCGCGTACTCCGCGGCGGAGCCGCAGGTCGCTCACGGCAGGAGCTCGCGCAGGTCGCGGAACCATCGCAGCCGCTCCGCGTACGAGACGGCGGCATTCGCCGGAGACGTGGACGGCAGCACGTAGAGCAGCGTGCCGCCGAGCCGCCGCGACTGCAACCCGAGCTCGGGCCGCTCGCGGAAGGCACCGCGATACGCCTCCTTCCCGACGAAGCCGATAGCGCGCGGTTGCAGCTCGCCGGCGAGCCGCTCGAGCCGCTGCGCGGCGCCGACGAAGTCGCCGCTCCGGAGGTCGCTGGAGCCGGGCGTCGTCCGGTGGGCGGCGTTCGTGACGCCGAGGCCGAGCCGGAGCAAGTCCCACTGCTCGCGCGGATCGAGCTGCCGCGGGGTGAAGCCCGCCTCGTGCAGGAGCCGCCAGAAGTCGTTCCGCGGGTTCGCGAAGTGCGCCCCCGCGCCCGCCGACACGCGACCCGGATTGATCCCGCAGAAGAGCGCGACGAGCTTTCCGCCCGGCGGCGGCAGTACGTCAGCGACGTCCACGCGTGCGAACGCTAGCCGCGTCGCCCGCACGGACGAGAGCGGCGGCGCCGGCCGGTGCGGCTCAGGCGGCTTCGGGGTTCCGCGACGCGAGCCGATCGTCGAGCAGCGACCGGATCAACTCGCCGGTCACGACCGACTCGGCCACGGCCCACCGCGGAACGACCTTCACGATCCGGACGGTGTCCTCGCTGCGCCAGCCGTAGCACCGCGCGTAGCACTCGGCCTCGCTCAGCTTCCGTAGTCGCCGCACGGACGCACCGTAGGGCTCGGACCGGACGGCACGACCGGCAGCGGCGACGGCGCCCACTACGTCCGTTCCGCCCCGACGGAGCGCTCCGCGACATGATCCACCGCGCGAGAGTACGGATCGGGTCGGACGGAGAGAGAGGAGGTGTGACCGATGTCCGGCCCACTTCCCGCGAGCAGCACGAGGACGGTACGGCCGTCGACTGCCCCCACTGCCGCAAGAGCTTCGTCCCGGCGCCGCTCGCGCGCCCGAGCGCCCGCCACCGGGGCTACAAGTGCCCGCACTGCAGGCTCTTCGTCCCGCTCGAGCGGGCCAGCGACACGCCGCTCCCGGGCGACACCGGGTAGCTCGGGGCTCGACCCGAGCCGCGACCTCGCCTAGACGCAGCCCTTGAGCGCCTGGGCCTCGGGCAGGCCCTCCAGCTTCTTCAGCGTGTTGTTCTCGATCTGACGTATGCGCTCGCGAGTGACGCCGAATGCCCGGCCGACCTCCTCGAGCGTGCACGGCGGCGTGCCCGAGAGCCCGAAGCGGAGCTCGATCACCTTCCGCTCGCGCTCCGGCAGCGCCGACAGCGCCTGCTCCACGTCCCCCCGGCGCAGCGACAGCGACGCGGTGTCGAACGGGGACTCGGCCGACTCGTCCGGCACGAAGTCGCCGAGCGAGCTCTCCTCCTCCTCGCCGATCGGCTTCTCGAGCGAGATCGGCAGCTGCGCCATGCGCAGGATCTCGCGCACCTCGTCGGTCGTCATCTCGAGCTCCTCGGCGATCTCCTCCGGCAGCGGCTCGCGGCCGAGCCGCTGCACGAGCTGCCGCTCGATGTGCACGACCTTGTTCAGCTTCTCGACCATGTGCACCGGGATCCGGATCGTGCGCGCCTTGTCGGCGATCGCGCGCGTCACCGCCTGCCGGATCCACCACGTCGCGTACGTGGAGAACTTGAACCCCTTGCGGTAGTCGAACTTCTCGACCGCCCGGATCAGCCCGAGCGACCCCTCCTGGATCAGGTCGAGAAAGGAGAGCCCGCGGCCGAGGTAGCCCTTCGCGATCGACACGACGAGGCGGAGGTTCGCCTCGATCATCTGCGTCTTCGCGCCCATGTCGCCGCGCTCGATCCGCTTCGCCAGGTAGACCTCCTGGTCGGCGGTCAGCAGCGGCACCTTCCCGATCTCGCGCAGGTAGAGACGCAGCGAGTCGAGGGACGGCTCGACCGTCAGGTCGAGCGTCGGCGCCGGCTTCTCGTCGCCGGCGAGCGCCGGCTGCTCGTGCGGCGGCGACTTGTACTGCTCCCCCTCCACGAGCTCGATCGAGTGGTCGATCAGGTAGGTGTAGAAGTCCTCGATCTGCTCCTTCGTCAGCTCGATCTCCTCGAGCCCGGACACGATCTCGTCGTACGTAAGGAATCCCTTCTCCTGGCCGGTCTGGACGAGCTTCTGGAGTTCCTCGACCTCTGGAGGAGACGATTCGACGGTGGTGAGCAATGGACCTCGGCTTTCCTCGCGAGTGGACGGGGACACGGACCGGCTCGACCTGCCTCGGGCACACGAGAGCCGGAGCCCCGGCTCGACCATCGAGGGGTCGGATACTACAACGCGAACCGGCGGAGGTGGTAGGCGCGTCAGGTGCCGTCAGGTCCCGTCGGCGACGATCTCGCCGACCGGCTCGCCGCGCGAGTTGGCGAGCTCCACGCGACGGAGCGACGGCACGACGTAGCCGAGCTCGCCGAGGAACGCGGCCACAGCCGGTCCGAGCGCCCGGCCCGCCCCGTCGGCGGCCTTCAGGGCGACGCCGACGCCGCCGGGGCCGCCCGCACAGAAGACGCCCTCCGCCCCTCCCTTCGCGCACCAGCCGGGGAGCGACTCCATCAGCACGGTGTCCGGTGCCCCGGGCCCACGGATCAGCCGCGGGTGCGCCTGCATCGACGCGACGACCGCCGCTCCGCCCTCCCGCGCCTCCAGCCGCGAGAACATCAGCGCCATCCGCTCGAGCGGGAGCGCGAACGTGACGACGCCGCAGCCGTCCACTGCGATCGGGACATCATCGGCCTCCGCACCGGCCGCGGCGAGCACCTCCGCTGCGCACGCCTGCTGGACCGGGTGGTCGGGCAGCCGGTACCCGCCCGGGTCCCAGCCGCGCGCGCGGCAGAAGGCGAGCATCCCTGCGTGCTTGCCCGAGCAGTTGTGCCGGAGCCGCGTCGGCTCCGCGCCGCACTCGAGGTCGTCTTCCGTCGCGTCGGCCTTCGCGAGCAGCGACCGCACCGCGTCGAGCTGCTCCGGGAGCGCGAGGTGCGACGCGCAGGCGATGGCGAGCTCCCCCTGCTCCAGGTCGGCCCGGGCGCGCGCGAGCGGGAGCGCCTGGAAGGGCTTCCCCGCCGAGCGGAGGTAGGTCACGAGCCCCGGTTCGCCAGCCTCGGCGACGACGGCACCGTCTCGCACGGCCACGGCGTGCACCTCGTGGCGCGACTCGACGGCGGAGCCGCGACGGACGGCGACGGTGAGCGGCGGCGGCACCGCCCGAGTCTAGGCGGCGCCTGCCGCTGCCGCAGTCTTGACAAACGGGCGAGAAATCCCGTACGTTCGGGATTAGTGGGTGAAACAGGCCCCGACTACGACGTCACGGACACCCTCGTGATCTCGGACCCGGCGCAGATGCGGGCGGTCGCCGACGAGACGCGGCACCGCGTCCTCGCGCTGCTGCGCGACCGCGCCGCCTCCGTCACGGATCTCGCGCAGGTCCTCGGCATGCCGAAGGGGACCCTCGCGCACCACATGAAGGTGCTCGAGACCGCGGGCCTCGTCCGCGTCGTCCGCACGCGGCAGGTGCGCGCGCTGACGGAGAAGTTCTACGGCCGCGTCGCCCGTCTCTACCTGATCGAGCACGACGGCGAGGACCCGCGCCTCGTGCAGGACATCGCCGCGGCGACGCTGCGCACCGCCGCGAGCGAGGTCGGGAGCGGCGGCGACGGCAGCGCCTACCACGGGCTCGTGCGCGCCCGCCTCACGAAGGCGGACGCGGAGCGGTTCGAGCGCCGCCTGAAGAAGCTCGTGCACGACTTCCGGGCCGCCGAGACCTCGAGCGGCACCGTCTACGGACTCGTCGCGGCCCTCTACGAACAGGAGCAGGAAGATGCGTAGGCTCTGGCCCCAAAGCGGGCTCTGGCGGCACGGCGACTTCCTGAAGCTCTGGACCGCGGAGACGCTCAGCCAGTTCGGCTCACAGATCGGTGGCTTCGCGCTCCCGCTCGTCGCGATCATCACGCTCGACGTCTCCCCGTTCGCCGTCTCGGCGCTCTTCGTCGTCGAGTTCGCGCCGTTCCTGCTCATCTCGCTCCCCGCGGGGGTCTGGGTCGACCGGCTACAGCGGCGCCCGATCCTGATCCTGGGCGACTTCGGCCGCTTCGTGGCGCTGCTGACGATCCCGATCGCGTACTGGCTCGACGTGCTCACGATCTGGCAGCTCTACGGCGTGGGCTTCTTCGTCGGCGTCTGCACCGTGTTCTTCGACGTCGCGTACCAGTCGTACCTGCCCTCGCTCGTGCAGCGGACGCAGCTCGTGGAGGGGAACTCGAAGCTCGAGGTCAGCCGCTCGGCGGCGCAGCTCTCCGGTCCCGCGCTCGCCGGCGTGCTCGTCGAGCTCCTCCGCGCGCCGGTCGCGATCGTCTTCGACGCGCTCAGCTTCCTGGTCTCGGGCCTCTTCGTGCTCGCGATCGGCAAGCGGGAGGAGAACGTCCCGACCCGGGAGCAGCGCCGGGAGGCGAAATCGAGCATGAAGAGCGAGCTGCGCGAGGGGCTTGCGTGGGTCTTCGGCAACCCCTACCTGCGCACGGTCGCGGCGTCGACGGCGACCTTCAACTTCTTCGGCCCGATGATGTTCGCAATTCTCGCCATCTATCTCGTGCGCGGGCTCGGGATGTCGCCGGGGCTGATCGGCGTGATCTTCGCGGTCGGCCAGGCGGGCTACTTCCTCGGCGCGATCTTTGCCGGCCGGATCTCGCGCCGGCTCGGCGTCGGGCCCGCCATCCTCCTCGGCTCCCTCGGCGGGATCGCACAGCTGCTCGTCCCGCTGGCGCCACAGAACGCGCGCGGCGCGATTCCATTCCTCATCGCTTCGGGCCTGGCGGTCGGCTTCGGCGTCGTCCTCTACAACGTGACGCAGCTCTCCATGCGCCAGGCGATCACGCCCGAGCGGCTCCAGGGCAGGATGAACTCGACGATTCGCTTCATCGTGTGGGGGGTTATGCCTCTCGGCCAGCTGCTCGGCGGCGCGCTGGCGACGTGGTTCGGCCTGCGGACGGCGATTTGGGTGGGGGCGATCGGGACGTCGCTCGCGTGGATCCCGCTCGTCTTCGGGCCGCTGCTCTCGCTGAAGGAGATGCCGCAACAAGTGGAGGAGCCCGGGGTGCGGGCCGAGACGGAGGGCGAGGCGCTCATGCCCGGTCCGTTCCCGCAGCCCGAGGAGACGTAGGGCGCTGCGGCGCCCACTTTCGGCGGTGGGTACCGTCGGGGCAGCCGTGAAGCTCGCACCGACCCCGTCCGCGCCGCTCCTCCGGCGGCGCCCGCTGCCCGGGGCGCTCGACCCGGGCGTGGTGGCCGATGCCTGAGCTGCCGGAGGTCGAGGCATGGGTGCGGGAGCTGGACGGTCCTGTCTCGCTCGCACCGGTCGAGCAGGCGGGGCCGGCGCACGTCGCGACGCTGAAGACGTTCCAGCCGCCGCTCGCGGCGCTCGAGGGGCGGCAGCTCGAGGGCGCCCACCGGCGTGGCAAGCACCTCCTCTTCCCGACCGCCGACGGGGAGCTCGTCCTGCGCATCCACCTGATGAGCGCCGGCCGCGCCCGGTACCTCACGCCGGGCGCGAAGGGGCCGAAGACCCCGGCCTTCCGGCTCCGCTTCGTCGGCGGCGGCGAGCTGGTGCTGACGGAGGGGGGCTCGAAGAAGCGAGCCGGTGTCTGGCTCGAGACGCCGGAGAGCTCGACCGCGGCGCTCGCACACCTCGGGCCCGACGCGCTGGAGGTCGACCCGGCGCAGCTCGGCACGCTCCTCGCCTCCGACAACCGCCGGCTGCACTCGCTGCTGCGTGACCAGCGCGTGCTCGCCGGGATCGGCCGCGCCCACGCGAACGAGATCCTGCACCGGGCGGGGCTCTCGCCGTTCGCGCTCTCGCGCCAGCTCGGCCCGGAGGAGGTCGAGCGGCTGGCCGCTGCGATCGACGAGGACCTCCGGCGCGCGCTCGAGCTCCGGCTGCGCGGCAAGGGCGACAAGGACGTCTACCTCGTCCACCGGCGACTCGGCGAGCCGTGCCCGCACGGGCACGACGCCGGGAGCGGCGGGCCGATCCAGCAGGTCGACTACGAGGAGCACACCGTCTTCTACTGCCCCGCCTGCCAGACGGGCGGCAGGATCCTGAAAGACCGCCGGCTCTCGCGGCTGCTGCGCTAGACGGTTCTCGGGGAGCCTAGGCCGACGGTGCTACGCGGGTGACAGCGTCACGGTGAGCCGCTCGCCGTCGAGCGAGACCTCACCTCCGAGCGCCCGCACGAGGCGAACGGCGACGGCGGAGCCCAAGTCTTTCAGGTCGGTGCCGAGCACGACGGGCGCCGCGTCCGCCGTCACCGGCTCGAGCATCACGCGCTCGGCGTCGACCGAGACCGAGACCTCAACGCCGCCGTGCCGTTTCGCGGCGCGCACGAGGTCGGCGAGCCCGCGCGTGACGGCGTCAACGTCCACCGACACCGGCGCGCCCCTCCCCGTCGCCTCCGGTGCGGCAGCGCGCGCGAGCTGGAGCGAGTCGACCTCGCGCGGGACGGGGTCGTACCGCTCGCCCTCGAGCCTGGCGGCGAGGGAGAGGACATCGACGAGCCCGGCGAGCTCCGCGGTGGCATCGTCGATCAGACCGAGCCATCGACGCGTCGTGTCGTCGTGCTGGCCGCGCAGGAGCGTCTTCGCGAACCCCTGCGCCGCGGCGAGCGGCGTCCGGAGATCGTGGCACGCGAGCGAGACGAGGCGGGAGAAGTCGTCTTCCACAGGCGTTGCTAGCGTAACCACATGGCCGAGACAGGCGGTGCCCTGGTGCACGATCTGCAGGCAGCGGCGCCCGACGTCCGACTGTCGTTGACCCGCGTGGGCGTGACGCGGGTGCGGAAGGCGATTCGTGTCTCGCACGAGGGCCACCAGACGGTGATGGCCGCCGACATCGAGTGCACCGTCGACCTCGCGGGCGGCCAGAAGGGCGTCCACATGTCGCGCTTCCCGGAGCTCTTCGAGGAGGCGATCGAGGAGGTCGTCGGCTCGGAGGCGCTGCACGTGGAGGGGCTCGCCGAGCACATCGCGCGGCACGTCGTGGGGCGGCAGCGCGCGCTCCGGGCGGAGGTCTGGATCACCGCGGGCTGGCCGCTCCGGCGGACGACGCCGGTCAGTGGACTCGCGACGCAGGAGATGGTGTCGCTCGTGGGGATCGCAGCCGCCTCCGAGGACGACGTGCGCCGGGTCGTCGGCGTCGAGGCGACCGGCATCAACGCCTGCCCGTGCGCCCAGGGCCTCGTCCGGGGGCGCGCGGCGGACCGGCTCTCCGGCGCAGGCTTCGGCGACGGCGACATCGAGCGGATCCTCGAGCTCGTCCCGCTCGCGACGCACAACCAGCGCGGCCGCGGGACGCTCTACGTGGGCACCGGCCGCCAGCTCGACGCCACCGACCTCGCGCGGGTCGTGGAGGAGTCCATGAGCGCCCCGATCTACGAGCTCCTGAAGCGCCCTGACGAGCTGTTCGTCGTGGAGCACGCGCATCTGCGCCCGCGGTTCGTGGAGGACTCGGTGCGGCTCGCGCTCAAGGGGGCCCTCGACGCGCTGCCCGAGCTCGGGGACGACGACTTCTTGTTCGCGCGCCAGGTCAACTTCGAGACGATCCACGCGCACGACGTGCTCGCGGAGCGGTCGGGCACCGTCGGCGAGCTTCGACGGGAGCTCCTCACCGGCGAGCCGGCGGCAGCCCACACGACGCTCGCGGACTGGCTGCGCGGCTAGCGCCGGACGCTCGTCGCCTCCGACTGCGACGGGATCACGCTCCGGGTCGCCCCCAGGAGGCTCGCGCCTATCCCGCCGCGGCGTCCCCGCGGCGGAGCCGGAAGCGAGTCTCCGTGCCCGCGCGGAGGCGCGCGATGTTCGCGCGGTGCAGGACGATCACGGCGAGCCCGGAGACGGCCGCAAACGCGACGACCGGCCACGGCCGCCCGAGGAGGAATGCCGCGATCGGCAGCAGCAGCCCCGTGGCGATCGACGCCACCGAGGCGTACCTCGTGACGAGGAACGCGCCGATCCACAGGCCGACGCCGACTGCTCCGACGAGGGGCGCGACGCCGAGGAAGGCGCCGCCGGCCGAGGCGACCATCTTCCCACCCCGCTGGAAGCGCAGGAAGAGCGGACGCCAGTGCCCGAGCATCGCGGCGGCGCCGGCGAGGACCCCGAAGAGCTCGCCCGCGACCGAGGTGGCGACGGCGGCCGGGACGAACCCCTTCGCGATGTCGAGCAGGACGATCGGGATCCCGTAGCCCTTGCCGTACGTGCGCCAGACGTTGGACGCGCCGATGTTCCCGCTGCCGACGGTGCGGATGTCGACGCCCTTCGCCGCCCGCACGACCCAGTAGCCGAACGGCATCGAGCCGAGCAGGTAGCCCCCGAGGATCAGGGCCGCCTCGATCACCGTGCTACTTGAGCGGGATCTGGTACTTCGAGACCCAGTCGTTCACGACGGCCCAGTCGAGGTTGTCGAAGAACCGCTCGATGTACCCGGCGCGATCGGTCTGGAAGTCGAGGAAGTACGCGTGCTCGTAGACGTCGAGCGCGACGAGCGGCGTCGCGTTCCAGATCGGATACGTGTTCTGGGTGTCGCCGACGTGGTTGAAGAGACGGCCCTCGTCCCAGTCGTACGCCGTCCAGGCCCAGCCGCGGCCCGCCATGCCGGTTGCCTTCAGGTCCGCACGCCAGGCGTCGAACGAGCCGAAGTCACGCTTGATCAGGTCGGCGATCGCGCCGCTGGCCGGCCCGCCGTCGCCGCCGAGGTGCTCGAAGTAGACCTCGTGGTTCTTGATCCCGCCGAGCGCGAAGGAGAGCTCGACCTTGAGCGCGCGGACGTCCGAGTAGACCTGGTTCGCCGCGGCTTGGTCGGCGCCGGCGAGCTTGCCGAGGATCTCGTTCCGCTTGTTGACGTAGCCCTCGTAGAGCTTGTAGTGGGCCTCCACGGAGGCGCGGGAGATGCCGTCGAGCTCCAAGAGCGCGGGCTTCAGCTCGCGGGGCCTGATCTCCTCGTACGTCGACATCGCACCTCCACAGTGGGCCGTTCGGCGGGAACGGCGCGGAGCATATCCTTCGCTGCATCCGCGATCCCGAGAAGGAGCGACTTCCGATGGCGCTGACCCTGCCGGACCTCCCGTACGACCACTCCGCGCTCGAGCCGACGATCGACGAGCAGACGATGCGGATCCACCACGGCAAGCACCACCAGGCGTACGTGGACAACGCGAACAAGGCACTCGAGGGGACCGAGTGGGCCGACCGCAACGGCGAGGAGATCCTGCGCTCGCTCGACAGCGTCCCGGAGGACGTCCGCACGGCCGTCCGGAACAACGTCGGCGGCCACGTGAACCACACGCTCTTCTGGGAGATCATGAAGCCCGGCGCCGGCGGCTCCCCCTCCGGCGCGCTGGCCGAGGCGATCGAGAGCACGTTCGGCGGCGTCGAGCAGCTGCAGGCGCAGGTGAACGACGCGGGCGTGAAGCGATTCGGGAGCGGCTGGTCGTGGCTCGTCGTCGACGGTGGCTCCCTCGCCGTCGTCTCGACCCCGAACCAGGACAGCCCGCTCAGCGACGGCCGGACGCCGATCCTCGGCGTCGACGTCTGGGAGCACGCGTACTACCTCCGCTACCAGAACCGGCGCCCCGACTACCTCGCCGCCTGGTGGGACGTTGTGAACTGGGACGCGGTCGCACAGCGCTACGAGCTGGCGCGCTGAAGCGAGCGCTCGTCACCGGCGGCACCGGGAAGCTGGGCGCCGCACTGGTCGAGGAGCTGCGGGCAGAGGGGTGGCGGGTGCTGGGGGCCGGGAGCCGGGACGGCGATCTCGCCCGCGCCGAGGCGGGACGCGCGCTCGTCGAGTGGACGATCGAGGAGCTCGGCGGGCTCGACGTCGTCGTCAACGGCGCGTCGGCCGGCTTCGTCGCGAAGCCGTTCGCCGAGGTGACGGAGGTGGACGTCGACGCCGCGCTCGGCGCGACCGTGAAGGGCAGCTTCTTCGTCACCCAGGCCGCCGCGCCGCACCTCCGGGAGTCTCGAGGACTCGTCGTGATGATCGAGGACGTCGCCGCGTTCCAGCCGTGGCCGTCGTTCGCCGCCCACTGCGCGGCCAAGGCGGCGCAGGCGATGCTGACGAAGGCGCTCGCGAAGGCGCTCGCGCCCGACGTGCGGGTGTGCGGCATCGCGCCGGGGCCGGTCGCCGTCGAGGCCGGCGAGGAGGAGCGGCGGGCAGCGGAGACCCTCGTCGGACGGGTCGGGACCGCCCGTGACGTGGCCGGGGCGATCGCGTTCCTCGCCGACGCGCCCTTCGTCACCGGGGCCTCGCTGCTCGTCGACGGCGGTCGACTCCTGAAAACCGGGAGCGTCGGCGGTGCGTAGGTCCCTCGGATGGAGGCCGTCCTGACCCACGCCGAGCCGCTCGTGCCCGAACGACGATCCCGCGCGGCGGTGGAGACGCCGCCGCCCGCCGACCCGGACGACGCCGAGCTGATCTCGCGCGTCGCCGCAGGCGACCGCGACGCGTTCGCCGAGCTCTACCGGCGCTACACGCGCCCGGTGCTCGGCCTCGCGCTGCGCCGGCTCGGCGACCGCGGGCGCGCAGAGGACGCGCTGCAGGACGCGTTCGCCGCTGTCTGGCGCTCCGCGCGCACCTTCGACCCCACCCGGGGCGACGGCGGCGGCTGGCTCTACACGGTCGCCCGCAACGCCGTCCTCGACTCACTCCGGAAGCGGACGGATCCGGTGGCGGAGGCAGCGGACGAGCCGTCGACCGCGGCTGGCCCGGCCGAGCAGGCCGAGACGTCGTGGCTCGCGTGGCGCGTGCACCGCGCGATTGACGAGCTCCCGGAGCACGAGCGCCGCGTGATCGAGCTCGCCTACTGGGGCGAGCGCTCGCAGAGCGAGGTCGCGGAGGAGCTCGGCATCCCGCTCGGGACCGTCAAGACCCGGACGCGCAGCGGCCTCGCGCGGCTCGCGGACCTGCTCGGAGACGAGTTCGCATGAGTGACCGCTTCGACGAGCTCGTCGACGACCCGCGCCTCGGGAACGAGGAGCGCGAGCGCCTGCGCCGCGTGCACGACCTGCTCGTCACGGTCGGGCCGCCGCCGGAGGCCTCGGCGCACCTGCAGCCGCCATCGGTCGGCACCGTCGTCCCGCTGCGGCGCCGGTCACGGCCGTTCCTGTTGCTCGCGGCTGCGCTCGCCGTCGCGGCCGCCGGCGGCGCCGGCTACGCGATCGGACGCGGCGGCTCGGAGGAGGCGGCGCCGGCCGTCACGACCGCCCCTCCGCCGGCGACGACCCAGCCGCCCGTCACCACGCCGCCGCCGGCCACGACACAGACCCAGCCTCCGCCTCCGCCCCGCGGCACGGTCGTGCCGATGACCGGCGTCGGGAGCGCGAGCGGCGCCCTCGCCACCGTCGAGCTGCTGCCGCGCGCCTCGAGCGGCGACTACCCGGTGCGCCTGCGCGTCGAGGGGCTCGCGGCGAACGAGGTGTACGAGCTGTGGGTGATCGACGACGGCGAGCTGGAGCAGCTCTGCGGCAGGTTCCGCACGACGCGCGGCATCACGGACACGATCCTGACCGTTCCGTACGAGATGCGCACTCGCGACGACTGGGTGGTCGTGCGCCCGGGGACGGCCGAGCCGCTGCTGAGAACGTAGCGCTAGGGCGCGACGCGGCCGTTCTCGAGGAACGCCGCGTGCGTGACCGGCATCAGCCGCTCGAGGAACGACTCGGCGGCCGCCGCGTACTGCCGGATCTCGTACTGCGCGCTCTCGTGGTTTCGCAGCCCGCAGAAGTGCATGAGGCTGCGCGGGTTGCAGCTCCAGTAGTACTTCGTGTACGTCGAGAGCGGGAGCACGGTGCGCGCCACCTCCTTCGCCACGCCCTGCTCGAGCATGCGCTCGTACGCCTGGAACGCACGCGTCGCCTGCTCCTCGATCTCCCGCCGCGCCGCCTCCCGCGTCGCGTCGTCGACCGGCTGGAAGCTGTACGCACCGGGCTTCCCGACCTGTGTGCGGACGTTCTCGGGGACGTAGAACTCCGGCTCCATCTTCGAGTAGCGGCCGCTCCACTCGTTGTAGGAGTGCCCGGCGCGGTGGCGGTGGTGCTCGCGCACGACGAAGAGCGGCGCCTTGACGAGGAAGCGGAAGTAGCCGTGCTCGAATGGGGAGCCGTGCCGCTCCCGGACGAGGAAGCGGATCAGCCCGGCGTCGCGCCCGCCGAGCTCGTCGGACTCCTGGTTGAACGAGACCCGGGCGCCGTTCACGACGGCGAGGTCGGACGCAAGCGCGGCGTCGAGGGCGAGGAAGCCCTTGTCGAGCACCTCCACCGTCCGCTGCGTCGTCTCGTCGGGGAGCACCTGCGTCACGGTGGCACATTCTGCACCGGCCGTCGGAGGGCGCCGGGCGCTCATGGCCGGCGCAGCACGAGGTTGAGCGACTCGAGGTCGCGGGCGTGCGCCAGCACGTCCGCTGCGCTGCGCCGCTCGAGCTCGCCGCTCCGGCGCAGGAGGCACAGCTCGAAGCCGAGTGACTCGTAGAAGGCGAGCACCTCCGCCGCGGTCTCGCCGGAGCGGTGCGTCGCGTCGCGGAACTCGACGATCGCGAGCAGCCGGAGGCTCCGCCGGAGCAGGTCTCGTGCGCCGCGGAGGACGAGGGGCTCGGCGCCCTCCACGTCCACCTTCAGCACGTCGACGACGCCGCTGGGGACGAGCTCGTCGAGCGTCTTCGCCCGCACCTCCACCCCCTCCTCGGCGAGCTGCGCGCCCGAGCGGTGCGAGGGCTCGACCGCGAGCCGCACGACACCGCGGACGTCGGAGGCCGCAACGTCGTGCACGACCGCGTCGACCTCGTGGCGCGCGAGGTTCGCCCGGAGGAGCGCCAGCGTCCACGGCGCCGGCTCGACCGCGTGGACGGTGCCGGCAGGGCCGACCCGCTGCGCCGCCAGCACCGTGTGGAAGCCGACGTTGGCTCCGACGTCGACGAAGACGCCGCCGGGCCGGAGCGCGCGCGTGAGGAGCTTCATCACGTCGGCCTCCCACACGCCCTGACGGCGCACCCACGGCGTCACGTGCCGGTCGGCCGCGTCGAACCACAGCGTCCCGAGCGCGGTGTCGAGTTCGACGGCGTCGGCGGGGAGGTCCGGCCGAGCCACGGCGGGCGTGTGCACCCGCCGGCGCCGGCGGAGCGCCGCGAGCGCCGGCCGGACGACCCGCCGCGCCCACTCCGGCGTGTGCTCCCAGACGGTCCAGGCGAGCGCGCGCACGCCGGGGTGGTACCACAGCGGCACTCGTCTTCGTCCCCGCGGACGAGGCCGGATCGTCCTCTCGCCGGACGCCGGCAGGAGCGGCCGGGCCTTACGCTGAACCCATGGAGGCCGTGCCCGCCACGCTCGTCGCGCTCTTCCCGTTCGCGCTCCTCCTGGGGCCGGTCGTGTGGATGGCGCGCTCCGCCGGCCGATAGCCGCTACTCTGCCCGCGTAATCAGAGCGCGTACCTGCGGTGCCCGGCACCTCTCTTACCGTTCGTGATCAGTGGTAAGGAGGTGTTTTTTCAATGGCAACAGGAACCGTGAAATGGTTCGACGACGCGAAGGGCTACGGCTTCATCGCGCCGGCGGACGGAGGCAAGGATCTCTTCGTGCACCACAGCGGCATCTCGGGCGACGGCTTCAAGTCCCTCACCGAGGGCGCGAAGGTGGAGTACGAGGCCCGCGAGGGTCAGAAGGGCCCCGAGGCGTTCGACGTCGTCCACCCCGCCTAAGGCGGAAATACCAGAGGGAGGCGTCATCGCCGAGAAGGAAGACAAGATCGAGCTCGAGGGCGAGGTCATGGAGGCGTTCAGGAGCGGCATGTTCCGGATCGCGCTCGACAACGGCCACGAGACGCTCGGGTACACGGCGGGGAAGATGCGCCGCTACCGGATCAAGGTGTTCCCCGGCGACCGCATTCGCATCGAGCTCTCCCCCTACGACCTGACGCGCGGCCGGATCGTCTACCGCCACCGGTAGCCACCACCGCAGCGAGGGTCTTCAACCGGGGCACGGACGCAGGTCCGTGCCCCCACTCGTTCCAAGAAGCCCCCGCCCGCGGCAGGCGTGCCGCCGCGCGTCGCCCGGGCGGAGCCGCACCGCCCTCCGCAACGGCAGGAACAGGACGAGCAGCCCGAGCACGAGCGTCCCGGCGAGCGCAATCAGGAGGTTCCCGGCGGGAAGACGACCGCAACTCGACCTCCACGACCTCCTTCACAAAGAGGACCGGCATCTATTGAGCGCATACCCGAGCAGTACGCCGAGCGCCTAGCCTGCGAGCGCCAGGACGATGCCCTCGATCGTCCTCACAGCGTCGCGAGCCCCACCCTGCTGATCGCGACGATCACGAACCCGAGCAGCCCGATCGTCGTCGCGATCGAGCGGTTTGCCGCGACGTCGTCGCGGGTGGCGACACAGGTGATCTCGTCCACGACGTCGTAGCCGAGGGCGGTAAGCCGGCCCTCGACTTGGAGCCGTCGTCCGGTGGACGAACGGCTCCTCCGGCGAGGTCGTGCGGATCCAGTACGTCGTCGCACCGGACGGCTCACCGAGCACACCCGCAGCGTCGTCAGCGGGACGAACAGCACCATCCCGTCCTCCTACTGGTTCTTCGCGACTCCGACGATTCGGAGCTCGACGTCGCCCGTAGCTGTCGCAACCGTGACGAGGTCGCCGACGGTGGCCCCCGCCTGCTGCGCCAGCGTGCGCTCGATCACGACCACCGGCTCGCGCGCCTCCTCCTCCGCGGCGCTGAACACAGCGTCCGTCCGACAGTCGGTAGCGGAAGAGCGGCTCCTGCACCACGCCCCAGACGAACGCCTCCCGGCCTGCGAGCCGAAGCTCGGCGAGTGCCCGGGCGATCACGACCCGCTGCCGCTCCCCGCCGGAGAGCTCGGCCGGGAGGTGGTCGCCCTTGTCGCCGAGGCCGACGAGCTCGAGGTTGTGCCGGGCGCGCTCGAAGCGCTCCCGCTTCGAGCCGCGGCGCGCGAAGTCGAGCGGGAGACGGCGTTCTCGAGCGCCGTCAGGGTCGGCAGGAGAGCTGGAAGAACTGGAAGACGATGCCGAAGTTGGCGCCGCGCCAGACGGCGGGCTCCTCCTCGCTCGTGCCGTCGAGGTGCCGACCGCCGACGGTGACCGTCCGCGCCGGCGGACGGTCGATCCCGGTGACGAGGTGGGAGGATCGTCGACTTGCCGCTTCCCGAGGGTCCAACGACCGCGACCATCTCCCTCGCCTCGATTCGTGAGGTCGACGCCGCGCAGCGCCCGGTGATCGACCGGCCATGGGTAGACCTTCTCGACTCCCCGAGCACGATCAGCGGCGAGGCGGCCGGCCCCATGTGCGGACGCGGCCCGACCGCCGCTTCGGCTTGAAGGACAGCGTCCATCGACGTCGATGGTCGCGCCATCGGGATGCCGGGGGGCGTCGCG
>DASQNG010000087.1:0-3515 GCA_035645095.1 Gaiellaceae bacterium | reverse complement strand
CGGGCTCGAGCCCGTACAGCGCGTCGGCATCGAGCACGACCGGCTGCTCGAGCTCCGCCAGCAGCCCCTGCACGAGCGCGGCCGCGTCCTCCGTCCGCCCGAGCCCTGGCCCGATCGCGACGGCCGCCGCGCGCGCCGCCGCGGCCTCGACCTCGCCCCACGTCGTCTTGACCGGCTCGAGCAGCTTCGTCTCGACGACCGCGAGCGACTCGGGCGGGACGGCCACGGCGACGTATCCGGCGTCGGCACGGAAGGCCGCCTCCGCGGCGAGGCAGACGGCGCCCGTGAGGCCAGGGGCGCCGCCGACGACGAGGACGGAGCCGGCGGTGTACTTCGTGTCCTGCCGCCGCTTGCGCGGGACGAGGTCGAGCACCTCGATGCCGACATGCGCGTGCACGGTGTTGCCGCTCCCGAGGCCGATGTCGGCGACGACGACGTCGCCTGAGTGGAAGGCACCCGGTGCGACCGCGAGCCCGACCTTCGACCCCGCGAAGGTCACCGTCAGCGTCGCGCGCACCGCGGCGCCGGGCACCTCGCCCGTCGAGGCGTCGACGCCGGAGGGAATGTCGACGGCCACCACGGGCGCACCGGCGGCGTTGATGCGCTCGATCAGCTGCGCCGCCTCCTCGCGCGGGGCACCGCGGAATCCCGTCCCGAAGAGCGCGTCCACGATCACGTCCGCCTGCTCGACGGCGGTGGTCTCGACGGCGTCGCGGCCGGAGTCGCGGAGGACGCGGGCGGCGATGCGCCCGTCGCCGCCGTTCGAGCCGCCGCCGCAGACGACGGCGAAGCGGCGCGCGTGCGGAAAGGCCTCGACCGCATGCAGGGCAACGGCAGTGCCCGCCCGCTCCATCAGCTCGGGGGCGGAGGCCGGGAAGCCGGGATAGCGCTCCTCGAGCGTGCGCATCTCGGCCGCCGTGTAGAGCGGCTCGAGCGCGTCAGCCATCGGCGACGACGCAGACGGCGGAGGCGAGCTCGCGCGAGTGCGTCATCGAGAGATCGATTGCGCCCGCGCCGCGGCGCCCCGCCCACTCGGCGACCCGGCCCGACAGCCGCACCGTCGGCTTGGGGCGGCCGACGATCTCGATCTCCGTCCACGCGAACGCGCGCGCGACGCCGAAGCCGAGCGCCTTCCCGACAGCCTCCTTGCCCGCGAAGCGACCCGCGTAGCTCTCGGCCGGGTTCTTGCGCGACTCGCAGTACGCCTGCTCCGCCGGCGTGAAGCAGCGGGCGCGGAACTGCGGGTACCGCGCGAGGGAGCGGCGGACGCGCTCGATCTCGATCAGGTCGACGCCGACGCTGACCCCCACGGGCTAGAAGCTCCGGTCGACCCAGTCCGGCAGGTGCGCGATCGAGCTGAGGACGGCATCCGGGACGACGCTCGAGTGTTCGAGGTCCTCCGGCCGGAACTTCCCCGTGCGCAGGAGGACGGTCTTCATGCCGAAGAGCTGCGCGCCCGCAACGTCCTGCTCGAGGTCGTCCGTGACCATCCACGTCAGCTCCGGCTCGGCGTCGAGCGCCGCGAGCGCCGCAGCGAAGCACCCGGCGCTGGGCTTCCCGAGGACGGTCGCCTCGATTCCGGTCGCGTACTCGAGCCCTGCGACGAAGGAGCCGCCGTCGAGCATCGGCCCGCGCGCGGTCTGCCACCATTTGTTCTTGTGCAGGCAGTACAGGTCGGCGCCGGCCTGCAGCTCCGAGAACGCGCGCGCGAGGTTCATGTAGCTGAAGACCTGATTCGGCTCGAGCGACTCGTCGCAGCCGCCCACGAGCACGGCGTCGGCGTTCTCGCCGACGAGCTCGACGCCGGCGAGATCGTCGACGATTGCCGACATGACGAGCGCGAAAATCCGCCGCCCCGCCAGCTCGCGGGCCGCGGCAACGGGAGTCGTCTGCAGCTCGTCGTCCTCGAGCTCGAACCCCATCCTGCGCAGGTCCTCGGCGAGGCCGGAGCGAGCACGAGTCGAGTTGTTCGTCACGAACCGGAGCCGGTGCCCCTCCTCGCGCAGCCGTGCGACCGCCTGCACCGCACCGGGGATCGGCTCGTCGGACACGTGGAGGACGCCGTCGACGTCGAGCAGAATGGCGGCCATGGAGGCGCAGTCTATTCGCGTCACGCGCGCCGTCGCCGTGCCGCTGACGGAGGTCGAGCTGCGCTTCTCGCGCTCGAGCGGCCCCGGCGGCCAGCACGCGAACACGGCGGAGACGCGGGTGGAGGCGCTGTTCGACGTGGAGGCGTCGGCGGCTCTCACGGACGCGCAGAAGCGGCGTGTCGTCGCTCGGGCGGGGCCGGTTTTGCGGGCGGTGGCGCAGGACGAGCGCAGCCAGTGGCGCAACCGGCAGCTCGCGCTCGAGCGGCTGGCGGAGGAGCTGCGGGCGGCGCTGCGCGTGGAGCGGCCACGGGTGGCGACGCGGCCGACGGCGGCCGCGCGCGAGCGTCGGCTCGAGGCGAAGCGTCGGCGGAGCGCGACGAAGCGGCTGCGCGGGCCGGGAGACGCGGAGTGATCGGAGAGCCGCGCACGCACGTACCCGAGTGCGCGTCGACGCAGCTCCTCCTCCCGCCGGACGCCCCGGAGGGCGCGATCGCGACGACGGACCATCAGACCGCGGGCCGGGGGAGGCTCGGCCGGCAGTGGGTGGAGGCACCGGGCACGGCCGTCCTCGTGTCGGTGCTGCTCCGCCCGCCGCCGGAGCGGCAGGCACCGGAGCTGTCGCTCCTCGCAGCCGTCGCGGTCGCACGCGCGGTGGAGTCGGTCGGCCGCGTCGCCGCCGTCGTGAAGTGGCCGAACGACGTCGTCCTCGCCGACCGGAAGGTGGCAGGGATCCTCGCCGAGCTCCGCGCGGGCGCGGTCGTCCTCGGCATCGGGCTCAACGTCAACCAAACGCCGGAGCAACTGCCTGCCGACGGGAAGCTCGCGCCCACCTCGCTGCGCCTCGAGACCGGCCGGGAGCACGATCGGGAGCGCATCCTCGAGGCGCTGCTCGCCGCCCTGGACACCGCCTACCGCTCGTGGCGCGAGAGCGGCCTCGGCGGCGTGCTCGAGGACCTCCGGCGACGCGACTTCTTGCAGGGGCGCCGCGTCGCGGTGGGGGACGTCCACGGCGTCGCCGCCGGCATCGACGAGGCGGGGCGCCTGCGGGTGCGGACGGCACACGGTGTGGAGGCGGTCGCGAGCGGCGAGGTCGTGCTCCCCCCAGCCTGACCGCTACTCGACCGTGACCGTCTTCGCCAGGTTGCGCGGCTGGTCGACGTTCAACCCGCGCAGCCGCGCGATCCGGTAGGCGAGGAGCTGCAGCGGCAGGATGGCGAGGATCGCCTGCAGGAACGCCGGCGACTTCGGGACGTAGATCACGTCGTTCGCGTGGTGCTGGATGTCCTCGTTGCCGTCGGTCGCGATCGCGATCACGTGTGCGCCGCGCGCACGGACCTCCTGGATGTTGGACACGAGTTTGTCGTAGACGTGGATGTTCGTGGCGACGACGACGACCGGCGTGTTCTCGTCGAGGAGCGCGATCGG
>DASQNG010000086.1:0-3648 GCA_035645095.1 Gaiellaceae bacterium | reverse complement strand
CCCAGTCCTCGCAGCCGCCTGAGCCGCCGGAGCCGGCACGCTGTGCGCGGCTGCCTAGGCCGTCGCAGCCGGCGCAGGGGCTGTGCGCGCCGCGCGGAGTTGCGCGGCCGCGGCCAAGATCGCGATCCCGCCGAACACACCGATGATCCCGCCTGGGCCGTACGCACCGGGGGCGTGGTAGTGGACGGACACGGTGTACGTCGCGAAATAGAGGAACAGTCCGATCCCAAGTGCGAACAGCGCACCTGCGCGCACCATGCCGTGGACGAGCCCGAGGAGGCTTGCGGCCACAACGCCGACGAGTACACCGACCGGCTCGAACACGACCCAGGGCCCGCTGATCGCCCCTTCGCTCCAGATCGCGTGGCGATCGCCTACTTCGTTCCGGAACGGCAGGAAGAGTGCGGCCAGGCAGAGGCTGACCCCGGCGAGGGACACACCCGCGGGAACGAGCGTCGGTCGCCTGGCTTCGAGACCGACGCTCGTGAGCAGCCGGGCTCCGGCGGAGGCCGCCGCGACGGCGGCTGCCGCGACGACGGCGACCGCTCCGAGGGCGAAGAAGAGCGGGAGCCGTCCCAGCCCGATCAGGTTGGAGTCGGTGTCCCTGAGGAGACCGCTGAGCCCGGCCGAGGCGCCGAGCCAGCCGATCGCTGCGGCAGCCACCTGAACCGCGAGCCCGAGCAGGAGACCGAGGCCGAGCTCGACGCCGAGCCAGGCGCGGGCCCAAGCGACGGCGACGAGCGGCGCGAGGAGCGCCAGGAAGAGCGGCTCGACGAGCAGCGCGCGGGCCGAACCGTGGTACTCGCCGCTGAAGACGATCGGGCCGACCGCCACGAGAAGAAGTGCTCCTCCCACAGCCGCCGCTGCAACGACGAGGTTCGTCCGTCGGCCGCCCGGCGCCCGTACGGGCGCGGTCGGCCTCGGAGTCGGGACGGGTCGTGCTGGCTCGGTGGGCGGCGTCGACGTGATCTTCTCCTCGAGCCTCGCGGTCGAAGCGGGCGGCTCAGCGCGCTTCGGCGTGTCTGTGCGAGCCGGCTCTGCGGGAGTCGGCGCCCGGACGTGCGGCGCCGCCTCGACGAGCGCCTCCTCGGCAGCCAACGAGACGCGGCGGCTGTCGTCACCCCTCAGGTCCTCGAGCGCGATCCGGGCAGCGAGGGCGAGCGTGGCGCTGTGCCCACGCAGAAGTTCGCTGAGCGCCTGCACCGTGCCCTCCCGCACGTAGGGGATCGGGCTCTCCATCGCTTGCATGAGCGCGTCGGGAAGGTCGGCGGGCGTGACGGTCGCACCCTCGGGATTCCGCGCCACCACGAGATCGCCCTGAACGTCGTAGGTCCACTTGCTCGGCGTCTGGTTCGGCGTCTCCTCGCGCACACGGTCGTAGAGGTAGTCGTACAACTCGTCGATGGAGACGAAGCCGTCGCGATCCCGGTCCGCCTGTCCGGACTGCAAGCCGGCGACGAGCGCGCTCGTGAAGATCGACGGAGTGCCTTCGCCTTTCAGGCTGTCGCCCTCGAAGGCGTACTCCATGGAGGTGGACGCGGTGAGGACGACGCGGCCGCGACCGTCGAAGCGCTCCTTCAGGTCCACGTTGTCACCCGCGCGATGCACTGCTCCCTTCCCGAACGCTCCGGCGTAGCAGCAGTCTAGGAGCAGGACGATCCGGCGAGACGGGCTGCGATTCATGAGCCGGTTCACGAACTCGGCCGGCACGGCCGTTGCGTCCAGGTGCTCGAGTTCCGTGTCCGGGGTCGCGAAGTACAAGTTGCCGTCCTCGTCCTTCACGCCGTGGCACGAGAAGTGAAGCAGCAGGAGGTCGTCGCGCCCGCGGGTCTTGAAGAAGCCTGCGAGCTTCCGTCTGACGGTGTGCTCCGGCTCGTCGAGCGAGACGTCGACGTCGAAGCCGCCGATGTCAGGATCGGCGAGGACGCTCGAGAGCGCCTTCGCATCGTGGGTCGGCGCGCGGAGCCGGCGGAGCTTCGGGTCGCGGTAGCGCTGACTCGCCACGATCAGGGCGCTGCGCGACTCGTTCATGCGTTTGCGTGTCGCTCGATCCACGCGGCGATCAGCTGATCCTGCTGCGCGCGCGAAGCGCCGGTGATCTCGATCGTGTCGCCACCCACGTCGAGCTTCACGCTCCTGCCGCCCCGCGCGGTCCAGCCCTGCAGCGCCTTCACGACCTGGGCCACCGAACCGGCCTTCTTGGCGACCGTGACGACCAGCGCCCCGAGCGCGAGGACCTCGCCGACCTTGGCCCCTGGCGGAGTTGAGGTGTCTTCGACGCGTTCGACGGCCTCGACGTCCAGGTCGAACAGCTCGCGCCGAAGCGAACTTGTGAGCTCGTCGAGGCGTGCGGCGTCGGCGTCGGGGTCCGACGCGATCTCGACCGTGACGGAAAGGGCTTCACCTGCTCCCATCGCACAGGAAGTATGGGGTCGGCCGGCCGGAAGACGCAAGGCCGCTACTCAGCGGACAGTCGGCCTAGCTGGACGACTTCGGGCTGCGGCCGCTGCTCGCGCGGTCGGGCGCCGCGAAGTCGGAGCTGCCCGCGAGTTCCCTGACGGCATCGGCTCCGGCGGCGAGGACGTCGGCGGTGGACTGGGCGAGACGGCCGAGTTCGCCGTGGTTACGGGCGAGGTCGCTGGCGATGAGGAGGTTCTCGGTGAGTTGTTCGAGCGGAAACCCTCGGCTGTGCAGCACGCGGGCGAGCCAGAGCGACTGTTCGACGAACGAGATCGTGCCGTCCCGTGCTTCCTGGATTGCCCACGCGAGCAGGTACTGGTTGTCGTGTTGGCACCAGGCGGTGCCGGGCTCGGCGGACCGCTCCAGCTCGTCGGGGAACCTGATGTAGAAGCGCCGGCAGATCTCGCGGGCGAGTGGTTGGAGGTGGATGGCGGCTCCGCCGGGGATGAGGCTCGTGGTGGGTGCTGACGCGCCGCTCGGGGGTCTCATTCCGCGACGACCTCGTACGTGCTCATGTGCTCGAGTCTCTCCAGCCGGATCTCGCTCTTCAGCCCGGTCGGGATGCGGTCGTGGGAGGTGCGATGGTCGGCGCTTCTCATGTACGCCTGGAAGCACTCACGGGTTTCCCAGCGGCTGACCATCAGGAGTTCGCCGTCGTCACGATCGGATTGCCAGACCTGGAGGTCGACGAAACCGTCGTGGGACTCGACGAGCCGGGCGCGGGCGCGGAACGCCGTCACGAGCTCGGGTGCGTGCTCCGGACTGATGCGCAGGCGCGAGACCGAGACGTACACGGTTCAATTCTCCTCGACCGCGACACGGTTTCGCCCCGCTGTCTTCGCCTTGTAGAGGGCCTGATCGACGGTGATCCCGCTCAGCCGGGAATCTCCCCTGAACGCGGCCAGCCCGACGCTGATCGTGATCGGCGGCTCCGTGAGTGTGTGCGAGACGCCCGCGAGGACGCGTTCGGCGATCTTCCGCGCCTCCTCGACATCGAGGTCGGGCAGCAGGACGATGAACTCGTCGCCTCCGTAGCGGGCGACGAAATCGCCCGGCCTCACGTTCTTCTCGATCGTCCTGGCGACAGCTACCAGCGTCGCGTCGCCGGCGTCGTGGCCCCAGGTGTCGTTGATCGTCTTGAAGTGGTCGACGTCGATCATGAGCAGCACGTCGTCGCTCGACTGCTCG
>DASQNG010000085.1:0-4009 GCA_035645095.1 Gaiellaceae bacterium | reverse complement strand
CAGCTCATCGAGCTTCTTCTTCAGCTCACCGAGCCGGTTGAGGCCGGTTTTCTCCTGCTCCCATCGGGCGACCAGCCCCTGCAGCTCCTCCTGCCGGTCGGCGAGGTCGCGGCGGAGCTTGTCGAGCCGGTCGCGGCTCGCGGCGTCGTCCTCCTTCTCGAGGGCGAGCTCCTCCATGCGCAGCCGGTCGACGGCGCGCTGCAGCTCGTCGATCTCGACCGGGCGGCTGTCGATCTCCATCCGCAGCCGGGAGCCGGCCTCGTCGACGAGGTCGATGGCCTTGTCGGGCAGGAAGCGTGCGGGGATGTAGCGGTCGGACAGGGTCGCCGCGGCCACGAGCGCGGCGTCACTGATCTCGACGCCGTGGTGCGCCTCGTAGCGACCCTTCAAGCCGCGCAGGATCGCGATGGTGTCCTCGACGCTGGGCTCGCCGACGTAGACCTGCTGGAAGCGGCGCTCGAGCGCGGGGTCCTTCTCGATGCCGGTGCGGTACTCGTCGAGCGTGGTGGCGCCGACCATCCGCAGCTCGCCGCGCGCGAGCATCGGCTTGAGCATGTTCGAGGCATCCATCGCACTGTCGCCCGTTGCGCCCGCGCCGACCACCGTGTGCATCTCGTCGATGAACGTGATGATCTGCCCAGCCGACTGCGTGATCTCCTGCAGCACGGCCTTGAGCCGCTCCTCGAACTCGCCGCGGTACTTCGCTCCCGCGAGCAGGGCGCCCACGTCGAGCGCCCATACGCGCTTCCCGCGCAGGCTCTCCGGCACGTCTTCGCTCACGATCCGTTGGGCCAGACCCTCGGCGATCGCGGTCTTGCCGACGCCGGGCTCCCCGATCAGGACCGGGTTGTTCTTCGTGCGGCGCGAGAGCACCTGGATCACGCGCCGGATCTCCTCGTCCCGCCCGATCACCGGGTCGAGCTTCCCGGCTTCCGCGGCGTCGGTCAGGTCGCGGCCGAACTTCGAGAGCGCCTGGTAGGTGCCCTCGGGATCCTGCGTCGTCACGCGCTGGCCGCCGCGCACCTCGCGGATGCGCGCGAGCAGCTCCTCGCGCGGCACGACGTCGAGCGCCAGCAGCAGGTGCTCGCTGGAGACGAACTCGTCCTCGAGCCGCCGCATCTCGTCGGAGGCCCGGTCGAGCACGCGCGAGAACGCGGCGCCGACCTGCGGCTGCTGCGCCCCGCCCTGCACGGACGGCTTCGCGCGCAGCCGCGCCTCCGTCTCGGCCCGCAGCGCGGCGGCGTCGGGGACGAGCTGCTGCGACAGCTCCTGGTCGAGCAACGCCAGCAGGAGGTGCTCCGGGTACAGCTCGGGATGCCCGGCGCGGCGCGCACGCTCCTGGGCGGCGGCCACCGCCTCCTGCGACCGAACCGTCAGCTTGTTGAAGTCCATCTACTGCCTCCCGTTCCTCGGCGCCGGATGCTCGCTGCGCCGGTAGAGCACGACCTCGCGTTTGTAGGAGCGGTGCACCGTCTGGATCTCGTCCCGCAGCTCCCGCTCCATCCGATCCATGCGGGCGCGCAGCCGGGCGAGCTCGTCCTCGAGCCTGAGCACGTGCTCGACGCCGGCGAGGTTCAGCCCGAGCTCCGTCGTCAGCCGCTGGATCACGCGCAGGCGCTCGAGGTCGCGCTCGCTGTAGAGCCGTGTCCCGCCGGGCGTCCGCTTCGGGCGCACGAGCCCCTTCGCCTCGTAGATCCGCAGCGTCTGCGGGTGCATGTCGACGAGGTCGGCGGCGACGGAGATCATGTAGCGCGGCCGGTCGTCCATCAGCGCGTCACCTTCCTCAGCTCCTCGAGCAGCTCACGCTCCTTCTTCGACGGCTTCTCGGACACGACGACCCGGACGCGCGCGAGCAGGTCGCCCTTGCCGCCGCCCTTGAGACGGGGCGCGCCGCGGCCCTTCACGCGCAGCAGCTTCCCGTCCTGCGACCCCGGCGGCACCTTCAGCGAGATCTTCCCCTCCGGCGTCGGCACCTCGACCGATGCGCCGAGCACGGCATCCGGGTAGCTGAGAGGGACGTCCACGATCAGGTCGCTGCCGCGGCGCTCCCACGTGTCCGACGCGGCGACGCGGGTCACGACCCAGAGGTCGCCCGCCGGGCCGCCGTTCCGCCCGGCCTCGCCCTTGCCCTTCAGCCGGATGCGCGTGCCGTCCTTTGCGCCCGCGGGGATCTTCACCGTGTAGCGCTTCGTCTGGCGCTCGCGGCCGCTGCCGGCGCAGGCGCGGCACGGCCGCTCGATCACGGTCCCGTTGCCGCGGCAGCGCGGGCACGGCTGCGAGAGCGCGAAGAGCCCGTGCGAGTCGGACTTGACCCCGCGACCGCTGCACTCCGGACAGACGGTCGGCGCCGTCCCCGGCTCGGCGCCGGAGCCGCCGCACGTCCCGCACGCCGTCTCCACCTCCACCGGCACGCGCACCTCGGCGCCGGCAAGCGCGTCGTCGAAGGAGAGCGACACCTGAGCCTCGAGGTCCGCGCCGCGCTCCGCCTGCCGCGCCTGCCCGCCGCGACGGCCGCCTCCGCCGCGCCCGCCGAAGAGACCGCCGAAGATGTCGGAGAGGTCGCCGAGGTCGAACTCCTCGAAGCTCGCTCCGCCCGCACCGGCGCCGGGACGGCCGTTCGCAGACCCGTACGCGTCGTACTGCTTGCGCTTCTCGGGGTCCGACAGCACGTCGTAGGCCGTCTGCACCTCCTTGAACTTCGCCTCGGCCGCGGCGTCGCCGGGGTTCGCATCCGGGTGGTGCCGGCGCGCGAGTTTCCGGTACGCCTTCTTGATCTCGTCGGCGGAGGCGGTCTTCGCGACGCCGAGGGTGTCGTAGAGCGACGCCACGGTCTACTCCGCCACGATCACCCTGGCCGGCCGCAACACGCGGTCGCCGAGCCGGTAGCCCTTCTGCAGCACCTGCAGCACCGAACCCTCCTCGGCGTCCTCGCCCGGCTGCGTGAGGAGCGCCTCGTGCACGTGCGGGTCGAAACGGCCCTCGGTCTCGATCTCGCTCAGGCCGTGCCGCTCGAGCAGCGCGACGAACGAGCGGTGCACGAGCTTGACGCCCTCCTCGAGGGTCGCCTCCTCGTGCCGGCCCGCCGCCTCGAGGGCGCGCTCGAGGTCGTCGAGCACGGGGAGGAGCTCGTTCAGCAGCCGCTCGTTCGCCCGCCGCGAGGCCTCCGCCTGCTCCCGCGCCATCCGCTTGCGGTAGTTGTCGAAGTCGGCGGCGAGACGGAGGTACGCGTCGGCCGCGGCGGCGGCGGCGCCGGCAGCCTCGGAGGGGCCGTCGGCTGGAGCCGGCGCGTCCTCGTCCGCGGCCGGCTCCTCGACGACCTCCTGCTCCGGCGCGTCCTGCGCCGGCGGCTCGTGCGTGCGCTGCTCGTCCGTCACGCGGTCGTCCTCTCGTCCTCGTCGACGACCTCGTAGTCGGCGTCCTCGACGACCTCGTCCGCCGATGCGCCGTCGCCGTCGCCGGCCGAGGCCTGGGCCTGCGCGCTCGCCTGCGCGTAGAGCACGTCCGCGAGCTTGCGCGACGCCTCCTCGAGCGCCTGCGTCTTCGCCTGGATCTCGGCGAGGTCGCTCGACTCGAGCACGCCGCGGAGCTCCATGATCCGCCCCTCGATCGTCGCGGCGTCCGCCTCCTCCAGCTTGTCGCGGTGGTCCTTGAGGCTCCGCTCCGTCTGGTAGGCGAGGTTCTCCGCCGCGTTGCGCGCGTCCACGAGCTGGCGCAGCCGATGCGCCTCGTCCGCGTGCGCCTCGGCCTCCTTCACCATCCGCTGGACGTCGTCCTCCGAGAGGCCGGAACCGCCCTCGATCCGGATCTGCTGCTCGTTCCCCGTCCCGAGGTCCTTGGCCGAGACGTTGATGATCCCGTTCGCGTCGATGTCGAAGCTGACCTCGATCTGCGGCATCCCCCGCATCGCCGGCGGGATCCCGACGAGCTGGAACTTGCCGAGCGTCTTGTTGTAGGTCGCCATCTCCGACTCGCCCTGGAGCACGTGGATCTCGACCGACGGCTGGTTGTC
>DASQNG010000084.1:0-2933 GCA_035645095.1 Gaiellaceae bacterium | reverse complement strand
CCGGCGGCGCCGACACGGTGCGGCACCAGCTGCGCGAGCGCCCCCTGCACGGCATCGAGCGCCCGGAAGCCGGTGACGCCGCGCATCGAGGACGCGCCGGGCATCACGACCTCCGCGACGGTGCCGGGCGTCGTCAGGACGCGGATCGGCCGGAACGCCCCCGAGGTGTTCGGGAGCTCGGTCTCCAGGGCCGCACGGACTGCCTGGTAGACGCACGCCTGGATGAACGAGCGGGTCGAGTTGAGCGCGCCCGCGACCATCGGCGCGCAGTCGCGCAGGTCGGCGACGAGCTCGTCGCCCACGATGGTGACGGTCGCGGTGATCTGCACGTCGCGGCGCTCGATCCCGTCCGAGTCGAGGTGGTCGGTGAAGGTTGCGGTGCCGTCGGGCCAGCTCGCGATCTCCTGCCGCACGAGCCGCTCCGTATGGTCGACGAGGCCCGTCATCAGGCGCGCCAGCCCCTCGACCCCGTAACGGTCGGCGAGCGCCCGCAGCTCCCGCTCGGCCACGGTCGTCGCCGCGACCTGCGCTGCAAGATCGCCCAGCGTCATGCGCGGGATGCGCACGTTCGCGCGGAGCACGTCGAAGACCGCCTCCACGGGCTCGCCGCGGTCGTAGAGGCGCAGCCACGGCAGCCGGAGCCCCTCCTGGAAGATCTCGGTGTTGTCGCAGGCAGCGGAGCCCGGCAGGCGCCCGCCGACGTCGCCGTGGTGCGCCGTCGTCGTCGCGAAGCCGAGCAGCGTCTCGCCGTGGAAGACGGGGCGGAAGACGAAGATGTCCTGCAGGTGGATGCCGCCGTCGAAGGGATCGTTCATCACGAACACGTCACCCGGCCGCATCCGGTCGCCCCACTTCGCGCGCAAGCAGTCGAGTGCATGGGGGACGGAGCCGAGGTGGAACGGCACCGTTACCGCCTGCGCCACCGTCTCCCCGTTTGCGTCGCAGAGGGCGGCGGAGAAGTCCATCCCGTCGCGCACCACGGTCGAATGCGCCGTACGGAAGATCGTCGTAGCCATCTCGTCGGCGATCGAGGCGAGCGCGTTGCCGACGATCTCCTGCGTGATCGGGTCGACCGCGACGGCGCTCAAGCGGCACGCTCCAGCACGAGGGCCTGTGTCGCCTCGTCGCGGCGGGCCGTCCAGCCGGCGCGCACGACGACCGTCGTGTCGTACTCGTCGACGAGCAGCGGGCCGGGCTCCTGCGCCGCCCCGAACGACGCACGGGTTCGCACGGGCACCTCGCCCTGCGGCGTCTCGCGCGTGCTCCCGCGCTGCGGCGGCTCGTCGGCGAACGCGACCCGCTCGACCGCGCTCGAGGGGCCGAGTGCGGCGAGGCGCAGCGCGCGGATCTCGATCGGCGCACCCGGCTCGCCCCGAACGCCGTAGAGCCGGTCGTGCTCGTCCTCGAAGGCCGCCACGAGTGCCGTCACGTCGACGGCGCCGTCGACGAGCTCGACCTCGACCTCCCAGGTCTGGCCGCCGTAGCGCAGCTCGGCGCTCCGCACCCACTCCGTCTCGGCGCCGACCTTCGGCTCGAGCCGCCGCCGCAGCTCCGCGTAGACGGCCTCGAGCTCGGCCACAGGCGTCGTGCGCGCGTCGAGGTGGCAGGTGTGAACGTCGTGGAACTCGGGCCGCGCGTAGAGCAGGCCGAGCGAGCTGAAGAGCCCGGCGAGGGCGGGAACGACCACCGTCGTGCAGCCGAGCTCCTCGGCCAGGCCGCACGCGTGCACCGGCCCGGCGCCACCGTAGGCGATCAGCGCGAAGTCGCGCGGGTCGCGGCCCTTCTCCGACGAGACCGACCGGAGGGCGCGAGTCATGCGCGCATTGGCGATCGCGTGCACCCCGGCGGCGAGCTCCAGCAGCCCGAGGCCGAGCGGCTCTGCCACGTGGCGGAGCGCCTCCTCCGCCAGCTCGCGTGAGATCGTGATCTGGCCGTCCGCGACCGTCCCGGCGGGCATCAGCCCGAGCGCGACGTTCGCGTCCGTGACCGTCGGCTCCGCGCCGCCGCGCCCGTAACAGGCCGGGCCGGGCGCCGCGCCCGCGCTACGCGGGCCGACCTGGAGGCCCCCCGCCGCGTCGCGCCAGGCGATCGAGCCGCCGCCCGCGCCGACCTCGGCGATGTCGATCGTCGGGATCCGCAGCAGCTCGCCCGCGCCGCGCATGAGGCGGCTGCCCGCCGAGAGCGAGCCGCCGGCCTCGTACTCGCGGCCGCGCGAGACCGCGCCCCCCTCGATCAGCGACGCCTTCGCCGTCGTGCCGCCCATGTCGAAGGCGATCGCGTTCCGGTAGCCGAGCCGGCGCGCGATCCCGAGCGCGGCGACAACGCCCGCGGCCGGGCCGGACTCGAGCGCGAGCACCGGTCGGGTCGTCGCGTCCTCGGCCGTCATCACGCCGCCGGAGGACTGCATGATCGTGAGCGGCGCGCGGACGCCGGCGCGGTGGAGGCCGGTGCAGATCTCGGCGACGTAGCGGCCCATCAGCGGGCGCACGTACGCGTTCACGACCGTCGTCGCCGACCGCTCGTACTCGCGCTGCTCGCGCAGGATGTCGCTCGAGAGCGACACCGCGACCCCGGGCAGCTCCTCCGCGAGGATCGTGCCGACCCGCCGCTCGTGGGCTGGATGCGCGTAGGAGTGGAGCAGGCAGACGGCGACCGACTCGACGCCCGCCGCGCGCAGGAGGCCGGCGGTCGCCCGCACCTCGTCCTCGTCGAGCGGCCGCAGCACCGTCCCGTCCGCGGCGAGCCGCTCGGCGAGCACGAAGCGGAGGCGCCGCGGAACGAGCGGCGGCGGCTTCCGCCAGAAGGGGTCGTACATGTGCGGGATCCGCAGCCGCCGCAGCTCGAGCACGTCGCGGAACCCCGCGGTCGTGACGAGTGCGGTGCGCGCGCCGCGATGCTCGAGCACCGCGTTCGTCGCCACCGTCGTCCCGTGG
>DASQNG010000083.1:0-4235 GCA_035645095.1 Gaiellaceae bacterium | reverse complement strand
CGACACACCTGGCGCAGCGGTCCCGGGCTTCATCTTCGTGCGTCGCGATATCTCGTCCGCATGCGAGGCACCTTCTGCTGTCAGCTTCGGGCAGCCGCCCGTCCGTCCACTGAACCGCCATGTTTTTCCTCCGTAGCCGCTAGTCGCACCATCGGTCGCGTCGTGATCAGCGCCCCCCTCAAAGGACTGGACCGGAGGACGCCGATCGGCGAGCAACAGGTCCAGAAGCTCGAGTGTCGAGTGTGGGAAGCGAAGCGTCGGCTACGCGACGGAGCGCCGGATCTACCTCGAGCGACGCGGTGTGCCCCGTGTGCGCGCAGGCGGAGTGGGCAAGTGTGAGCTTTGGTCGCTTCGCGGCTGAACGCTGACTGCACACGTGCTTCCGGCGTCTCCCCCTCGTCGGCGTCATGGGTACCACGTCCGCCCGGAAGCCCGCGGCCGTCGTCGCTAACGCGGCCGCGATTCCGCGGCCGGCGAGGCGGCATCCCCCGCTCCTCGTGCTCAAGCATCCAAGCGGGCGTGCCCGAATGAAGCAGCACGCCGGGTCGTGCTGCTCAGACACAAGTCCGACGCGGGCGGGGTGTCAGCGGTGGGCGTTGTGGCCACGGCCGCGCCGCTTCACCCCTGAGTTGCCGCACCAATGATGAGGAGAGCGGTCGCGGTGGCGATCAACCAGAACGAGAGCCTCAACGGGTCGAATCGTCGCCAGATCTGCTGTCCCGCCAACCTCCTCATCGCAGATACGTTGCCAAGGCGGGCAGCGTCAGAGCCAGACAGACGCACATAAGTGTTTCCAGGCCGCTCATTGTCTCCCCCTCTGACCTTTCCTCGAGTTTTTTGCCGGTATGACCAGCACGACCTGTTCCCGCCTTGCGTCAGGTGAAACATGGCTGTCTCATATTGAAACATTAACTACCACTCACGCAAGACATCCGCGCAGCCCGTTCAAGGAGGGCCGGCACGGCGGGCTTCCCAATACCCCGGCGTCCACATCGGCTGGCAGCGGGACTGGGTTTGCCGCCAGTTTCGCGCGGGCCGCTCTCGGTAGCGCCCCGTTAAGGCTGGTTGCCGTTCACTGGATCGCGTTGCGCGTGCAGTGGCCGGTCGCAGACAAGAGTGGGAGCCGCCGACGTACGACGTAGCGACCGAGCAGCTGTCCTCGTGGGCGCTCGGCGGGCGGCACCGGGGAGCCTGAGATCCCCCCTTGCGGCGGCGCAAACTACTTAACGATCCTGCCGCCCCCGTTCCGCGTTCGCTTGCCTGCCGTGGAGGTTGCGACTAGGAGCAGCCATGTTTCCCGCCGGCGAGCCGTGCAAGCGCACGAAGCAGCGCGGGCTGCTCCACGACGACGACCCGAACGGCGTCCTCCTCTGGGGAGGCCACTACCCGCAGCTCCTCCGGCCCGGGGGAACGGGTACACGCTCCGGCTCCTGCAGGCCATTCCGCGAGGGCGGCTGAGCGCGGCGCCTGGCAGCGAAGCCGTCGCCGTTCGACCACCGCCCGGCTCCCCGGCGATTGTCGTTTGGCCACGCGGTGAGCGGGTAGCCGATGGCTGTCAGCAACGTCCTCAAAGGAGGAGACGCCATGACAAGCCAGCTTTGGGACTACAGCGACCCGACCTTCGGCGCCGACTTGACCGGATACTCGGTCGAGGCAACCGACGGTGGTATCGGGAAGATCGACGAAGCCACGAACGAGGTTGGATCGAGCTACATCGTCGTCGACACCGGCCCCTGGATCTTCGGCAAGAAGGTGATGCTGCCGGCGGGCGTGATCGATCGCGTTGATCGAGAGGACGAAAAGGTTTACGTGAACCGGAGCAAGGACGAGATCAAGGACTCTCCGCCCTTCGACGAGTCCGGCTACCGGGACGACGAGTACCGCGACGAGCTCGGAACCTACTACGGTGGCAGTGGCATGACTGGGGGCGGTGGCACGACCGGGACGCGAAGCCCGTACGACGGCATCTGAGTCCTTGAGGCGGGCGGGAAACGCCCGCCTCAGCACGCTCCAGGCTGTCGTGCCGCCGGTTTTCGCTCCGACCGGCTGCGGCTTCGTCGGCTTGCCTAGCCGACCTGTCTAGGCGTTGCCGGGTCGCATGACGACGCACAGAGAGTGGCGGTGACGCTATCGCTCAACCCGCGTCAGTCAACCGAACTCGCTCTGCCAGCACCCGCTGCACCACGCGAGCAACTCCAGCGCGTCGAACTTGCGTCGGGGTGGCGCGTTGTAATCGATTACGCTCTGGTCACCTGATCCTGCGATCAGGACCCTGAGAGTTCTGGTCTCGGAAACGTCATCCATCGACGGCATGCGAACCCTCGGTTCAGCCCCTAGCGACCGAGTGAGGGTAACGCAAGTGCGGGTGAGTCGTCACGTCGCCAATCGCCGGCCGGTGACGGAGGAATCCTCCGCTGCGCCAGCGTGCTCTCTCGTTTGATTTGACGCACCGACAGGCGACCGAGGAATGATGTCCCGCTCGTCGCCGCCTCCGGCGTTGACCGAGACCGCCGCTGCCGATGTGCCGTCCATCTTCGTGCAGGCGAAGCCGGCCACGCGACGGAGCGGTACCTGCACGCGAACAAGACGGCGTACTCGGACGCCGCGGAACTCGCGGAGGCGCGGCTGTTCAGCGGCTGAGGTCCCGAAAGCGGTACCAAGTTGGTGCCGCGACCACCCCCAGAACGACAAGAGCCACGCGTTTGCGGGGCCTTCTATAGCGGGGGCAGGATTTGAACCTGCGACCTCCGGGTTATGAGCCCGGCGAGCTACCTGGCTGCTCCACCCCGCGACGCACGGGCGATCGTAGCAAAGGGAGGCCGTTGCTACATTCGCGCGATGCTCTTCTGGCTGGCACTCGCCTTCCTGATCGTCAGCGTCGTCGGCTCGATCGGGTTCGCGATCACGCGGGGGGTCGGGACGTGGAGGGCATTGAAGCGGCTGGGTTCGGGCGTAACCGACGAGCTGGACGCGATCGGCCGGTCGGCAGCGCAGATCGAGAGCCATCTGCAGGCGGCGTCGGTGAGCGGGACGGCCCTCGACGCGTCCCTGCGCCGGCTGTCGGCGTCGCGCGCGCGGCTGAACATCCTGACGGGCGCCCTCGCCGACGCCCGCACCGCGAGCGGGCGACTGACGGACGTCTACCCGCGCAAGTAGTGCGGGTCGCGGCGGTCGACCTCGGCACGAACTCGACCCGGCTGCTCGTCGCCGACGTCGAGGACACGGTGACGGAGGTGGTGCGCCGGCTCGCGATCACGCGCCTCGGGGAGGGCGTCGACGAGCGGCGCAGGCTCCTCCCCGTCCCCGTCGCCCGCGTCCGCAACGTCCTCTCCGACTACCGCCGGGAGCTCGAGTCGCTCGGCGCGCAGCGGACGCTCTGCATCGCGACGAGCTCGGTGCGGGACGCGGAGAACGGTGAGGCGTTCCTCGGCGAGATCGAGTGGAGCTACGGCTTCACGACACGTCTCCTCTCCGGCGACGAGGAGGCGGAGCTGACGCTGCGCGGCATCGGCGCGGTCGAGCCCGGGACGCTCGTCGTCGACGTCGGCGGCGGATCGACGGAGGTGCAGCTCGTCGGGAGCGGCATCCGCGAGAGCCTGCAGGTCGGGTGCGTCCGGCTGACGGAGCGCTTCGGCGAGGACGTCGAGGCGATCCGCGCGCATGTGCGCGGCCTGCTGCCGGGGCTCGAGGCGGAGCAGGCCGTCGGTGTCGCCGGCACGGTGACGACGCTCGCCGCGCTCGACCTCGGCCTCGCCGAGTACGACCCGCAACGGATCGACGGGCACGTGCTGTCGCGGCAGGCGGCGGCCGAGCAGTGCGCCCGGCTCGCCGCGCTCTCGCTCGCAGAGCGGGAGCGGCTGATCGAGCCGGGCCGAGCGCCGGTGATCGTGGCCGGGGCGGCGATCCTCGTGGAGATCCTCGATTCCTACGGCCTCGACGCGATTCGCGTCAGCGAGCGCGACATCCTGCACGGCGCCGCGCTCGCGGCGGCCGAGCTGCCGGCGCCCGAGGAAGGCGCCGCGCCGCCCGGTGCCTACACCTGTTGCTGAGCGGGCTGCGCCGCGGCGACTAGAACTCGTCCGCGACCGGCTCGTCCTCTGCGAGCCGGCGCTGCAGGACGGCGCGAGAGGCGACGCCGACGAGCTTCCCCGCCTCGACCACCGGTACGCGCTCGAGGTCGTGCTCCTCGAGGAACCGGAACGCGTCGTCGAGCGGCCGGTCGGCGTCGATCGTGT
>DASQNG010000082.1:0-6223 GCA_035645095.1 Gaiellaceae bacterium | reverse complement strand
CGTTACCGCCGGCGGCTCGCGGCCGCGCTCTACTGAGACGAGACGGGCGCGCGGGCCCCGGGCGGCCGCCTGACGCCGCGCCGCGGCGGCGCGTCGGCCACACTACGGCGAATGCCCAGGGGCTACATGGAGGGGCCGGCGGCGGAGGAGGCGGAGCGCCGCCTCGACGAGCTCGAGCGCCGGGTCGACGCGCCGGCGCCGGAGCGGCCGGCCGTCTACGGCTCGACGGCGGAGAACCCCGAGAAGCATTTCCTCGGCTGGGTCGGCGACGTCGACCCGGATGCGCTCTTCGAGAGCGGCGCCGCGTGGGGGATCACGGTCGTGCGCACGGCCGCCCGCTAGGAGCCTCTGCGGGTCGTGCCGGCGGGCTACGCCTCGAGGCGCAGGCTCTCGACCATCCGGTCGAGGATCCGCCGCCCACGCTCGAAGTCGAGCCCCTCGACGTCGCGAAGCGTCGCGATCAGCGAGTCCCGCCCGAGGTCGACGACGATCTCGTAGACACGCATCCCCGCCGGCACGAACGCTTGCCCGGTCGCCACGTAGTCGGCGCGGCGCGCGCGCCGGCCGTCGAGCTCGAAATCCTCGGCGCGGACGTCGCGGCGGTACGCGTCGGTGACCGCCACGGCAAACGGCGCCTGCTCGCGCGCCACGCTGATCGCCACGACGAGCGTCTCCGGCCGTTCCGGCACCTCGAACGGATCGGGGTGGAAGAACGTGCACGCGGCGGCCGCGCCGTCCGCGTTCGTGTGCCACGAGCCGGGGAACTCGATCACCCAGCCGGCGCGCCGGCTCGCGCAGAGCTGCGAGGCCGGCTCTCGCGGTGCGGCCGCGGTCCCGGCAGGGGTCGCGCTCGCCGGCCGTTCGACGCTGCAGCCCGCGAGCGCCGCCGAGCCGAGCGCGAGGAGCGCGAGAGCGAGCCGCATGACCGATCCTATCCCCGCCCGCCGGACGGGCAATCGGCCCGCGGCAGCCCCGGCGGCAGCCGCCTGCGCTATACCTCAGCCATGGCACGCGTGACGAAGAGCGTCGAGCAGGTCGACCGCGTCACGATCCGGTTCGCAGGCGACTCCGGCGACGGGATGCAGCTCACCGGCGACCGCTTCACGAGCACGACCGCGGCCCTCGGGAACGACCTCTCCACGCTGCCGGACTTCCCGGCCGAGATCCGCGCTCCCGCGGGGTCGCTGCCCGGCGTCTCCGGGTTCCAGGTCCACTTCGCCGACCACGACATCCTCACGCCCGGCGACCAGCCGAACGTGCTCGTCGCCATGAACCCGGCGGCGCTGAAGACGAATCTGCACGACCTGCCGAAGGGCGGCACGCTGATCGTCGACACGGACACCTTCAAGGACCGGAACCTGCAGAAGGCCGGCTACGAGGCGAACCCGCTCGACGACGGCACGCTCGCGGACTACCACCTGCACCCGGTCGCGCTCACGTCGATGACGGTCGAGGCGCTGAAGGGAACCGAGGGGATCACGCCCCGAGAGGCCGAGCGCTCGAAGAACTTCTTCGCGCTCGGGCTGATGAGCTGGCTCTACAACCGCCCGGTCGAGGGGACGCTCGGCTTCATCGAGCGAAAGTTCGCGAAGCGGCCCGAGATCGCGCACGCGAACGCGACCGCGTTCAAGGCGGGCTACGCGTACGGGGAGACCTCAGAGGACTTCGCGGTCTCCTACGAGGTCGCGCCGGCGCAACTCCCGCCGGGCGTCTACCGGCAGATCACCGGGAACCTCGCACTCGCATACGGGCTGATCGCCGCGGCGAAGCTCGCCGGGCTGGAGCTCTTCCTCGGCGCCTACCCGATCACGCCGGCGTCGTCGATCCTCGAGGAGCTCGCGCGGCACAAGGCCTTCGGCGTCCGCACGTTCCAGGCCGAGGACGAGATCGCGGCCGCCGGCGCGGCGCTCGGCGCGGCCTTCGGCGGCTCGCTCGGTGTGACCACGTCGGCCGGCCCGGGCGTCGTGCTGAAGGCCGAGACGATCGGCCTCGGGATCATGCTGGAGCTGCCGCTCCTCGTGCTCGACATCCAGCGCGCCGGCCCCGCAACGGGGATGCCGACGAAGCCCGAGCAGGCCGACCTGTTGATGGTGCTGCACGGCCGGAACGGCGAGAGCCCGGTGCCCGTCGTCGCCGCATCGACGCCGTCGCAGTGCTTCCACGCGGCGATCGAGGCGGCGCGCATCGCGCTCAAGTACCGCACGCCCGTCTACCTCCTGAGCGACGCGTACCTCGCAAACGGGTCCGAGCCGTGGCTGATCCCGGACGTCGCCTCGCTGCCGGACATCTCCGTCGCCTTCGCGCACGCGGGCGTCGAGCCGTTCCAGCCGTACGGCCGTGACCCCGACACGCTGGCGCGCCCGTGGGCGATCCCAGGCACGCCGGGCCTCGAGCATCGGATCGGCGGCCTCGAGAAGGCGGACGTCACCGGCGCGATCTCCTACGACCCCGAGAACCACGACCTGATGACGCGCCTCCGCGCCGCGAAGGTGGCCGGGATCGCGAACGACATCCCGCTGCTCGAGGTCGACGACCCCACGCTCGACGCGGAGACGCTCGTCCTCGGCTGGGGGTCGACGTACGGCCCGATCGGCGCGGCAGTCCGGCGCGTGCGGCGCGACGGGCAGCGGGTCGCGCAGGCGCACCTGCACCACCTGAACCCGCTTCCGCGCAACACCGGCGAGGTGCTGCGCCGGTACGAGAAGGTGCTGATCCCGGAGATGAACCTCGGCCAGCTGCTGCAGCTCGTGCGCGCCGAGTACCTCGTCGACGCGGTCGGCTACAACCGCGTGCGCGGCCTGCCGTTCAAGGCATCGGAGCTCGCGGAGGCGATCACGGCGCTGGTGGAGGCGTGATCGAGCTGCCGGTGCTCGCGCAGCACGGCTGCGGGCTCGACGCCGCCGGACTGGCCGCGCAGCTGGACCGCGCGCGGCGGCTCGGCGGTCGCGTGACGCACGACGGCGACGTGGTCGCGGTGGCGTTCGCCGAAGCTGTCGACGCGCCGCTCGTCCACGAGTTCCTCGGCACCGAGCGCGCGTGCTGCTCGTTCCTGACGCTCGACTACGACGAGGAGGCGCGGGTGCTGCGGGTCGAGGCGCACGACGCCGACGGGCGCGAGGTGGCGGCGCAGCTCGCCCGCGCTTTCGACGGCGAGGGAGAACGTTGAGCGAGACACCCGGGAACGGCAACGGGAACGTGAGCGGCGGCCTCGTGCAGCTGAAGGCGAAGGACTTCAAGTCCGACCAGGAGGTGCGCTGGTGCCCCGGCTGCGGCGACTACGCGATCCTGAACGCGCTGCAGAGCTTCATGCCCGAGCTCGCGCTCCCGCGCGAGAAGATCGTCTTCGTCTCCGGGATCGGCTGCGCCTCGCGCTTCCCGTACTACATGGAGACCTACGGCATGCACTCGATCCACGGGCGGGCGCCGGCGATCGCGACCGGGCTCAGCACCTCCCGGCCGGACCTGTCGGTCTGGGTTGTGACCGGCGACGGCGACGCCCTCTCGATCGGCGGCAACCACCTGATCCACGCCCTTCGCCGCAACGTCAACCTGAAGCTCCTGCTCTTCAACAACCGCATCTACGGGCTGACGAAGGGCCAGTACTCGCCGACGTCCGAGCTCGGCAAGGTAACGAAGTCGACCCCGTACGGGTCGCTCGACCACCCCTTCAACCCGCTCTCGCTCGCGATCGGCGCCGAGGCGACCTTCGTCGCCCGCGCGATCGACACGGACAAGAAGGAGCTGACCCAGGTGCTCCGCGCCGCCGCCGAGCACCGCGGCAGCGCGTTCGTCGAGATCTACCAGAACTGCAACATCTACAACGACGGCGCCTTCGACTTCGTCCGCGACCAGAAGGAGAACCGTCTCTACCTCCGGCACGGCGAGCCGATCGTGTGGGGCGAGCACGGGATCCGGCTGCGGGCGGACGGCTCACCGGAGGTGGTCGCCGCGGACGAGCCAGACCTGCTCGTCCACGACGCCCACGCCCCCGAGCCGGCGCATGCCTTCGCGCTCTCCCGCATGACGCAGCAGGCGATCGGCGCCACGCCCGTCGGCGTCTTCCGCGCCGTGGAGCGCCCCGTCTACGACGAGCTGATGGCCGACCAGATCGCCGCCGCGAAGGCGCAGCGGGGCGAGGGCGACCTCGAAGCGCTCCTCCACGCCGGCGACACCTGGCGCATCTGAGCCACGCCCGCGCGTCGGCCGCTGCTCTCAGTGGTCGCGGCCCGACCACACCTCGGCGGTGGCGTAGACCCCCAGCGGGCACCGCTCGACGAAGCCGGCGCGCGCGTAGACGCCGACGGCCATCTCGGTCGCGTGGAGGACGACCCGGCGGCAGCCGAGGTCGCGGGCGCGACCGAGCAGCGTCGTCGTGAGGCCGCTCGCAACGCCGCGGCCGCGCGCCTCCGGCAGCACGCTCATCCCGTATACCGCCGCCACGCCCTCCGGCGCGGCGAACGAGAGCAGCGCCTTCCCCACCGGCCGGCCGTCTGCGTAAGCCAGCCACCGGTGCGCCGCCGCCTGCCCGGGTCCCCAGAAGCGGTTGATCGCCGCGACGAGCGCGCGCGAGTCGGCAGGCAGCTCCCAGTAGGCGTAGATCAGCTCGGCGTAGTCGTCGAGCGCCCGCTCGTCGAGCACCTCCACGTAGTCGACGCCCGGCTTCGGCGCCGGCGCATCCCACCCCGCGAGGTCGACGGACATGCCGACGGCGCGCTCCACGAGCCGGAGCCCGTTTGCCTCCAGCCGCTCGCCGAGATCCGACGGCTGCGACGACGGCGTCACCCACCAGGCGAAGTGGACGCCCCGCCGGCGGAACGACTCGACGACGCGCGGCACCACCTCGTCGACCGTCGCGTCCGGTATCCGCGTGCGCAGGACGCCGTTGTACGGCAGGTGCGGGATCGGCGTCTCGTACCGGAGCGTACCGCCGTCCTCGACGAGCGCGCCTCTCTCCCAGCGGCCGAAGTGCGACCAGTGGCCGACGAGCGCCTCCTCGATCTCGCGCACCACGTCGTCCACCGCCCGATCATCCCGCGCCTGGTAGCCCCTGGCAACCGGCGGCGCGGCGCATGACGAATGCCGAGGCATCCTCCTCGGGCCGGCGCCCGCCGTCGAGCTACCTCTGCGGCGGCCACGGCAGTCGCACCGGCACGTACTCGCCCGGCCAGTCCGCGTAGGCCTCGTCCGGGTCGCCGGTCTCCTGCGCGGCCGACACACCGTACCTCGCGGCGACGTCGCTCGTCGGGTAGTGGAGCTGCTCGACCTCGGGTCGGGGGCCGACCATGAGGACTGAGCACGGGCCCTCGCCGGCGCCGACGAGGATGTGGCGCGTGTGGGCGGGGCAGTGGAAGTAGTCCCACTGGTGCAGCGGCCGCTCCTCCTCCTCGACGATCAGCGTGCACTCGCCCGAGAGCACGAGGAACCCCTCCTGCACCCCCTCCGAGTGGTACAGGCCGTTCGGCTCGCCCGGCCACAGGACACGGACGTTGACGCCGAGGTCGCGGAACGGCGCCTCACGTGGCTCGAGCGGGTACGTCGCGCCGCCCTTCTGGTCGTTGCGCACCGCGAGCGCCTCCGTGAGGTTGAGCACGAACCAGCCCTCGGACGTGACGTAGCGTCCGTACGGCGTCTCTTCGCTGCGGGCTTCCTCGACAGGCATCGTTCCTCCTCGGGTCGGCGTGGCGTCCGGCGCCAACGCGTCGGAAGTCTCGCTCACACGCTCTCCCGCGGGCCGGCGGCACGGGCGTCTTCCGCAGCCGTGTGTCAACCGCCTCGTCGGACGGGTGGTAGCCGCACTGCGCTGCGTCCCTCGCGGTGGGATGGTGGTTCAGACGATCGCAGAAGGCGCTCGCTCGGCGATGGGAGCCGCGTCGCTCACCACGCCACGACCCGAAGGAGCACCGACCATGAGTTCTCCCCACGCGTATCCCTTGCAGTTGACCGGCGAGCTGGATCCGGGCCTGAGCCGCTGGCAGTGGCTCGTCAAGTGGCTGCTCGCCATCCCGCACTTCGTCGTCCTCCTCTTCCTCTGGATCGGGTTCGTCCTCTCGACCGTCGTCGCGGGGTTCGCGATCCTCTTCATCGGCCGCTACCCGCGCGGGATCTTCGACTTCAACGTCGGCGTGCTCCGCTGGACGTGGCGCGTCGGCTTCTACTCCTACAGCGCCCTCGGCACGGACAGGTACCCGCCCTTCTCCCTCGCCGACGACGCCGAGTACCCGGC
>DASQNG010000081.1:0-28483 GCA_035645095.1 Gaiellaceae bacterium | reverse complement strand
ACGCCCTGCTGCTCCCCCACCGCGACGTAGAACGCGAGCAGGATCGCCGCCGGCGAGTTGATCGTCATCGAGGTCGAGACGTCGCCGAGCGGGATCCCGTCGAAGAGCGTCTCCATGTCGGCCAGCGAGTCGATCGCCACGCCCTCGCGGCCCACCTCGCCCAGTGAGCGCTCGTGGTCCGAGTCGTAGCCCATCAGCGTCGGCATGTCGAAGGCGGTCGAGAGCCCCGTCTGCCCGTGGTCGAGCAGGTAGCGGAAGCGGGCGTTCGTCTCGGCGGCCGTCCCGAAGCCCGCGAACTGCCGCATCGTCCACAGCTTGCCGCGGTACATCGACGGGTAGACGCCGCGGGTGAAGGGATAGACGCCCGGGTAGCCGAGGTCGCGCCCGTAGTCGAGCTCGACGTTGTCCGGCGTGTAGAGCGGCTCGTTCTCGAGCCCGGAGATCGTCGAGAAGAGCTCCCCCTGCCGCTCCGGCGTGCGCACGTACAGTTCCTCGCGCCAGGCCTGCGTGGCGTCCAGGGAGTCGCGATCCTCGGTCGTGGCCATCGGCTGATTGTAGGAGCGAAGCCCGTCCGCCGCCGCAGCGCCCGCTTCTCACGAACGGGGGATCGACCGCACCGCACCACCGGCCGCGCCGATGGTACGGGCGGACTACGCAGGACGCGCGCGCCCGCGACAACGCGAGGTCGAGCCCCTGCTGACGACGAACAGGTGGTACGCCAACCGCGACGACGACTCACTTCCTGCTCGCGGTGGCGACCGGCACGATGCTCTGCTCGTGGCTCGGCATCGGCGCCAATGTCGTCGGCGGCGGCGGCTGCTGGGCCGTGCGGCGTCGCACCCCACCGAATTCGGCAAGTGGCGCCGGATCGCGGCGCTCCGAATCCTCGCGCTCGTCGACGAGCCGTCAGCCCTGCCGCTGCTCGAGCGGGCGCTGGGAGGACGTCGCCGCGGCCGCCGCCGTGATGCTGCGCGGAGTCGGCACCCTCGCCGCCGCGATCGTGCTCGCTGACGCGATCGGCGAGTCCAGCGTCTCCGACACGCGGCTCTCCGCAGAGCTCGTGGCCTACCCGCTCGACGTCCCGGACGTCCGCCGTCCTCATCTCCGACCAGGCCGAGCGGGCGCTGCCGAGGCGGCGCCTCGCCGCGCTCGTCCTGCTCGCGCCGCTCGAGCTCGTCCTCTACCGTCCCGTGCTCGTTTGGGCGCGGCTGCTCGGGCGATCCGCTTCCTCCGCGCGACTTGGAGCTGGAACAAGTTCGAGCGGAACACGCGGCGGCAGTCGGCTGCGACCGTCACGCCTTAGCCGCGCACGCGGCTCATGGCCGTGCGCCGCCCGGCCGCCAGAGCACCTCGTCGCCCGCGGCGGCTGCGCGGGCGAGGATGAAGAGCAGGTCCGAGAGCCGGTTCAGGTAGACGAGCGCGAGCGGGTTGACCGCGTGCTCCTGTGCCGCTCGCAGCGCCGCCAGCTCTGCCCGGCGGCACACCGTGCGTGCGACGTGGAGCCGCACGGCGGGCGCGGGGCCTGCCGGGAGCACGAAGCTGCGCAGCTCCGGCAGCCCCTCGTTCCAGCTGTCGCAGGCGTGCTCGAGCACGTCGACCTGCGCCTGGGTGACACGCAGCTTCCCGTCGTCCTCCGCGTAGGGAACCGAAAGGTCGGCGCCGAGGTCGAAGAGCTCGTTCTGCACGCGGAGCAGCAGCGACGCGAGCTCGCCGTCTGCCTCAACGGTGCCGAGCTGGGCGTTCAGCTCGTCGACGACGCCGTAGGCAACGATGCGCTCGTCGAGCTTCGGAACGCGCGAGCCGTCGCCGAGCGACGTCTCCCCCCGGTCGCCGCCGCGGGTGTAGATCCGGTTCAGCCGGACGGGCTCGTCGGGGCGGCGCGGCACGTCCCTAGAGTACGCGGATGCTCGTGCGCCGAGCGACGCCCGCGGACGTCGACGCCGTCGCGCGGATCTTCCGGGCAGCCTTCTCGGGGCTCGGCTTCCTGCCGACGCTCCACACGCCGGAGGAGGATCGCGCGTACTTCGGCGGCGTCGTCGCCGAGGACGAGGTGTGGGTGGCGGAAACCGGCGGGTCGCCCGTGGCCTTCGTCGCGCTCTCAGGCGACATGCTGAGCCACCTCTACGTGCTCCCCGGCGCACAGGGAGGTGGCGTCGGAACACGGCTGCTCGAGCTCGCGAAGGAGCGCCGGCCGCAAGGGTTCGCGCTCTGGACGTTCCAGCGCAACGCGGGCGCGCGCCGCTTCTACGAGCGACACGGCCTCCGGCTCGTGCGGCTCACGGACGGGAGCGAGAACGAGGAGCGGGAGCCCGACGCGCTCTACGAGTGGCGCCGCGAGTGGAGCTTATGGCAGAGAGCCACTAGGTCCGGACGAGCTGCTCCGCGTGGGCGAGCACGGAGCGCGCGATCACGAGCCGCTGCACCTCGCTCGTGCCTTCGTAGATCTCGGTGATCTTGGCGTCGCGGTAGTAGCGCTCGACCGGGAACTCCTTCGTGTAGCCGTAGCCGCCGAGCACCTGGATCGCCTCCGCCGTCTGGCGCCGCGCCATCTCCGACGCGAAAAGCTTCGCCTTGGCGCCCTCCGCCGTGTGGGGCCGCCCGTGCTGCTTCAGCCAGGCCGCGCGGTGCACGAGGAGCCGCGCGGCGTCGATCTCCGTCGCCATGTCGGCGAGTTTCCACTGGATCGCCTGGAAGTCGCCGATGCGCTGGCCGAACTGGCGGCGCTCGAGCGCGTACGCCCGGGCGACGTCGTAGGCAGCCTGGGCGATCCCGACCGCCTGAGCGGCGATCCCGATGCGGCCGCCGTCCAGGGTCGCCATCGCCACCGCGAATCCCCTCCGTTCCTCGTGCAGGAGTCGATCCGCGGGGACGTGCGCCTCGATCCGGAGGTCGACGGTCGAGGACGAGTTGAGGCCGAGCTTCTCCTCCTCCCGCGTCACCTCGACGTGGTCCCGGTCGAGCACGAACGCGCTGACGCCGCGGGCGCCGTCCGTCTCCGGGTCGGTGCGGGCGAAGACGAGGAAGGTGCCGGCGTAGCTGCCGTTCGTGATCCACTGCTTCGAGCCGCTGATCCGCCAGCCCTCGCCCTCGCGCGTGGCGGAGGTGCGGAGCGCGCCGGCGTCCGAGCCGGCCTCGGGCTCCGTCAGTGCGAACGACCCGATCGTCGCGCCGGACGCGAGCGGCGGCACGAACCGCTCCCGCTGCTCGTCGCTGCCGAACGCGAGGAGCGGCAGCGTCACCGCGCTCGTGTGGACGGCCACCGTGACGCCGACGCCGGCGTCCGCGCGCGAGAGCTCCTCCAACACGAGGATGTAGGAGAGGAAGTCGGCCCCGGCGCCGCCCAGCTCCTCCGGGATGCAGACGCCCATCAGGCCGAGCTCTGCGAGCTTCTCGTAGAGCTCGGTCGGGAAGCGGTGCTCCCGGTCCCAGTCCGCTGCGTGCGGCTCGATCTCGGCCGCTGCGACCTCGCGCGCGAGCGCCTGGATCTCCCGTTGCTCCTCCGTCAGCGAGAAGTCCATCGCGCGGCGAGTCTACCCGGGCTGCAGCCGCGTAAGCAGGCGGCCGGCGGGGTGCACGCGCTTGTGACTCAGCAACACAAACCGCGGCAAGACCGCCGGCTGCGGGTGATGCGCCGCTAGTGGCTCAGCAACACGAGCTCAGGCGGCGTGGAAGAACTCGCGCCGGATCTCGTGCAATGCGAACTCGCGGTCGCGGAATGCGTCCACGACGTCCGGGTCGAACTGCGACCCCGCCTGCGAGACGATCTCCCGCCGGGCGGTGCGCCAGCTGCGGGCGGCGCGGTACGGCCGGTCATTCGTGATCGCGTCCAGCGTGTCGGCGACGGCGAAGACGCGCGCCCCGAACGGGATCTCCTCGCCCCGGAGGCGGTCGGGATAGCCGCACCCGTCCCAGCGCTCGTGGTGCGAGCGGACGATCTCCACGCCCTTCCCGCTCAGGAAATCGACGCTCCCGAGCATCTGCGCGCCGAGCGTCGGGTGCGCCTGCATCAGCCGCCACTCGCCTTCGGTCAGCGGCCCGGCCTTCCCCAGGACGTTGTCGGGAATTCCGATCTTGCCGATGTCGTGCAGGAGGAACCCGTACTCGACGGCCGGGTCGGTAGCCAGTGTCGGGTCGAGCGTTGCGGCGAGCTCGAGGGCGTAGCGCTGCACGCGGTAGGAGTGCTGCCGCGTCCCCGTGTCCTTCGAGTCGAGCGCCGCGGCGAGGGTGGAGACCGTTGCGCGGTAGGCGCTCTCGAGCAGCGTCCGCTGTCCCCGCTCGAGCTCCACGAGCTGACGCAGGTCGCGGGCGTACAGGAGGAGCTGCTCGTCGTCGGTGGCCGCGCGGCGCGGATGGGAGGCGACAGGGCTACCCGAGGCGAGACGCTCGACGACGCTCAGCAGCTCGAGCGGCCGGAACGGCTTCAGCAGGTGCGCCTCGGCGCCGGCGTCCTCGGCCCGTACGTCGTCGCGTCCCGTCAGGAGCACCACCCGGATGCTCCGCGTCTTCGGGTCCTGCTTCAGGGCGCGACAGAACGCGATCCCGTCGAGTCCGGGGAGCCCGACGTCGAGTACGAGGACGTCGGGCCGCCGCTCCTCGATCCGCTGCGCCGCCTCGGTCGCGTCGCCCGCCTCGTCGACCTCGACGTGGACGGCGCTGAACGTCGTCCGCAGAAGCTCGCGGAACGCCGTGTCGTCCTCTACCAGCAACAGTCGCACTACTTTCCCCCTCGTACCTCGCTGGGGTGCCATCGGCATCGCTGGGGTGCGTATCGGCAGCCGGCGCGCGCGAGTTTAGCCCCTCGTTCGAGGGCCACTCGCGTCAGTGCGCGTGCGGCGGCGCAGCCGCCGCACCGAGTCCGGCGCCCGCCGCCGCGCCGTCCGCTCGAGGCCGTCCACGGAGGCGAGCCGCCGCAGGCGCCGCGGCGAGAGCTCCGCACAGAGCACGGCGGAGGCGGCGGGCCCGCGGTCGCCGTAGCGGACGTCCCGCGCGTCGAGCCGCGGTGTGCTGCGCCAGCCCTCGTCGCCGAGCACGTACACCTCCTGCTCCTCGACGAAGAAGCCAGCCCGCGAGACGAGCCGGTCCCAGCCGCGCACGTCATCCTGACGAAACCACCCGTAGTCGCCGGGCTCGCCGCACGGGACGGTCAGCAGGAGCCTCCCGTCGGCCGCGAGCACGCGCCGCAGCTCGCGCAGCGCCTCGAGCCGCGCGCCCGCGCCGCCGGCGGCGTCGTCGACGCCGTACTGGCTGTTGTCCGCTCCGACGTGCTCGAGCGTCGAGACGCAGAGGACGAGGTCGAAGGTCCGGCCTTCGAACGGGAGCTCCCGCACGTCCGCCTGCACCGTGTCCATCCCCGGCACGTCGGCGGCGGCGAGGTCGACGCCGACGAGCCGCTCGAACCCGGCGCGCAGCAGCGCCGCCAGGTACGGCGCCTCCGCGAAGGCGTAACCGACTTCGAGCGCGCGGCGGCCGGTCAGCCGTGCGAGCACCCACGGCAGCTCGACGACCCGCTCGTCCGTCCCCGGAGGCGCCTGCAGCCAGCGCGGCCGCTCGCCACGGGCGCGCGCGCCGGCGGCGAAGGAGACCCCGTCGTCGAGCAGCCGCACGCGCACCGCCTCCTCACTCGACGTCAGCTCGTGCAGCAGCGTCGCCCGCGACAGCGTCCCGTCGGCAAGCTTCGCGAGCGCCCGCACGCGCGCCTCCGGCTCCGGCGGCCGCCGCAGCACGAGCGTGAAGACGCGCTCGACGTACTCCTCGTCGGCGCCGTCGATGGCGGCGAGCTCCGCGGCGAGCCGTGGGTCCACCGTCAGCGCGCGTCGTAGGTGTAGAAGCCCCGGCCGCTCTTCCGGCCGAGCCTCCCCGCCTGGACGTACTGCCGCAGGAGCGGGCACGGCGCGTACTTCGGGTCGCCGAGCCCGTGGTGCAGCACCTCCATGATCGCGACGCAGGTGTCGAGCCCGATCAGGTCGGCGAGCGCGAGCGGCCCCATCGGGTGCGCGAAGCCGAGCTTCGCGATCGTGTCGATTGCCTCCGGCTCCGCGACGCCCTCCATCAGCGTGTACGCCGCCTCGTTCAGGAACGGCATCAGGATCCGGTTCGACACGAAGCCGGGAAAGTCGCTCGCCTCCGCCGGCACCTTCCCGAGCTCCCGCGCGAGCGCGACGATCGCGGCAGCCGTCTCGTCGGAGGTCTGCACGGCGCGGATCACCTCGACGAGCTTCAGCACCGGCACCGGGTTGAAGAAGTGCATCCCGACGACGCGCTCCGGCCGTCCCGTGACGCTCGCGAGCGACGTAATCGGGATCGACGAGGTGTTCGACGCGAGAACCGCCTCCGGCGGCAGCGTCTCGTCGGCCCGCCGGAAGAGCTCCTCCTTCACGGTTGCGTCCTCCACGACCGCCTCGATCATCAGGTCGGCGGGGACGAGGTCGTCGGCCGACTCGATGCGCGCGAGCGTCTCACCTGGGTCGCCGCCGCCCTTCTCGGCGAGCCGCTCGAGGCTCGTGCGGATCGTGCCGAGGCCGCGCTCGACGGCGCCCGGCGCGGCGTCGTGCAGCGAGACGCGGCGGCCGGAGGCGGCGACGACCTGCGCGATGCCGCCGCCCATCTGGCCGGCGCCGACGACGAGGACATGGGCGAAGCGCATCGCCGAGGAGGCTAACGTCCGCTGCGGGCCGGCGGCGCGGCAGGCACCGGCAGCGGCTACCCGGGGTGCCCCGCCGCGCGGCCGTTCCGGGCCTCTGCAAGCGCCGCCCGCCGCCGGCGCAGGCGACGCCACGTCAGCCAGCCGCCGAGCAGGAGCACGACGGTCCCCACGACGATCCCGCCCCAGTTGACGAGCCGCTGCTCGCGCTGCTCGCTCGCCGTCACGAGCTCGCCGACCGCGATCTGCCCACAGAGGCCGCCGAGCCACCGGTCGCCGTCCCGCCGGAGCAGGATCCCGGTCGCGACGTTGCGCTCGAGTTCGTAGCCGCAGGCGGCGCCGCCCGCCGGGGTCAGCACCGAGAGCTCGCGGGGCAGGTCGCCCTTCACGATCCCGTCGACGAGGAAGACGTAGCTGCGGTACGGGGCGCCGTCGCGGGGTGCCGCCGGGCGGACGTCGACGAGCCGCCCGATGAAGGCCGCATCGGCGGCCTCGAGCCGCTCGCGGGCGGGAGCGGCGGCGCAGGTGCACGCCGCGGCGTCGCCGGCGAGGGCCAGCGCCGCGGCGGCGAGCGCGAGGAACCGGGTCAGACCTCGATCAGGAGGGCGTCGCCCTGCCCGCCGCCCGAGCAGATCGCGGCGAGGCCGAGCCCGCCGCCGGAGCGGCGCAGCTCGTGCACCATCGTCCCGACGATCCGCCCGCCGCTGGCGCCGATCGGGTGCCCGAGCGCGACGGCGCCGCCGTTCACGTTCACGATCTCCTCGTCGGCGCCGAGCAGCCGCGTCGAGTTGAGGGCCACGGACGAGAAGGCCTCGTTGATCTCGACGCGCTTCACGTCCTCGATCCGCTTCCCCGCCTTCTCGAGCGCGCGGTGGCCGGCGCGCGCCGGCGTGCGGGCGAGGTACCTGAACTCGTCGGTGACGTACGCCTGGGAGAGGATCGTCGCGAGCACCGGCAGCCCGCGGCGCCGTGCGAACTCCTCCGAGGCGACGACCACGCACGAGGCGCCGTCGTTGACGCCCGGCGCGTTCCCGGCGGTTGTCGTCCCCTCGGGGTCGAACACCGGCTTCAGCTTCGCGAGCGACCCGAGCGACGTGTCGCGGCGCACACCCTCGTCCGCCGACACGTCGCCGACGGCGAAGAGCTCGTCGTCGAAGCGGCTGCCGTCCTGCGCCGCCGCGGCCCGCTGGTGGGAGCGGTACGCCCAGCCGTCCTGCTCCTCCCGCGAGATGCCGAGCTCCCGCGACACGAGCGAGTTGTGCTGCACCATGTGCAGCTGGTCGTACGCGTCGGTCAGGCCGTCCGAGACCATCGAGTCGATCACCTCGCCGTGGCCGAGGCGGTAGCCGAAGCGTGCCTTCCGGAGCAGGTACGGAGCGTTCGACATCGACTCCATCCCGCCGGTGACGACGAGCTCGTGCTCGCCGGCGCGGATCATCGCGTCGGCGATCTGCACCGCCCGCACCGACGACGCGCAGACCTTGTTGATCGTGTCGGCGGGCAGCTCGATCGGCAGGCCGGCGCCGACGGCCGCCTGGCGCGCCGGCGCCTGCCCTATCCCCGCCTGGAGCACCTGCCCCAGGACGACGTACTCCGGCTCGTGGTTCTCGAGCCCGACGCGGTCGAGCGCGTTCCGGATCGCGAGCGAGCCGAGCTCGGGAGCGGTGTAGCCGGCGAGGCCGCCGCCGAGCTTGCCGAAAGGCGTGCGGACGGCGGCGACGATGACGGAGCGGGTCACGGCGCGCAGCCTACCGAGCACGCCCCTCGCGCCCGCACGTTTCGCGCCCGGCGCACGCGGAATCCCGGCGTCGCAGGCGACCAGAGGAGGTGGAACGTGTCGAGCTTTCCCGAGGAGTGGGTGAACGAGCAGCCGGAGGGACGTGATCCGCTGGGCGAGGAGGCGGGGCTGGAGGGCGTCGGCGAGGAGCTGGGTCTCGGCGACGACGAGGACGAGCCGGACGAGCCGGACGAGGAGTAGCGCCCTAGCGGCGCAGGTCGAGCCCCGGCTCGAGCCGCCGTGCGAACGCGGCCACGAGGCGGACGCACGCCTCGACGTCCTCCAGGTCGACGACCTCGATCGGGGAGTGCATGTTCCGCAGCGGGACGGAGACGACCGCCGTCGCGACCCCGCCGCGGGAGAGATGGGTGTGGTCGGCGTCGGTGTACGTCTTCGCGCCGACCTCGATCGTGTGCGCGATCCCCTCCTCGTCGGCGGTTGCGACGAGGAGGTCGAAGAGTAACGGGCTGACCGCGGGGCCGCGGAAGATCGCCGGGCCGCCGCCGAGGCGGTGGTCGCCCGCCTCCTCCGGGTCGGTTCCCGGCACGTCCGTCGCGTACGTCACGTCGAGGACGAGCGCGACATCCGGCCGGAGGGTGTGCGTCGCCGTGAAGGCCCCGGCGTGGCCGAGCTCCTCGTGGGCGGAGGCGACGACGGCGACGTCGGCCGCCGGCGGCTCCTGTGCGAGCCGGCGCAGCGCCTCGAGCGCGACATAGACGGAGACCCGGTTGTCGAGGCTGCGGGCGGCGACGCGGCCGTTCGCCAGCTCGAGCGGCGGCACGTCGACGACGACCGGATCACCCGGCCGGACGAGGGCGCGCGCATCGTCACCGTCACGGGCGCCGACGTCGACGAGCAGGTCGCCCCACTCCCGCTTCTCGTCGTCCTTCGTCGCGGCCACGACGACCCCCGGCACGAAGCCCGTGCGCGTCGCGATCGCCACGCGCTGCCCGTAGCCGATCGCGGCGCGCCAGGTGCCGAGGGTGTGCACGGAGAGGAGCCCGTCGTCGCGGACGTGCGCGACGGCGAGCCCGATCACGTCGAGGTGCGCGTAGAGCGCGAGCAGCGGCCCGCCGCCGCGTCCGGCGCGGCGGACGACGACGTTCCCGACCGCGTCGGTTTCGACAGCGGCGCCCGCGATCGCCGCCGCGCCGGCGCGGACGGCGTCGAAGGCGAGGTGCTCGTGACCCGACGGCCCATGTGCGCGGAGGAGCGCGTCGAGAAGGTCCGGAAGGGACATTGCCGGGAGTCTAGGGAGCGGCTACTGTGACACCCGTGACTTCCGCCTCCCGCACCTGGGCCTGGTTCTGGCGCCACGGGCGGAGCGGGAGCCCGCGGCCGGCGTAGCCGGCATGCGACACCCGCTCCGCACCCGTGACCCGTGAGGGTCTCGTTCCCGTCCCGTGACACCGACTGCTCCGATCCCCACCGACCTCCTCACGCCGCTCGGCGTGTACCTCCGCCTGCGGGAGGGCGCGCGGGCGAGCTTCCTGCTCGAGTCGGTCGAGCGCGGCCGGCTCGGCCGCCACTCGTTCGTCGGCTCGGGCGCACGCCTCGTCACCTGGGAGGAGGCGGAGACGCTGGACGAGCCGGTCGTGGGCTACCTCGCCTACGACCACGTCGCGCGCCTGGAGCCGAGCGTGCCGCTGCCGCAGGCGGGTTCGGGGCTGCCGGAGAGCGTCTTCGTCGTCGCCGACACCCTCGTCCGCTACGACCACGGCAGCGGCACCGCGGCGGTGCTCGCCGGCGACCGGCCGGAGATCCAGGAGCGGCTCGTCGCGGATGTCGCGTTGAGACACGAGCCGGCCTCCCCGGAAGCCGGGCCGACGATCCGCTCGCCGGCGCGGGAGGCGTACGAGGCCGGTGTCAGGCGGGCGCAGGAGCACATCCGCGCTGGCGACGCGTTCCAGATCGTGCTCTCGCAGCGTGCCGAGCGGCGCACCGACGTCTCGGCGCTCGCGCTCTACCGCGCTCTCCGGCGCGTGAACCCCTCGCCCTACCTCTTCCTGCTCGACCTGGACGGCCTCGCCCTCGTCGGCAGCTCCCCCGAGACGCTCGTCAAGTGCGAGGACGGCCGCGCCAGCCTGAACCCGATCGCGGGGACGACGCATCCCGGCGACGGCGACGGGGAGCGGCTGCTCTCGTCGGAGAAGGACCGGGCCGAGCACGTGATGCTCGTCGACCTCGGCCGCAACGACCTCTCGCGCGTCTGCGAGCCCGGGAGCGTCGAGGTCGCGCGCTACCTCGAGCCGGAGCGTTTCTCGCACGTGACGCACCTCGTCTCGGAGGTGACGGGCACGCTGCGGCCCGGCGTCACGCCGTACGACCTCCTCCGGGCGTGCTTCCCGGCCGGCACCGTGTCGGGCGCGCCGAAGGTGCGCGCCATGCAGCTCGTCTCCGAACTCGAGGGCCACCGCCGCGGGCCGTACGCCGGCGCCGTCGGCTACGTCCTCCCCGGCGGCGCGATGGACACATGCATCGCGATCCGGACGATCGTGCTGCACGACGGCGTCGCGCGGCTGCAGGCGGGCGCCGGGATCGTCGCCGACTCCGACCCCGCCGCGGAGCACGACGAGTGCCTGAGCAAGCTGGCTGCCCTCGAGGCGGCGCTCGAGCTCGCGGAGCGTGAGCGCTAGATGCTGCTGATGCTCGACAACTACGACTCGTTCACCTACAACCTCGTCCACCTGCTCGAGGAGCTCGGCGCCGACGTGCGCGTCTTCCGCCACGACGCGCTGACAGTGGAGGAGGCGGAGGCGCTCGAGCCGACGCACGTGGTCGTCTCCCCCGGCCCCGGCCGCCCGGCCGAGGCAGGGATCTCGGTGGAGCTGATCCGGCGGCTCGGGCCGCGCGTGCCCACGCTCGGCGTCTGCCTCGGCCACCAGGCGGTCGTCGAGGCTTTCGGCGGCGAGATCGGCAGCGCGCGGGCGCTCCTCCACGGCAAGGCCTCGCCGGTCGACCACGACGGGAGAGGCGTGTTCGCCGGGCTGCCGCAGCCGCTCGAAGCCGGCCGCTACCACTCCCTCGCCGCCACCCGGGTGCCGGACGAGCTGGAGGTGACGGCGCGGACGGCAGACGGCGAGGTGATGGGCGTGCGGCATCGCGCGCTGCCGGTGGAGGGCGTCCAGTTCCACCCCGAGAGCGTCCTCACGCCGCTCGGGCGGGACCTCCTGCGCAACTTCCTGGAGGAGCGGCCGTGATCCAGGAGGCGCTCGCCGGGTTGCTCGATGGCCGCGACCTCAGCCGTGAGGAGGCACGCGTCGTGATGGACGAGATCATGCGCGGGGACGCCACGCCGGCGCAGATCGCAGGCTTCCTCGTCGCGCTCCGGGCGAAGGGCGAGACGCCGGAGGAAATCGCGGGCTGCGCCGAGGCGATGCGTGAGCACGTTCTGCACGTGCGCCCGCAGCGCGACGACCTCGTCGACACGGCGGGCACGGGCGGCGACGGCGCGGCCACGATCAACATCTCGACGGCGGCGGCGATCGTCGCCGCGGCGGCCGGCGCAGGAGTCGCGAAGCACGGCAACCGGGCCGTCTCGTCGGCGTGCGGCTCCGCCGACGTGCTCGAGGCGCTCGGCTTCCGACTGGAGCAGGCGCCCGAGCGCATCGCTGCGTCGATCGACACGCTCGGCTTCGGCTTCATGTTCGCGCCGTCGCACCACCCCGCGATGCGCCACGCGGCGCCGGTGCGACGGGAGCTCGCCACGCGTACGGTGTTCAACGTGCTCGGGCCCCTCACGAACCCCGCGGGCGCGCGGGCGCAAGTGATCGGCGTCTACTCCGAGGCGCTCGTGCGGCCGCTGGCGGAGGTTCTGGCCCAGCTCGGCGCGCGGCGCGCGTTCGTCGTGCACGGCGCGCACGGGATCGACGAGCTCTCGCCGGCCGGGCCGAACCTCGTCGCGGAGGTGGCAGGCGGCGCGGTGCGCGAACGGACAGTCGACCCGGCCGAGCTCGGCGTCGCCCGCTGCGACCCGCAGGAGCTCCGCGGCGGTGCTCCGGCCGAGAACGCCCGGGCGATCCGCGACGTCTTCGCCGGGGCCGGCGGCGGGCGGCGCGACGCGATCCTGCTCAACGCGGCCGGCGCGATCGCCGCCTCCGGCCACGCGGCCGATCTGCGGGAGGGGCTCGTTCGCGCCCGCGAGGCGGTCGCCTCCGGAGCCGCCGGCGAACGGCTCGACGAGCTCGCGAGGTTCACGCATGCGCTTCCGTGACGCGCTCGCGGAGCCCGGCCTCGCGGCGATAGCGGAGATCAAGCGGCGCTCGCCGTCACTCGGCGACATCCGGCCCGACGCGGACTCCGCGACCCTCGCGCGGGCGTATGCGCGCGCCGGTGCCGCCGCCGTCTCCGTCCTCGTCGACGCCCGCTTCGGCGGCTCCTGGGACGACCTCCGCGCCGCGCGCTCGTCCACCGACGCACCGCTCCTCGCCAAGGGTTTCTTCTCGACGGCCGCGGACCTGCGGACGGCGAAGGAGGCCGGCGCCGACGCCGCGCTGCTGCTTCTGCGCGACCTCGACGACGAGCAGGCGCGGTCGCTGCTGGCGCTCGCCGGCGACCTCGGCCTCGAGACGCTCGTGGAGGCGCACGACGCGGACGAGCTGCGTCGCGCCGGCGCGCTGCAGGCGCCGGTGATCGGGATCAACGCGCGCGACCTCTCCACGTTCGAGGTCGATCGCACACGCCAGCTCGACCTCGTGGCAACCTGCCACGTGCTCCCCCACAGGCCCGTCGTCGTGGCGGAGAGCGGCATCTCGGCGCGCGCCCACGGCGCCGCGGCGGAGCTCGCCGGCGCGGACGCCGCCCTCGTGGGCTCCGCGCTGATGCAGGCGCCCGATCCGGCCGCGAAGCTGACGGAGCTGCTCGCGCGGCCGCTCGTGAAGGTCTGCGGCCTGACGCGGTCGGAGGACGTCGCCGCGGCGGCCGAGGCGGGCGCCGACCTCGCCGGCTTCGTGCTGGCGAGCGAGAGCCCGCGGACGGCGCCGGCGGTGCTGGCGGTGCCGGACACGATGCTCTCCGTCGCCGTGTGGGTCGGAGAAGCCGGTGACGCGGCCGCCGACCTCCACCAGGTCTACGCCCGCGAGCACGGCCACCGGGGCCGCGACGCCGTCCTCCTCCGGGCGGACCGCGAGGTCGCGGTCGTCCTCGACCTGCCGTGGCAGCAGGAGGATCCCGACCACCTCCGGCGGGCGGCGGCCGCGGAGGGACGCGTCATGCTCGCGGGCGGACTCTCCGCCGAGAACGTCGCCGAGGCCGTCGCCGCCGTGCGGCCGTGGGCGGTCGACGCGAGCTCCCGCCTCGAGATCGAGCCGGGCGTCAAGGACCACGCGAAGGTGCGGGCGTACGTCGCGGCGGCGCGCGCGTGAAGGCGTCATACGGCGCCTACGGCGGCCGCTACGTCCCCGAGACGCTGATCCCGGCGCTCGACGAGCTGACGGCGGCGTGGGAGAGCGCGCTCGCCGACGACGGCTACCGCGCCGAGCTCGACCACCTCGCCCGCACGTACGCCGGCCGGCCGACGCCGATCACGCGCGCCGAGCGATTCGCGCCCGCGAAGCGGCTCTACCTGAAGCGCGAGGACCTGCTGCACACCGGGGCGCACAAGCTCAACAACGCGCTCGGCCAGGCCGTCCTCGCCCGCCGGCTCGGCAAGCACCGCATCGTCGCCGAGACGGGCGCGGGCCAGCACGGGGTCGCCACCGCCACCGTCTGCGCGCGCTTCGGCCTCGAATGCGTCGTCTACATGGGCGCCGAGGACATGCGGCGGCAGCGGCCGAACGTCGAGCGGATGGGGCTGCTCGGCGCGGAGGTGCGGCCCGTCGAGTTCGGGACGCGCACGCTGAAGGAGGCGACGAGCGAGGCGATCCGCGACTGGATCACGAACGTCGAGACGACGCACTACCTGATCGGCTCCTGCGTCGGCCCCGCGCCGTACCCGGAGATCGTGCGCGAGCTCCAGGCGGTGATCGGCCGCGAGTCGCGCGCACAGCTGCTCGAGGTCGAGGGTCGCCTGCCGGAGGTGATCGTCGCCTGCGTCGGCGGCGGCTCGAACGCGATCGGCCTCTTCGCCGGCTTCCTGGAGGACGCCGAGGTGGAGATCGTCGGCGTGGAGGCCGCCGGCGCCGCGAGCCTCGCGACCGGCCGACCCGGCGTCCTGCACGGCTCGCGCTCCTCCGTGCTGGCCGACGGCGACGGGCAGATCGCCGACGCGCACTCGATCTCGGCGGGACTCGACTACCCCGGGGTCGGACCGGAGCACGCTTTCCTCCGCGACTCCGGCCGCGCGCGCTACGCCGGCACGACAGATGAGGAGGCACTCGCTGCCTTCCGCCGGCTGACCCGGACGGAGGGGATCATCCCCGCGCTCGAGCCGTCGCACGCACTCGCGCGGGTGGCGGAGCTCGATGCCGAGCTCGTGCTCGTCTGCCTCTCCGGCCGCGGCGACAAGGATCTTGCCCAGGTGCTGGCAGGGTGATCGAGTACGACCGCGGCCAGGTCGCAGCGTTCTTCGACGAGTACGGCGAGCAGGAGCGGACGCGCTTCGAGACCGGCCGGACACCGTCTCCGAGCCTCGACGTCCACCTCGAGCATCTGCGCGGGTGCGTGGGCGGCGGCGACCACGTGCTGGACGTCGGCGCCGACCCCGGGCGGTTCACGATCGAGCTCGCGCGGCTCGGCGCGGACGTAGTCGTCGCCGACGTCTCGCCGGGCACCTGGAGCTCAACCGCGAGCACGTCGCCGCCGCCGACTGCGAGAGACACGTCGTCGAGCGCGTCCTGGCCGACGTGCTCGACTCGGCCGCTTCGCCGATGAGACGTTCGACGCGGCGGTCTGCTTCGGGGTCCGCTGAGCTACGTCGTCGAGCAGGCGCCGCCAGCCATCGCCGAGCTCGCGCGGGTCGTCCGCAGCGGTGGCCACGTCTTCGTCTCGTGATGTCGCTGATCGGGACGATGGTCCACTACGCGCCGCTCCTCGCCGACCTCGTCCGTCGCGACCGCGGCGAGGCGAACCTCCGGATCGTCGAGCCGGGGGTCCACCCGCAGGGGCCGGGGTACGGCCACCTCGCGATGAAGCTCTACCGGCCGGGCGAGCGCGTCGACCTGCTGTCGCCTCACGGCGAGGTCGTCGCGCTCTCGGCTGCCGGTCTCCTGCCGCACGTGCCGGCCACGGAGCCCGACGTGCAGAACTTCCTCCGCGACGCCGAGCTACTGCTCGCCGCCGATCCGGGTGCCATTGCGGCGGACGAGCACCTCCTCGCCGTCGTCCGCAGGCCGTGAGCTTGTATTGAAGCAACACAAGGTTCTCGTCGTCTACCTGATGGCCGGGCGCGAGACGCCCGCGCTCGCCGAGGCCGCCGTCGAGGCTGGCGCCGACATCGTCGAGCTCGGATTCCCGTTCTCGGATCCCCTCGCGGACGGCCCCGTCGTCCGGCGCGCCGCCGAGCAGGCGCTCGCCGCAGGGATGCGCACCGCTGCATGCCTGGAGTGCCTCGCCGAGGTGCGGGGGCGAGTCGACGTGCCGCTGATCCCGATGACGTACTCGTCGCTCCTCGAGACGTACGGGTGGGAGCGCTTCGCGGCGGACGCACGAGCCTCCGGAGCGACGTCGCTGATCGTCGCGGACCTCCCCGCCGACGAGCGCCCGGAGCTGCGACGCGTCCAGCTCGTCGCGCCCACCTCGACCGACGAGCGGATCCGCATCGCGGCGGACGCGACGGACGGGTGGCTCTACCTCGTCACCCTCACCGGCACGACCGGCGCGCGCACCGAGGTGTCGTCGTCGCTCGACGGGCTCGCCGCACGGGCCCGCGCGCTGGCGCCCGCCCTGCCGCTCTACGCCGGCTTCGGGATCTCGACGCCGGCGCAGGCACGTGAGGCTGCGGCGCGCACCGACGGCGTCGTCGTCGGCTCGCGCGCCCTCGAGGCCGCCGAGGACGGGCCCGGTGAGCTCCGCGAGTACGTCCGCTCACTGCGGGAGGCTCTCGACGCGCCCTGACGATCGTCGCCGAGGCGGCGCCGGCGCCGCCGTTTCGGGTCCCCCCGTACGGGCGACGTCATCATCGTGGCCATGCTGAAGGGGCGCCTGCTCGTCGCAGCTCCGATGCTGCTCGACCCGAACTTCCACCGCACGGTCGTCCTCGTCGCGGAGCACGGCGAGGGCGGCGCGATGGGCGTCGTCCTGAACCGCCCGTCGGAAACACCGGTAGCGGAGGCGGTTCCGGAGCTCGGACGGCTCGCCGGCGACGAGCCGGTCTTCGTCGGCGGCCCGGTCGCGACCGACTCGCTGCTGGCGCTCGCCGAGGTGGAGGATCCGGAGGACGCGTCGGAGCTCGTCGTCGCCGACGTGGGCTTCGTGCAGGACGCGGAAGTGGCAGCGCGGCGCGGACGCGTCTTCGTCGGCTACGCGGGCTGGTCGCCGGGCCAGATCGAGGCAGAGCTCCACGAGGAGGCCTGGATCGTCGTGGCGGCCGAGCCCGACGACGTGTTCAGCGACGCGCCCGCGGAGCTGTGGAGCAGGGTGCTGCGGCGCCAGGGCGGCGCGCTCGCCCTCCTCGCGACGCTGCCGCCGGACCCCTCGTTGAACTGACGAGCGCGCTCAGGCGGCGGCGTCGTCGTCGCCGATCAGCTCCTCGTCGACGCGCGTGAGATTGTCTCCGTGCGCGTCCGCCTCGGGGTCGCTCGGCCCGAGCACCGGATCGTGCCCCAGCAGGTTCTCCTCCTCCGACTCCTCGAGCTCCTCGCGCTTCTCGTCCCAGCTGTCGGTCATGTCCGTCCTTTCGGCGTGTACGCGGCATTCGCGGTCGAGCCGCAGGTGCCCGCGGCGCCGCGACCGCACACCTGTAGGGTCGGCCGCGTGACGACGCTGCCGCCGGAGGCGAGGGCGCTCCTCGAGTCGGACGCGCTCGCACACCTCGTGACGCTCAACCGGGACGGGAGCCCGCAGGTCTCCGTCGTCTGGATCGGCCTCGAGGGTGACGAGCTGGTGACGGCGCACCTGCGGCCGCAGCAGAAGCTCCGGAACGTCGCGCGCGACCCGCGGGTCGTGCTCTCCGTCGAAGGGACGCGCTCGAACGCGATCGGCTTGCGCGAGTACCTCGTCGTCCGCGGCCAGGCGCGGATCGAGGAGGGCGGTGCGCCGGAGCTGCTGCAGGAGCTCGCCCGGACGTACATCGGCCCGGATGCGCCCTTCCCGCCGATGCCGAACCCTCCGCCTGGCCACCGCCTGCGGATCACCGTGGAGCGGCTCGGCGGCGTCGGGCCGTGGGCGAGCTAGTGGCTCTGAGCCACGAGGTCTGAAGCCTGCTCCGAGGCCGAAGCCTGCCCGGGGGCCGAAGCCGCAGCCGGCGCCGGCGCCGGCGCGCGGCCGCGGAGGAAGAGGGCCCCCACCAGCAGGAGGGCCGCCTCGACGACCGTGATCGCGAGCCGGTTCAGCACGGTTGCGCCGAGCGCGACGCCCTCTGTTGCCACCGCCAGCATCAGCCCGTACATGGAGGCCTCACGCACGCCGAGCCCCGACGGTGCGAAGACAGCGAGGACGGCGACGATCGCTCCGACCGCGCTCGCTCCTCCGAGGAACGGGATCGATGACACTGCCGGGTCGCCGCCGACCGAGCGCAGCAGAAAGAAGAGCGCTGCGCCGCCGAGCGGCCACGTGAGCGCGTAGAAGCCGACGAGGCCGAACGCCGTGCGGGCCGGGAGCGACGCGACCTCGTGCGCGCCGAACGGCCGCAGCAGCCGCTGCGCGACCGCGCGGAAGACCGGCGGGTAGAGCAGGAACGTGACGACGACGAAGAACGCACCGAGCGGCACGAGCGGTGCGTCGGCTCCGCCGATGATCGCGAGGCCGACCACGAATACGAGCACGCCGGCGACGGCGGAGAGACCGGCCTCGAGGAGGATCGTCGCGAGCACGACCGGGGTGTCCTTCACGCCGAACCGGCGGAGCGCGACCACCCGGGCCGCGGGCGTCCAGACGCCGCCCGGCACGTACTTCGCGAGCATCGAGATCATCTCGGCCTGCAGCGCGACCGTGTACCGCACCCGAATCCCATAGGCGGCGAGGATCCGGACCCAGCCGAGGACGAAGACGAGGTAGTACGCGGCGACGATCGCGAGCGCGATCCCGAGGTCGACGATGCTCGCGTTCCGGAGCCGCGGCGCTGCGTCGGCCCACACGTCCCGCACGGCCCAGCCGAGCGCCGCGATGAGCGCGGCGAGGACCACGAGCTGCAGCGCGAGGACGACGCGCCGACGGCGGAGCCAGGCGGGGATGAAACGGCGCACATCTCTAGCGTACGCGGCGCACGAGTCGGTGGACAGCTCCCCGCGGCAGCTCGTCGGCTCTGAGCGCCTCGATCTCCCACCTCTCGCGCGCACCCTCCAGGAACGCTGACAGCGCGGGCCGGCCGGGGTCGGCCAGCAGCACCTCGGGCGCCAGCTCCGACAGGAGCGACAGCAGCTGCGGCACGTTCCGCCGCTCGTAGAGGACGTCCGCTGCGAGGACGAGGTCGAACGGCGCACGCGCCACCAGGTCGTGCGGCTCCGCCCACGCGACGCGTGCCGTCGCGAGGCGGACCCCGTTCGCGGCCGCGTTCCGCTCGGCGTATTCGAGGGCGTCGGCCGACCAGTCCGTGGCGAGCACCTGGGCGCCCGCGCACGCCGCCGCGACCGCCGGCAGCGCGAGGCCGCAGCCGAGCTCGACGACGCGCAGGCCGACGAGATCCCGGGTGACGGCCGTCCGCGCGAGCGCGAGGGCGCTCGGCCACAGCTCCGCCCAGTACGGCAGGAACTCCTCGCGCTCGAACGCCTCCTCCTCGATCAGCGCCTCGGCGTCGGGCGGGTGCACGATCGAGAGCGTCCACGCACCCACCTCGACTGTTTCAGTCACGTCCATCTGCGGGAGTGTCGCGGGGTGCGCTACCGCCGCCTCGGCTCGAGCGACCTCGAGGTCTCGGAGATCAGCCTCGGCTCGTGGCTGACGTACTCCGGCGGCGTCGAGCGCGACCGGGCGGAGGCGTGCGTCACGCGCGCGTTCGAGCTCGGCATCAACTTCATCGACACGGCCAACGTCTACGGCCGTGGCGTGGCGGAGTCGTTCCTCGGCGAGGTGCTAGCGTCCCGCCCCCGGGAGTCGTACGTCCTCGCGACGAAGCTCTACTTCCCGATGAGCGAGACCGACCGCGGGCTGTCGCGCGAACAGGTCTTCAAGCAGCTCGACGCGTCGCTCGGGCGGCTGCGGACCGAGTACGTCGACCTGTACCAGTGCCACCGTTACGACGAGTCGACCCCGCTCGAGGAGACGATGGACGCGCTCACGGAGGTCGTCCGCCAGGGAAAGGTGCGCTACCTCGGCTTCAGCGAGTGGAGCGCGCCGCAGATCCAGGCGGCGCTCGACCTGCCGGGCGTGGAGCGCTTCGTCTCCAGCCAGCCGCAGTACTCGCTCCTCGCGCGCGGGCCGGAAAGCGACGTGATCCCCCTCTGCGCCGCGAACGGCATCTCGCAAATCGTGTGGTCGCCGCTCGCGCAGGGCGTTCTGACAGGGAAGTACCGGCCAGGCGAGCCGCCGCCGGAGGGCACCCGCGCGACCTCCGAGTCGATGGGCGGCTTCATGCGCCGGTTCCTCCGCGACGACGTGCTCGAGGCGGTGCAGCGGCTGCGGCCGATCGCCGAGGGGATCCGGGTGTCGCTGCCGCAACTGGCGCTCGCGTGGGTGCTGCGGGAGCCGAACGTCGCCTCCGCGATCGTCGGCGCCTCGCGCCCGGAGCAGGTGGATGCCAATGCCGCGGCCTCCGGCATCGAGCTCGACGACGCGACACTCGCGGCACTCGACGAGGCGCTCGGCAGCGTCGTCGAGCGCTGACGCACGTACTGCCGCTTGTGACTCAGTAACACGTCCAGGAGGCACGCGAGCTTGTGTTGCTTCAACACAGGCTCCGGAGCGAGCCGTGGCCTAACGCGCCGCAGTTGCGAGCCGCTCACGCAGCCGCTCCGGCAGCGGCGCGGGCCGTAAGCCCGTCTCGTCGAGGTGCACCAGGACGGCGAGCGCCTCCGCCACGACACGGCCGTCCGACGCCGCCGTCATCACCTCGCGCGTCCTCAGGCTCGTCGTCCCGACGTCGGCGAGCTCCACCGAGACCCGTGCCTCGCGGTCGGCGTGCCTGAGCTGGGAGAGGTAGTCGATCTCGACACGCCGCAGCGCGAACTGCATCAGCGCGTCGCCGACGACCTGCTCGAAGAACGGCTCGCGCGCCGTCTCCAGGTAGGTCAAGAAGGCAGCGTTGTTGACGTGCCCCATCGCGTCCATGTCACCCCACCGGATCTGGACCGTCGTCTCGAGGAGCACGGCCGCGAGCCTAGCGGGATGCGGCATTCCCGCGACGAAGCTCGGTACTCGCCAGTCCGAGACCGCGGTCGACCCTGACTCCGGGCGAGAAGGGCGCGGCTTCGATGGAGGCATCCGGTCAACTCGATTCAAGGAGTCAGGTCCTGCGTAGGTATCTGGAGCGGGGCGGCGTCATCGCGGCGATCGTCCTCATCGCATTCGGCATCGAGCGCTATCGCGCTCGGTATCAACGGCGGCATGACCGTCCGTGACAGCCGGGCCGAGGAGAAGATCGTCGGCTCCGACAACATGACGGTCGTGGCGGCGAAGCAGGAGGCCACCGAGGCGAAGCTGCCGGCAGGGACGCCACTGCCCACCTGCGGCGTCGCCGGCAAGACGGTCGACACGGGCTTGGAGGCACGCTGCTTCGCGAGCTACATCCGCCTCCACACACTCGAGGCGACGGGCGGCCTCACCTACGCCGAGATGGGCCGCTTCGCGACCGAAGACGGGTCGTAGAAGGGCACGAACGACCCGGCTGCGGCGCAGAAGGACGCCGAGGGAGCCCCGGTGTCGAACGGCGCACGCAACTCTGGGTCACCTCGACCGCCCTCCAGACCGCACTCAACGCGAGCTACATGGCGGAGCAGATCGCGCTCTTCGGCATCGTCGCCGGGATCGCGCTCCTGCTCGCCGGCATCGGCTTCCTGGTTCTCACGCTGGGCGGTGCCCTGCGGCGCGAGTCGGCCGGAAGGGTCGCTACCACGACCTGATTCCCGCCTCAGACGCGCCACCCGAGGAGGACCCTGCACCCGCGGGGCCTTCCGCCTTTTCCGAACATTTACGTCCCCGCCGCCGACCGCGGCTACCTTGGCCCGGATGCGGCGCCTCGCCCTCCTCCTGGCGCTCCTCGCGGCGGCCGGGCTCACCACGGCGTCCGGTGCGGCGGCGAGCCTCGTGACCGTGGACGACGGCGCCGGCCGCACGATCAGCTTCGACGTGCTGGCCCCGGGCGTCGACCTCGAGTGGTACGCGAACCACCTCCGTCGGGCGGCCCATGGCGACGAGATCGAGCGGGTGGTCTTCCGGATCGTCCCGCAGGGCGAGATCCGGCGCCGCTGCGGCGCGGGCGCGGCCGGGTGCTACGGCGGCTCGGCTCTCGCGGCGCGGATCGTCGTGCCGGCAGGACGCTCACCGCAGGTCGCACACACGCTGCTCCACGAGTACGGGCACCACGTCGACCGCAACCGCGGCGTGGGCGCCGCGCAGACCGAGCCGAACGGCAGCGCCTCGTGGTGGGCGGCACGCGGCATCGGCAGGCTGCTCGCGGCCGGGCAGGTCTCCCACACCTACTCGCTCGGCTGGGAGCGCGCGATCGGCGAGCTCTTCGCCGAGGACTACGCGCAGCTCCACCTCGAGACGCCCTTCAAGATCTCCTGGCTCGGCTACCCGGGAGACGCGGTGCGGGCCGCGCTCCGCCGCGACCTCGAGAACGTGCCTGCGGAGCCGCTGCCGGCGGAGCCTCGACCACGCGCCTTGATCACGCGCACCGGCAGCCTCGCCCGCGGGAAGGTCGTGACGGTGCCGTTCGAGCTGATCGGCCGCGACCGCCGCGTCACGTTCTCGGCCACCGTCACACGGCAGACCGCGGCGCGCGTCGAGCTCCGTTGTGCGGCCGGCGCTCGCATCGTCCGTGTCCTCGGAGGCGCCTCGCAGACGGCGAAGGTCGACCTGAAGGGCCTCGGCCCGACACGCTGCACACTGACGCTACGAGGTACCGGCATCCGCACGGGGGGCTTCAACCTCCGCCTGCGGCTCGCTATCGAGCGCCCGACGACCTGAGCCGCCCGCTCAGCCCTCCGCGCAGGCCGGCTCGACAGCCGGCTCCGTCGCGGGCGCGCCGGTCGGCTGCCGGAGCAACGTCCAGGCGAGCACCGCGGCGACGAGCGCGAAGACTGCGCCCACGGCGAACGCGGCTGAATAGCCTCCGCCGAGCGCGGCCAGCGGTGCGTCACCGCCGACCCTGAGTGCGTCCGTTCGCGCCGCCGCGAGGCTCGCGAGGACGGCGAGCCCGAGGGCGCCGCCCAGCATGAAGGACGTGTTGACGACGCCCGAGGCGAGACCGGCGTCCTGCGGCGCGACGTCGCTCATCGCCGCGAGCAGCACCGGGTTCATCGCCATCCCCACACCGACGCCGAGGATGAGCATGCTCGGCAGCACGTCGACGAGGAACGAGCCGCCGACGGGTGCGCGCGCGAACAGGGCGAGCCCGAGGGCGACGAGCGTCATCCCACCGGCGAGCGGCGCCTTCACGCCGTACCGCAGCACGAGCCGGGCCGAGAGGCCGAGGGAGAAGGCGCCCATCAGGAGGTTCGCCGGCAGGAAGGCCAGGCCGACCTCGAGGGGGGTGTAGCCGAGGACGAGCTGCAGGTAGAGCGCGGCGAGGAAGAACCACGCGAACATCGCCGCCGACCAGAGCACGCCGACGGCGTTGGCCGTGGCGACGTTACGGAGCCGGAAGAGCCCGACCGGGACGAGCGGCGACGCGGCGCGCGACTCGATCGCGCAGAACGCGACGAGGAGCGCGACCGCCGCTCCGAGCAGGCCGAGCGTGCGCTCAGAGCCCCAGCCGGCGGCGTTGCCGCCCACGACCGCGTACACCGCGAGCAGCAGCGAGGCGGTGACCGTCGTCGCACCGGCCACGTCCAGCCCGCCGCCCCGCCGCCCGCCACCGCCGGGCAGCAGCACGAGGCACAACCCGAAGACCGCCACGCCCACCGGCAAGTTGACGAGGAAGACCCAGTGCCAGCCGGCGGCGTCGGTGAGGACGCCGCCGAGCAGCACGCCGAGCGACCCGCCGCCCGCCGCGACGAACCCCACGACTCCCATCGCCTGCGCGCGCTCGCGGGGTTCCGTGAAGAGCGTCATGATCAGCGACAGGGCGACCGCGGCGACGATCGCGCCACCCAGGCCCTGCACCGCGCGTGCTGCGACGAGCACCGCCTGCGAGCCCGCGAGACCGCACGCCGCCGACGCGAGCGTGAAGAGCGCGAGCCCACCGAGGAAGAGGCGGCGCTGCCCGAAGAGGTCGCCGAGCCGGCCGCCGAGCAGCAGGAAGCCGCCGAAGGTGAGCACGTAGGCGTTCACGACCCACGCGAGCGACGCCTCGGAGAACGCCAGGTCCTCGCGAATCGACGGCAGGGCGACATTCACGATCGTCGTGTCGAGCACGATCATCAGGTCGCCCAGGCACAGGACGACGAGTGCGAGCCAGCGGGTGCGTGCGTCGAGCGTCATCTGCCCTCCTCCTTACAGGTCGAGCATCAGACGCGTGACGCCGGTCGGACTCATCGGTGCACGCACGCTGCGATGAGTCTCGGCCGCCGCAGGCGTCGTAGCGGCATGGGCCTCGCCGCCCCGCGTACGGTCGCGATCCGGATGCACGGACCGATCCTGCCCCACGACCTCCCCGGCCTCTGCGCTCGGGTGTGCACGCTGCTCGGGGCGGAGCGGCCCCAGGTCGCGGTGTGCGACGTCGCCGGCGTCGGCGGGGACGCGGTAGCCGTGGACGCGCTCGCCCGGCTCCAACTGGCCGCCGCTCGTCGGGGCTGCGTCGTCCGGCTGCAGAACGCGTCCGACGAGCTACGTGAGGTCGTCGAGCTGATGGGGCTGACCTCGGTGCTCGTCGAACGCTGACGGTGAGCCAGAGCCTGGTGCGCGCTACGCGTCGAGGCGCGGCGGGAGGCCGAAGCGCGGGAAGAGCGTTGCCGTGTCGAGGAAGAACGTCAGCTCGGCGATGCGCCCCCGGGCGACCTCCACGACCTGGAGCGCCCACGGCTCGTACCCCGACCCGTCCGCCGCCGGCTTGTACTGCCCGAACGCCGGCATCCCGTTTGCCGGCGGCGCAGGCAGCACGCGTGATCCGCTGCAGCCGATCCCCGGGCCGAACCACCAGCGGAAGACGTCGTCCCGCCCGCGCAGCCACAGGTCGAACGGCGGCATCGACTGCGTTGCGTCCTCGTGCAGGAGCTCCGTGAGGGCCTCCATGTCGTAGCGCTCGAACGCATCGACGTAGCGGGCGAGCAACTCGGGGTCGACGTCGGCGACGCTCGCCGGCGCGTCGACCGCCTCGAGCCGCGTCGCGTCGAGCGTCGCCCGCGCCCGCTGCAGCGCGCTGTTGACGGCCGCAACGCTCGTCTCGAGCAGCTCCGCCACCTCGCTCGCCTGCCAGCGCAGCACCTCGCAGAGGACGAGCACCGCCCGCTGCCGCGGCGGCAGGTGCTGCAGGGCGGCCACGAACGCGAGGCGCACGCTCTCCCGGGCCACCGCCACCTCGGCGGGGTCGGCACCGTCGACGACGATCGCGTCCGGCACCGGCTCGATCCACGTGACCTCCGGGAGTGCGTTCAGGTTCTCGGCCACCGGCTCCCGGGCCGGGCCGAGGTCCATCGGGCGCGCCCGCCGCTTGCGCGCGTCGAGCAGGTCGAGGCAGACGTTCGTCGCGATCCGGTAGAGCCACGAGCGCAGCGACGCCCGCCCCTCGAAGCGGTCGAACGCCCGCCAGGCGCGCACGAACGTCTCCTGCACCGCATCCTCGGCCTCCAGTGAGCCGAGCATCCGGTAGCAGTAGGCGGTCAGCTCGACTCGGTGCTGCTCGAGCTGCCCCTCGAGCGCTGTGGCGGCCGTCGTCACGCCCGGGATCGTACGCACGCAGCGGCAGCAGCCGCCGGTGTCACTCGACCGGCTCGACCGGCAGGTCGGCGTCACGCCAGGCCGCGAAGCCGCCCGCGACCTCGGCGGCACCGTTCCTGAGGGTGAGCTTCGACCGCACGCCGTGCTGGCAGAGATACGCGACATCGGGGCCGTCCGGCCGCGCGACGTGCCGGAGCAGCGAGACCGGCTCCGCGCCCGGCGGGGCACCGAAGCGCCGCCGCTCCGCCTCCGTCCGGAGGTCGAGGATCCGGAGCTCCCCCGCCTCCACGCGCCGCCGCACCTCGGCCGCGTCGAGCGAGGTCACGACGCCTCCCGCACGCCGACCGGCACCTCGCGAGAGCGCACCATCCCAGTGCGCTCGAAGATCGTGCTCGTCACGTCCACGTCGCCTCCTCGGTCTCGCTCCACGCCCGCGTCGTAGACACGCGTGCAGCCTCCCACACCACGTGGGTCGGTGTCACGCGCCAGTGGTCGTCATGGCGACGAAGGGTTACGCTGCGCCGCGGGAGAGGGAGCCACGAGCACGAGACGCACGATCCACGCGGCTGCAGCCGCCCTCGCAGCCGCCGCCGTCGCGTCGGCATCCGCCGGGCAGGCGGCGCCAACCGTGCCCGCGCCCGACGTCGCCGTCAGCCGCGTGGCGGTGCCGCTCGCCGCCGTCGCCGGCGTGCCGTTGCTCGTGGTTGTCACCCTAGCCGAGCGCTCGGGTGCCGGCACCTCCCATGCCGCCGTCACCGTCAGCGGCGGCGCGACACCGGTCACGTCGCGCGTCGTGCGTGTGTACCCGCGGCGTTCGATCCGCGTCGGTGTCGTCGTGACGCCGCGCGCGGGCGGACGGCTCGTGCTCACCGCGCGCGCGGTCGCCGCGCGCGACGCGGACCGGTCGAACGACGCGGCTGTCGTCGGCGTCCGCGTCCTCGACGCCGCCGTGGCCCCGTCCCGGCCGCTCGTCGAGGGCTTCGCCGGCTTCGGAGCGCAGTTCAACCACCACGTCTACGCCGGCCTCAGCCGCGACGCCGGCGTCTCGGACGACAACGTCAGCGACATGGAGGAGAAGGTGACGGCGCTCCGGCCGCAGCTCGTGCGGCTCTTCTTCACCCGCACCGCCTTCGCCGACCGGGATCGGATGCAGTCCTTCGTGCGCACCGCGCAGCTCGCACAGCGCACGGGAGCGACGATCAACGTCACCTGGCAGACGAGCCACGGCTCGAACCTCGAGGCCGAGCTGCCCCTCTTCGCCGACGTCCTCGCGAGCCTCGTCCTCGACGCCGGCGTCTCGAACCTCCGCTGGGTGACGCTCCAGAACGAGGTCAACCGGACGTCGATCACGATGGAAACGTACGACCGGATGTACCGGATCGTCGCGTCGCGAATCGCGGAACGCGGCCTCGGCCACCACGTCCGTCTCATGGGCGGCGACCTCGTGGAGCAGCGGAGCCCGCTCGGCCAGACCCAGGGCGACTGGCTCCGCTTCCTTGCGGCGCGGATGAGCGACGTCGTCCACGCCTACTCGATCCACGTCTACTGGAACCACTGGAGCCCCGGGAAGATCGAGCGCCGGTTGCGCGAGGTACGCGCGCTGTACGACACGCTGCCGCCCGAGACACGCAAGCCGCTCTACGTCACCGAGTTCGGTGCGCGCGGCCACCGCGTCGCCGGCGACGGCGGCCCCGGGACGTGGGACGACGGCTCGCCGCTCGAGGCCAACGCGATCAGCGCCTTCCAGCACGCCTGGCTGAAGGTGCTCGCGTCGAAGCTCGGCTACGCCGGGGCGATCAAGTGGGACGCCTTCTTCGGCCGCTACGACGCACGGCCGCAGTCGTACCACCTGATCGGGCCGCCGCAGGAGGGCTGGCCGCTGCGGCCGGGCTACCACCTCACGCGGCTCCTCACCGGCACGACCCGGGCGGGCTGGCGGACGGTCGCCGTCGACGGCGCCTCCGGCACGAGGCTCATCGCGGCCTTCGCGGGCGGGTTGGGCGAGCTCACGGTCGTCGGGCTCGACACCACCGGCGCGAAGCTGAACGCGGCCTCCCCAGCCCTCGTCCCTTACTCGATCGGCGGCCTGCCGCCGCGCACGACCTTCCGGCTCCTCCTCTGGAACGGCGACGGTGCCGGCGCGACGCTGGAGGCGGCGCCGGTGACCGCAGACGCCACTGGCATCGCCGTTCTGAGCGTGCCGCTCCACGCCGTGTTCGCGCTCACGACGCTGCAGCCCTAGCGGCGACGCGGGTCGAGCCGCTCGGCGTATTCGCCCGCCTCGCCCGACTTCTTCACGATCCAGTAGCCGTCCTCCTCGGCGACGAGATCCTCGATCTCCGGCATGTAGTGCAACGGCAGCACCACGAACTGCCGGGGGTCCGAGCGGATGTTCTCGTACACCTCGATCGGCAGCCGAAGCCGGAAGGTGCAATCGGCATTCGAGCACTCGCAGAGGAACTCGTACGGCACGTCGGGGCCGAGACTGTGCGCGACCGCCTCCACGCGCTCGTTCACCTCGCGGAACAGTGTCTCGTTCTGTGTCATCCGCTGCTCGCGCTCATCCATGCCGCCACACGATACGGGTGCGATGGGCGCCGCGACCAGCGAGCGCCCGGTCAGAAGAAGGACGCTGGCGCAGGCGACCGGGGCCTGCTTTCCGCCTGGCAACGTCACGCTTGACAGACGTGCGTGTACCAAGGGCCCGCCGTCTTCAGCCGGGCGCGGGCTCGGCGCCGGCGGCGCGGCTGACCTCGGCCAGGCGCTGCTCCAGGAAGGCGCGCTCCGCGGCGTTCGCCGTGAGCTCCATTGCGCGCCGGTACGACTGAGCCGCGCCGGCGGCGTCGCCGAGGCGGCGCAGCAGGTCGGCGCGGGTGGCGGGAAGGTAGGGGTAGTCGGCGAGCCGGGGATCGGTGGCCAGCTCGTCGAGGAGCGGCAGGGCGGCGGCCGGACCGTCGGCGAACGCCACGGCGGCGGCCCGGTTGAGCGCGACCACCGGGGTGTTCCACACCGCCAGCAGCCGGTCGTAGAGGTGCACGACGCGCGGCCAGTCGGTC
>DASQNG010000080.1:0-15408 GCA_035645095.1 Gaiellaceae bacterium | reverse complement strand
CTGATCATCCAGGACCTGCAGAACGACGTGATCATCGAGGGCGGGGCGTTCGCCGAGTCCGGCTCCCCCGGACACGCGGACGAGCAGAACGTCGTCGAGAACGTCCGCAACCTCGCCGACCACTGCCGCCGCGCCGGCGTGCCGGTGATCCACGTCTGGTACATCGTCGAGGAGGGCGCGCTCGGCCTGAAGCAGAACGCGCCGCTCTTCCGAGGAGTGAAGGAGGCGAACGCGCTCGTCCGCGGCACCTGGGGTGCTGCGCCGGTCGATGGGCTCGAGCCGCAGGAGGGCGACTTCGTCGTCGAGAAGATGCGCATGAGCGCCTGGGAGGGCACGAAGCTCGAGGTGATGCTCGCCGGGCTCGGCGTCGACACCGTGATCGTCACCGGCGCGTGGACGAACATGTCGATCGAGCACACGGCGCGGACGGGAGCGGACAAGGGCTACCGGATGATCGTCGCGCAGAACGGCTGCTCGACGATGAACGCGGACTGGCACAACGCGTCGATCAGCTACGCGCTCCAGAACGTCTCGGTCGTGACCGACTGCGGGCCGGTGATCGAGGCGCTCCGCGCCTCGGCACGCGTGTGAGCCGGAGGAGGGCGGCGTGAGGACCCGCGCCGCCCTCTTCCACGGTCCCGGGCGGCCGTTCGAGGTCACGGAGCTCGAGCTCGAGGAGCCGGGCGAGCGGCAGGTGCTGGTGCGGATGGCCGCCGTCGGCGTCTGCGGCACCGACCTGCACATGGTCAAGGGCGAGTGGCAGCGACCGACGCCGATGGTGCTGGGGCACGAGGGGGCCGGCGTCGTCGAGGCGGTCGGCGGCGGCGTCGAGCGGCTCGCGCCCGGCGACCGGGTCGTGCTCTCGTGGGCCCCGTCGTGCGGGCGCTGCGCCGACTGCCGGCGCGGCCGACCCGCCGCATGCATCGAGCTGCAGCGGGCGATCGGCGCCGGCACCCTCCTCGACGGGACGACGGGGATGTCGCGGGACGGCGAGCGGATCTACCGCGGCACGGCCACCGGCGCGCTGACGGAGCTCCTCACCGTCGACGAGGAGGTCGCGCTCCCCCTCGGGCACGACCTCCCGCTGGACGAAGCCGCGCTCCTCGGCTGCGCGGCTCTCACCGGCGTCGGCGCCGTGCTGTTCCAGGCACGCCCAGAGCCGGGCGCGAGCGTCCTCGTGATCGGGGCCGGAGGCGTCGGCCAGTTCGTCGTGCAAGGCGCGAGGATCGCCGGCGCCGGCGAGATCGTGATCGTCGACCCGGTCGAGTCGCGGCGCGAGCAGGCGCGGGCGCTCGGGGCGACGCGCGACTGCCCGCCCGAGGCGCTGAAGGAGACGCTCGCCGCGGCCGCCCCCAACGGAGCCGACTACGCCTTCGACGCCGTCGGCGCGCCCGAGACGAGCGCGCTCGCGCTCCGCTGGGCGCGCAACGGCGGCACCGTGGTGCTCGTCGGGCTGCCCGCCGCCGGCGGGCGGCTCGATCTCGACCCCGCCGACTTCAGCCGCCGCGAGAAGTGGCTGACCGGGAGCATGTACGGGTCAGAGGATCCGGCTGTCGCGCTGCCGATCCTGCTCGAGCACGTCCGCGCCGGCCACCTGCTCCTCGCCCCGCTGCTCGGCCCGCGCTACCCGCTCGACGAGGTGAACGAGGCGTTCGAGGCGAGCCTGGCCGGTGCGCCCGGGCGCGTTCTCGTCCTACCGTAGGGACTCGACGTCCTGGCGTCCGCTCCTCGGCACCCGCCCGACCGGCCGCGACGACGCCGCGACCGACGCGAAGCTGACAGGTGGCCGCCGTCCGGCACTATCCTTCGCCGCGTGATTGCCGTCGAGGCGAGGCCGCTGCAGCTCGGGCGCCCGGAGCTGCTCCGCGAGCAAGCGTACGTCGACGGCGCGTGGATCGACTCGGACTCGGGCGCGACGTTCGCGGTTCATGATCCCGCAACCGGCGCGTCGCTCGCGACGGTGCCTCGGCTCGGCCGCGCCGAGACACGGCGGGCGATCGAGGCGGCGCAGCGCGCGTTCCCCGGCTGGCGCGCGAAGACCGCGAAGGAGCGCGCCGCGATCCTGCGCCGCTTCTCGGACCTGATGCTCGAGCACGCCGACGACCTGGCCGCGCTGCTGACCGCCGAGCAGGGCAAGCCGCTCGCGGAGGCACAGGCGGAAATCACCTACGCCGCCTCGTTCCTGGAGTGGTTCGGCGAGGAGGCGAAGCGTGTCTACGGCGACGTGATTCCGCCGTACCTCGCCGACCGGCGCGTCCTGGTGACGAAGGAGCCGGTTGGTGTCACGGCCGGGATCACGCCGTGGAACTTCCCCTCGGCGATGATCACGCGCAAGGCCGCGCCGGCGCTCGCCGCCGGCTGCACGATGGTGCTGAAGCCGGCCGAGCAGACGCCGCTCTCGGGTCTCGCGCTGTGCGTGCTCGCCGAGGAGGCCGGGATTCCCGCAGGGGTGCTCAGTGTCGTCACCGGCGATGCCGAGGACGCACCCGAGATCGGGCGAGAGCTGACGTCGAACCCGATCGTGCGCAAGGTCGGCTTCACCGGCTCGACGGAGGTCGGGAAGATCCTGATGCGGCAGTGCGCCGACCAGGTGAAGAAGATCTCGCTGGAGCTCGGCGGGAATGCGCCCTTCGTCGTCTTCGACGACGCCGACCTCGACGCGGCCGTCGAGGGCGCGCTGATCTGCAAGTACCGCAACTCGGGCCAGACGTGCATCTCCGCCAACCGGATCCTCGTGCAGGACTCGATCCACGACGAGTTCCTGCGCCGGCTCACCGCGAAGGTGACGGCGCTCGAGGTCGGCAGCGGGTTCGAACCCGGCGTCCGCGTGGGACCGCTGATCGACCGGCACGGGCTCGAGAAGGTCGAGCGCCACGTCGGGGACGCACTGGAGCGCGGCGCGGAGCTCGTCGTCGGCGGCGAGGGGCTCGGCGGCACCTTCTACGCGCCGACGATCCTCTCCGGTGTGACGATGGAGATGGCGATGAGCTGCGAGGAGACGTTCGGCCCGGTGGCCGGTCTCCACCGCTTCTCGACCGAGGAGGAGGCGCTCGCCGTCGCGAACGACACGCCGTACGGGCTCGCGATGTACTTCTACAGCCGCGACGTCGGCCGGATCTGGCGCGTCGCGGAGGCCGCCGAGTACGGGATCCTGGGGATCAACACCGGGCTCATCTCCACCGAGACGGCGCCGTTCGGCGGGATGAAGCAGTCCGGCATCGGCCGCGAGGGCTCGAAGTACGGGATCGAGGAGTGGGTCGAGTTGAAGTACCTGGCGCTCGGCGGCATCGACGGCTGACGTGATCGTCGAGGAGCGGACGTACCACGTCTTCACCGGCAAGCTGCCGGAGGTCGTGCGCCTGTACGCCGAGGAGGGGACGGAGCTGCAGCAGTCGATCCTCGGCAACCTCGTCGGCGCATTCACCGTCGACGTCGGCGAGCTCAGCTCGCTGGTGCAGCTTTGGGGGTACGACAGCTTCGGCGAACGCGAGCGCCGCCGCGCGGAGCTGCAGGCGAACGAGCAGTGGCAGGCGTTCCTCGCGAAGCTGCAGCCGCTGCTGCACACCCAGTGGAACCGCATCCTCGTCCCGACCGCGTTCTCGCCGATCCGGTGAGGCTCGAGGGCCGGGTCGCGCTCGTCACCGGCGGCGCCCAGGGGATCGGGCGCGCGATCGCAGAGGGGCTTGCGCGCGAGGGGGCGCGGATCGTGATCGCAGACCTCGCCCGCGCCGAGGAGGCGGCGGCCGCGTTTCCCGACGGCGTCGGGCTGGAGGTCGACGTCTCCTCCGAGGCGGACGTGGCGCGGATGGCCGAGCAGGCGCTCGACCGGTGCGGCCGCGTGGACGTGCTCGTCAACAACGCCGGCCTGTACGCATCGCTGCCGATGCGGCCGTTCACCGAGATCCCCGTGGAGGAGTGGCGGCGCGTGATGGACGTGAACGTGCTCAGCATGTTCCTCACCTGCCGCGCCCTCGTGCCCGCGATGCGGGAAGCGGGCGGCGGCAAGATCGTCAACATCTCCTCCGGGACGCCGTTCAGGGGCGTCCCGTTCCTGCTCCACTACGTGACGAGCAAGGGCGCGATCGTCGCCCTCACGCGCGCGCTCGCGAAGGAGCTCGGCGCAGCGAACGTGCTCGTCAACTGCGTCGCACCGGGCTTCACGATGAGCGAGGGCGTGCGCTCGAACCCGGAGGTCGTCGAGAAGCTGCGGGACGTCTCGGTCGCGGCGCGGACGATCCAGCGCGACCAGGTGCCGCAGGACGTGGTCGGAGCCGTCGTGTTCCTCTCGAGTCCAGAAGCGGACTTCGTCACAGGGCAGACGATCGTCATCGACGGCGGCCAGTACTTCCACTGAGGCGTTGAGGCTGTCGCTCTACGACGAGCCGAACGGGGTCCAGACGGCGCCCGGGAACCGCGTCGTCTACGACCTCGAGCGCGGCGAGGCGCACGCGGGCGCTGCGTCGATCCGCGGCCACGCGCTGCGCTGGGAGCTGGAGGCCGAAGGTGGCGGCGAGGGTGCGCTGGTCGGCGCCGAGGTGTCGCTCGACCCGGCCCGGGAGTGGCTGCTGCGCTGCGACCGGGTCGCCTTCCCACCAGGGGGTATCGCCTACCGGCACACCCACCCGGGGCCCGGCATCCGCTGCCTCCTGCACGGGTCGCTCGAGATCGAGACAGAGAGCCGCACCGCGACCTACCGGCCGCTCGAGCCCTGGTTCGAGAGCGGCCCCGAGCCCGTCTACGCCGCCGCCTCGCCCGACGAGGAGACGGCGTTCGTGCGCGTGATGCTGCTCCCACGCGAGTGGGAGGGGAAGCGGACGATCCGCTACGTCGATCCCGCCGACGCGGAGCGGCCGAAGCTCCAGCGGGCGACGATCCTCCTCGAGGTGCCGCTCGAACTGCCGGGCAGATGAGGTCCGGCGGCCGCATCGTCGTCGACGCGCTCGAGGCGCACGACGTCGAGTTCGTGTTCTCGCTCCCGGGGGAGAGCTTCCTGCCGGTGCTGGACGCGCTTCACGACTCGCCGATCCGCCTCATCACCTGCAGGCACGAGGGCGGGGCGGCAAACGCGGCCGAGGCCGTCGGGAAGCTCACCGGACGGCCAGGGGTCTGCCTCGTCACGCGGGGGCCGGGGGCGACGCAGGCGGCCGTCGGCGTCCACACCGCGCGGCAGGACTCCTCGCCGATGCTCCTGCTCGTGGGTCAGGTGCCGCGCGCGTTCCGTGGCCGCGAGGCCTGGCAGGAGCTGGACTACGAACGCGTCTTCGGCGGGATCGCGAAGGCGGCATGGGAGGTCGAGGAGGCGGCGCGTCTGCCCGAGGAGCTGGCGCGCGCGTTCGCCACCGCCGTAGCGGGCCGGCCCGGACCCGTCGTGCTCGCCCTTCCCGAGGACGTGCTCGCGGAGGAGGTCGACGTGCCCGACGCAGCTCCGCGCGTGCCGCAGGAGCGCGCGCCGCAGGAGGAGGAGATGCGGCGGCTCGGGGAGCTCCTCGCGGCTGCGGAGCGGCCGCTCGTCGTCGTGGGCGAAGGCGGCTGGACCTCCGGGACGGGCGAGGATCTACTCGCCTTCTGCGAGGTCGCGGAGCTGCCCGTCGCCGCCTCCTTCCGCTGCCAGGACTTCGTCGACAACCGCTCGCCCAGCTATGCCGGCGTGCTCGGCGTGGCGATGGACGAGCGCCTCGCCGCCCGCCTGCGCGACGCCGACCTCGTGCTCGCGGTCGGCGGTCGCCTCGGCGAGGTGCCGACGCGGCGCTACACGCTGCTCGAGCCGCCGTGCCCGCACCAGACACTCGTTCACGTGCACCCCGATCCGGCGGAGCTCGGCTTCGTCTACGAGCCGGAGCTCGGCATCGTCGCGTCGCCGGCCGCGTTCGCGGCGGCCCTGCGCCGGCTCGACCCGCCGGCGCCGCGGTGGCGGGAGTGGACGCGGGCAGCGCGTGCCGAGTACGAGGCGAACCTCCGGCACGAGCCGATGGAGGGCGCCGTCGACCTCGGCGAGGTGATGGCGTTCCTCCGAGGACGCCTGCCGTCCGACGCCGTTCACACCTGCGGCGCCGGCAACTTCACGGTGTGGGCGCACCGGTTCGCCGAGTTCACCAGGTTCGGAACGCAGGCGTGCCCGCGCTCCGGCTCGATGGGGTACGGCGTTGCCGCTGCGGCGGCCGCCAAGCTCCTGCACCCGGACCGCATCGTCCTCTGCTTCACCGGCGACGGAGACTTCGTGATGAGTGCGCCCGATTTCGCCACCGCCGTCCAGCACGAGCTGCCGATCGTCGTCCTGCTCGTGAACAACGGCATGTTCGCCACGATCCGCATGCACCAGGAGCGCGCGTACCCCGGCCGCCCGGTCGGTACCGACCTCGTCAACCCGGACTTCGTCGCGTTCGCCCGGGCGCACGGGGCTCACGGCGAGCGCGTGGAGCGGACGGAGGACTTCGCCGCTGCGTTCGAGCGGGCGCTGCAGTCGGGGCGGCCGGCGCTGCTCGAGCTGCCGGTCGACCCGGAGCGGATCAGCCCGCGTGTGCGGCTCAGCGAGCTGCGGGGGCGCGCCACGTGACCGGGCACCGGCGGGAGGAGATCCGCGTCGACGGGCTCGCCGAGCCCATCTCCCACTACACGGACGCCGTGCGCGCCGGAGACCTGCTCTTCGTCTCGGGCATCGTCCCCGTCGACGGTGAAGGCCGGCTCGTCGGCGAGGGCGACGTCGTCGCCCAGGCGAGGCAGGTGCTCGCGAACCTACGGCTCGTCCTGGACGCCGCCGGCTGCGGCTTCGAGGACGTGGTCAAGGTGACCCTCTTCCTCACAGACGTGGACGACCGGCCGAGGATCAACCCGCTGCGGCAGGAGGCGTTCGGCGTGACGCGCCCGGCCTCGACGCTCGTCGAGGTGCCGCGGCTCGCCGTCGAGGGGGCGAAGCTCGAGCTCGAGGCCGTCGCGCTGCTCCCGAGATGAGCTCGGATCCCTGGAACGCGTTCATCACCCGCGTCGAGCCCGGCGAGGCGCGGCCGGGGCCGCTGGCGGGCCGGACGCTCGCAGTGAAGGACCTCTTCGACACCGCCGGGATCCGCACCACCTACGGCTCGCGGCTCTACGGGGAGCACGTCCCCGCCCGGACCGCGAGCGCGGTGGGGCGGCTGCTCGACGCCGGCGCGACACTCGTGGGGAAGACGCACCTGCCCGAGTTCGCCTGGAGCGTGCTCGGTCAGAGCCCCTGGTACGGGACCTGTCGCAACCCGGTGCGCCCAGGACGCACGACCGGCGGCTCCTCCAGCGGCTCCGCCGCGGCGCTCGCGGCCGGCCTCTGCGACCTCGCGCTCGGCACGGACACGGGCTGCTCCGTCCGCCTTCCCTCCGCGGCCTGCGGCACCGTGGGGTTGAAGTCGCAGTGGGGGCTGCTGCCGACGGACGGGGTGTACCCGCTGTGCCCGACGCTGGACACGATCGGACCGATGGCGCGGAGCGTGGCCGACGTGGCGCTGATGTGGTCGGTGCTCGCGCGCCGGCCGGCGCCGGAGCCGCGCCTCACCGGGCTGACCGTCGGCCTGCTCCGGCAGCCGCCAGGGATCGGCGACGGGCGTGTGACCGAGCGCAGCGACGCGGGGGAGGAGTGGGTAGGAGCGCTCGAGCGGCTGGGCGCGCGCGTCGTCGAGACGCGCCTTCCCGAGCCGAGCGCGAACACGTGGCCGCAGTTCCAGCACGAGGCGCTGCGCTCGCACGCCGAGACCTTCCCGAGCCGCGCGGACGCGTACTCGGACGTGATGCGGATCAAGCTGGAGGCGGCGCAGCGGGCGAGCCGGGCGGAGGTGAGGGCCGCGTACCGGGCCATCGAGGAGTGGCGGCGGTATCGCCCTGACGTCGATCTCTACGTCAGCCCCTGCTACGCGGTCGAGCTCCCGCCCGAGGACGCGGACGAGCTCGAGGTGCGGCTGCCGCTGACCTCCTTCTTGCGTTGGGTGAACCTGATCGGCTGGGCCGGGCTCGCGATCGGGAACCTGCAGCTGATCGCGCCCGCGGACGAGACTGTGCTCGCAGCCGGCCTCCTCTGGGAGCGGGAGTACGCGTTGCCCGTCGCGGCACGTTAGGGTCGGGGCGTGGTCGGCCTCCGCTTCAACCACGTCTCCGTCTACGCCGACGACCTGGAGGCCTCGGCCCGCTTCTACCAAGACCTCTTCGGCCTCGAGCGGCTGCCCACGCCGAACTTCGGCGACACCGATGTGCTGTGGCTCCGCCTCGGCGATCAGCAGCTGCACCTGTTCCAGCGCGAGACGGAGGCGCCGACCTTCCACCACTTCGCGCTCGACGTCGACGATTTCGAGCGGACCTACCTCGAGGCGCGGCGGCGTGGCCTGCTCGACGGCGCGACGTTCGGCGCGGCCGTGCGCGAGCTCCCCGACGGGTCCGTCCAGATGTACCTGCGCGACCCGGCCGGGAACCTCGTCGAGGTGGACGCGCCCGACGCCTCGCGGCTCGATCGGTCGATTCTGACGGAGCTGCCGCGGCTCGACGAGGTGGTCGCGCAGGGTGCTGACGCCGCAGGCGCGACGCTCTACCACGCGCGCCGGTAGCCGTCGCTCAGCCGGCCGTTTTTCCGTCCTCGTCCGCGATCGAGTCCTCGTTGCTGGCTGCAAAGCCGCGTGGTAGGTTCGCGGCCCGTGCAGCTGACGATCGACCCGACGGCCGCGCGCGAGGCACGCGAGGCATCGGTGTGAGCACGGCCGTACTGCAGGGGCCGCTCCGCCTCGCCGGCAAGGCGATCACGTTCGGCGGCGTCGTTTTCGCGCTCGGCTGGGTGCTCCTGTTCGCGCGCAGGACGAACTTCGGCCCCGCGATCGACGACCCGCGCAACTTCTTCGTCACGCTCCTGAACGGCCTCACGTTCGCGGGCCTGCTCTTCATCGTCGCGAGCGGGTTCTCGCTCATCTTCGGCCTGATGCGGGTGGTCAACATGGCGCACGGCTCGTTCTTCCTCGTCGGCGGCTACATCGCCTGGAAGATGCAGCAGAACCTCGCCGGCACCGGCGGTGGATTCACGATCGCCCCGGACCAGGTGAGCACCTGGAAGTGGGTGCTCCCGGCCGTCGTCGCCGCGGGCGTGGTCGCGGTGGTCGGGCTCCTCGTGCAGCAGATCCTCCTCCGCTGGAACCAGGGGCAGGATCTGCGCCAGGCGCTGATCACGATCGCGATCTCGGTGATCATCGCCGACCAGGTCGTCGCGCACTTCGGCGGCACGGCCGTCAGCGTCACCTGGCCGGGCTGGACGAACCGGCTCGTGAACCTGCACCTCTTCGACCTGCAGTACTCGCTGGCGCGGCTGGTCCTGCTCTTGTTCGGCGTCGCCGTCGGCCTCGCGCTGTGGCTTTGGCTGTATCGCACGCGCACCGGGATGGTCATCCGGGCGGGCGTCGACGACCAGCAGATGACCGCCGCGCTCGGGATCAACATCCAGATCACCTTCGCGATCGCGTTCGTGATCGGCTCCGCGCTCGCAGCGTTCGGGGGCGTGGTCGGCGCTTCCCAGGGCGGCATCGGGCCGGGCCAGGACGGCCAGTGGCTGCTGAACTCGCTCGTCGTGGTGATCATCGGCGGGATGGGCTCCCTCGTCGGCGCGGTCGCGGGATCGCTGCTCTACGGCCTCGTCTTCTCGTTCTCTGCCGTCTACCTGCCGACCGGCTACACGCAGTACTCGATCGTGTTGACGTTCATCCTGCTCGCCCTCGTACTCGCCTTCCGCCCCCAGGGCCTCTTCGGGCGGGCGGGATGAGAGCGGCGCTCCTGCCCCGCACGGCGAAGGGAGCGGCCGAACGCGCGATCGGGGTCTCCGCGCTCGTGCTCGCGGCGCTCGCGCCGCTGCTCTTCAACGACTACTGGCTCAGCTTCATCCTGACCCAGACGCTGCTGCTCGGGGTCGCCGCGGCCAGCCTGATCTTCCTCTCCGCCTACGGCGGGATGATCTCGCTCGCCCAGGTCGCGCTCTACGGGATCGCCGGCTTCGCGCTCGGGAACATGGTCACCCAGGCCGAGGCCAAGGGCCTCAACCTCGGCTGGGACCCCTGGCTGTCCGTCCTGCTCGCGATCCTGATCACGACGGCGGTCGGGCTCGTGTTCGGTGCGGTGGCGGCGCGCTCCTTCGGGATCTACTTCCTGATGATCACGCTGACGTACGGCGTCATCGTCAACTTCTTCTTCGGCCAGGTGACCGCGCTCTCTGGCTTCTCCGGCCTCTCCGGGATCGCGCGCTACGCACCCGACCTCGTCGGTGGGGGCACCGACCGCACCCGCCTGTACTACACGGCGCTGATCGTCGCGGTCGTCGTCTACGCGCTGATCCGGTTCCTGCTGCGGACGCCGTTCGGGCTCGCGCTCCAGGGAATCCGCGACGACCCGGTGCGGATGGCGTCGCTCGGGTACAACGTCGCGCTGCACCGGACGCTCGCGTTCGGCTTCGGCGCGTTCATCGCGTCGCTCGCCGGGATCCTCTACGTCTGGTGGAACGGCCAGATCGACCCCGCGACCGTCGGTCTAGCGGGAACGATCAACCTGCTGATCGTCGCCGTCATCGGCGGGCTCGCGCGCGTGGAGGGCGCCTGGCTCGGCGCCTTCGCGTTCATCGTCATCAACAACTACGTCCGCGACGTCAGCGTGCCGGTCGTCGGCGGGAGCTTCAACACCGTCATCGGCCTCGTCTTCCTCGCGATCGTGATCGTCTCGCCCGACGGCCTGATGGGCGTGTGGGACCGCCTCACCCTTGGTCGCCGCCCGACGAGCGGCGGGCCGACTCCCGAGAACGTGCGCGAGTCCGCGGGCGTCAAGGCCTCGCCGGGGGTTGGTCCTTGACGTTCCGCCGTCGCACCTGTGAGTGTCCCGCTAACGCCCGGCAAGATCACGACCTTCGACCCGCACCGTGCCCAAATACCTAAGGAGGAACTGCTGGTGAAGCGAACGAGCCAAGGCTCGAGACTCGCGTTCGCCCTCGTCCTGCTCGCCGCGATGCTCGCCCTGCTCGCGACGGCTTGCGGCGGCGACGACGAGGAGGCGGCGACGCCGACCGTCCAGGAGACGACGGCGGAGACGACCGCGGAGACGGAGACGACTGACGGCGGGAGCGATTCCGGCCCGATCAAGGTCGCGATCATGACCGACTGCGAGGGCGCATTCGCCTTCGGCTACGAGCTCGACATCGGCGGCGCGCAGGCAGCGTTCTACGAGCACGCCGGCGCAGAGCCGAAGGACAAGGCGAAGCCCTCCGCCGGCATGACCGGCGGTGAGGTGGCCGGCCGCGACATCGAGATCGTCGGCTACGGGTGCGGCGACGACACCGCCGCCACGGCCGTCCGCGAGACGCGCCGGCTGATGGAGCAGCTCGATGCCGACGTGATGATCGGGCCGCTGTCGGGCGACGAGGCCGTGGCCGTCGCGAACTACGCAAAGGACAACCCGGACAAGCTGTTCGTGATCGGCACCGCCGGCTCGCAGGACCCGACGCTGCAGCTTGCGACAGACAACGTCTTCCGCTACCACGGTGACGGCGCGCAGTGGAACGCCGGCCTCGGCGAGATCGTCTACAAGCGGCTCGGCTGGCGCAAAGCGGCGATCATCATGGACGACTACAGCTTCGGCTGGACGTCCGGCGCCGGGATCATCGCCGACTTCTGCGGGATCGGCGGCGAGATCACACAGCGTGTCTTCCCGCCGCTGAACACGACGGACTACGCGTCGTACGTCCAGCAGCTGCCGCCGCCCGACCAGGTGGACGGCTACTTCTGGGTCGTGGGCGGCACCGGCACGGGCGCGGCGTTGCAGGCGTTCGAGCAGCAGTACGGCCCGCTCGATCCGAAGAAGCACTCGGGGAACCTGTTCTTCGCGTTCCTGGGCAACTTCGAGGCGGTCGCCCCGCGGCTCGTCGGCGCCTACGTCGGCGGCTTCGGCACGGCCCCGGGGCTCACCACCGAAGCGGCATCCGCGTACGTCGAGCTGATGAAGGGGTACCACCCCGAGCTGCCCGCCGCGGACGGGTTCGTCTACAACTACTACATGGCCGCCTGGGCCTTCATCCAGGGCCTGGAGGCCGCCGAGGGCGACCTCGAGCGGCTTCAGGAGTCGATGCCGACCGAGATCAACGCGCCGTTCCAGGTCTCCGACGACGGCGTCCTGCGGCTCGACGACAACCGCCAGGCGATCCAGGACCAGTACCCGCTCCAGATCGTCAAGGGCGAGGACGGGAACCCGACGGTGCAGGTGATCGGCATGGTGCCGAACGTCGACCAGGCGTTCGGCGGGCTCTTCACCTCCGACAGCCCGCCCCCAGGCCGCAACCAGCCGCCCTGCGAGAAGCGCGACCTGCCGTGGCAGGGCCAGATCCAGGTCGTGGAGAACGGCGAGGTCACCGACGAGATGATCGAGGAGTAGCACCGCGGCGCGCTGACGGGCGCCGGCCCTCCCGGCCGGCGCCCGTGCGTCCGCTGCACGAGCGACGGAGACATGACTGCGTCTGCCCAGCCCGAGGCCGCCGCCGCGCCGGCGCTGCGCCTCCTCGGAGTGAACAAGCGCTTCGGCGGCGTTCACGCCGTCCGGGACGTCGACCTCGAGGTCGCGGCGGGGGAGCGGCGCGCGATTCTGGGCCCGAACGGAGCGGGAAAGACCACGCTGTTCAACCTCGTCGCCGGCGACTTCCCGCCGACGAGCGGCACGATCGAGGTGCTCGGCGAGGACGTCACGCGCCAGCCCGCGCGGCGCCGGACGAAGCTCGGCCTCGCGCGGACGTACCAGAAGTCCCGGCTCTTCCACGGGCTGACCGTCGAGGACAACCTGTACCTCGCCGTCGTCGGTCGCGAGGGCGGCCGTCTCCGCCCGGTGCCGACGCGACGAGACGGGGAGTTCCGCGAGCGGGCGCGTGCGGCTGCCGAGCGTGTCTGGCTCGGCGACCAGCTGCGGACGGCGGTCGGCTCTCTGTCCCACGGGGAGCAGCGGCAGCTCGAGGTGGGCCTCGCTTCGGTCACCGAGCCGCAGGTGATGATGCTCGACGAGCCCGCCTCGGGGCTCTCCCGCGGCGAGCGGGGACGCCTGACGGAGCTCCTCCTAGGGCTTGCCGGGGAGGTCACGCTGATCCTCATCGAGCACGACATGGACGTGGCGCTGACGGTCGCCGAGCGGGTGACGATGATGCACGACGGCCGTGTGATCGTGGAGGGGACGCCGGCTGAGATCCGGGCCAACGAGCTCGTCCACGACCTCTACCTGGGGAGGGCGCATGGCCACGAGTGAGCCCGTACCGCCGGCCGCAGCGCAGGAGGAGCCGCTGCTTCGCGTCCACGGCCTCAATGCGTTCTACGGGCGTGCCCACGTGCTGCACGACGTGCAGTTCGAGGTGGGGAAGACGCCCGTCGCCGTCGTGGGGCGCAACGGGATGGGGAAGACGACGCTCTGCAACGCGATCGTCGGCATCCCGCCGGCGCGGGTGCTCGGCTCGATCCGGTTCGAGGGACACGAGCTCGTGGGGACGCCGTCCTACAAGATCACGCAGCGGGGAATCGCCTACGTGCCCCAGGGGCGCCGCCTCTTTCCGTCGCTGTCCACGGACGAGCATCTGCGGATGGTCGGCTCGAGGCAGGGACGGTGGCGCGCCGACGACGTCTACGAGCTCTTCCCGCGGCTCGCCGAGCGCAGGCGCGTCTCTGGCACGCAGCTGTCCGGCGGGGAGCAGCAGATGCTCGCGATCGGGCGCGCCCTGCTCCTCAACCCGAAGCTGCTCGTGATGGACGAGCCGTCCGAGGGACTGGCTCCGGCGATCGTGGAAGGGTTGATCGAGACCTGCAGGCAGCTCGTCGACGAGGGAATGGGGCTGCTCCTGATCGAGCAGAACCTCGGCGTCGCCACGTCGGTCTGCCCCCGCCAGCTCGTCATGGTCGGCGGCCACATCGAGACGGAGACCACGGCAGAGCGCCTCGCCTCGGACCCCGAGGAGCAGCGCCGCTGGCTCGGCGTGGAGCCCCTCGCCCGGGACGCCTCCGGCTGATTGGACAATGACCCGGTAGGCGGCGACCGCCTCCAGGGTGCTCGGGGGCCAGGCGCCTGAGTCGGGCGAGGAAGCTGTGCGTCGCGTGTCCCGGCCTCGCGGCGGGTAAGAGAAGCGCCGAACGGCTACGTCAACGTGCGCGACTTGACATGGCGACGCTGCTGCATGGCAGCGCTCAGTACCAGGGGAGCTGGCGGATCCGACCACGTGAGGAACGAGCTGGTGCCGGAGGATCGGACGAGGGTGGCGCAGCACCTGGTGGCGCACTCGCACGAATCATGATGTGTGGGATCAACAGACGCCGTCACCGAGGCTCGGTTTCGGCGCCAGCTAGCGGCCCTGGGAAGCCGCCTTGCGGCGCTCGGCACCGGCAGCGAATCGTGATCCTGCCCCAACCCCGCCCACACACGAACGAGGGCTCCGGATGGGGCCCCTCATGTTTCAGGAATTGCTTGATTAAGGGATGGAGCGTGCCGGGCGAACCGGCGACCCCCCCAGCTTGCAAAGTTGAACGTCGTCGCTCGCAGCTTTGGCCGCGTCTCGGCGACGCAGGGACTCAGGAGCGTCTGCCGGCCCGGTCCCGCGTGCAGGCTCCACGCGAGCGCGTGGTAGGTTCGCAGTCCGTCCCGCTCGACCCCAGGAGACCCCATGCGCAAGCTCGTCCTCTTCCTGTCGGTGCTCATGCTGGCCGTCGCAGCAGCGGGCTGCGGCTCGGACGACGAGGACGCGGCCGCGACAACGGCCGCGGCCACCGCGACCACGGCGGAGACGACAGCGGGCGACACCGGCGCCTGCGCCAAGGATGAGCTCGAGCTCGTCGCGGACGGGAAGCTCACGATCGGAACCGACAACCCCGCGTTCCCGCCCTGGTTCGAGGGCGGCACCCCCGAGGGCTCCGAGTGGGAGATCAACGACCCGTCGACGGGCGAGGGCTTCGAGAGCGCAGTCGCCTACGCGGTCGCGGAGGAGCTCGGCTTCTCGAAGGACGAGGTCGAATGGGTCGTCGTCCCCTTCAACAACTCGTTCCGGCCGGGCGAAAAGGACTTCGACTTCGACATCAACCAGATCTCCGTCACGGAGGCGCGCGACCGCGCCGTCGACTTCAGCGAGTCGTACTACGACGTCAACCAGGCGCTCGTCGCGATCGTGGACACCCCGATCACGAAGGTGACCTCGCTCGCGGGGCTCGCCGACCACCGGCTCGGCGCGCAGGTGGGGACGACGAGCCTCCAGTACATCGAGCAGAACATCGACCCGTCGCAGGAGCCGCGCGTGTACGACACCTCGAACGACGTCGTCGCCGCGCTCAACGGCGGCCAGATCGACGGGATCGTCGTCGATCTGCCGACGGCGTTCTACCTCACCGGCTCCGGCGAGGTGAAGAACGGCACCGTCGTCGG
>DASQNG010000079.1:0-10543 GCA_035645095.1 Gaiellaceae bacterium | reverse complement strand
CGCTGCGCGCTGTGGCAGGTCCGCGACGACGCGCACCTCGCGGCAGCGTGCGACTACGTCCGCGCGAACCCCGTCCGCGGCAGGCTCGGCGTGGAGCGACGGCGCCGAGCCGCGCAGCTCGCTAGGAGCCGGCGAGTCTCGCGTCGAGCGTGATCTCGTCCACGCCCGCGAGCGCCTTCGACACGGGGCAGTTCGCCTTCGCGCCCTCGGCCGCCTCGTGGAACGCTGCCTCGTCCAGACCCGGCACCGTCCCCTCGACCGCCAGCGCGACCTTCGTGATCCCCGTCCCGGGGACGAACGTGACCGTCGCGCTCGTCTGCAGCCGCTCCGGCGCGCTCCCCGCGCGGGCGAGCGCGCCTGCGAGCGCCATCGAGAAGCAGGAGGCATGCGCCGCTGCAATCAGCTCCTCCGGGCTCGTCTTCCCGCCGGACGCCTCCTCGGCGCGCGCCGGCCAGCTGACGTCGAGCGGCCCGAACGCGCCGGAGCCGACGCGGTCGACCGTTCCGGACCCACTCGTCAGGTCGCCGTTCCACGTCACCTCTGCATGCCGCTCCGCCATCGTCCCCTCCTCTAGGTCGCCAGCCGAGCGCGCACGGTAACGGACGCGCTCGCGCGCAGGAGCGCCGAGAACGGGCACCCGGCGTCGGCCGTCTCGACGAGCTCGTCGAGACGCTCCTGCTCGAGCCCCGGCACGCGGGCCGCGATCTCGACCTCCGACCCGACGACGAGATGCCCTTGACCCGGCACCTCGTCCATCACGATCCGCACGCTCGTGTCGAGCCGCTCCGGTGGAAGCCCCGCCCGCGACAGCTCCGTGGCGAGCGACATCGTGAGGCAGCCACCGTGGGCAGCGGCGAGCAGCTCCTCGGGGCTCGTCTTGCCGCTCTGGGCGTTCAGCCGGCTCGGCAGCGAGAACGGGATGTCCGTGAAGGAGCCGGTGTCGCCGCTCGCGAGGCCGGTGCCGCGTGCGGTCGTGCCCTCCCACGAGACAGAGGCGCTGCGCTCGATCCGTGGCATCAGCGGCCGCTCACGCCATGACCTCGACCTTGCGTTCGGTCGAGTCGATCACACCCTCCCGGCTCAACACCTCCTGGAGTGCCCGGATGCCGACCTCGATCTGGTCGAGCGTCGGCTCCCGCGTCGTCAGCCGCTGCAGCCAGAGACCCGGCGCCAGCAGCGTCATCAGCAGCGTGTTGCCTTGGTGCTTACCCGCGAAGCGGATCAGCTCGTACGCGATCCCCGCGATCACCGGGAGCAGCAGGACTCGGCTCGTGATCAGCCAGTACCACGCCGGCTGCCCGACGAAGGCGAAGACGAAGATGCCGATCACCATCACCCAGAGCAGGAACGCCGTCCCGCAGCGCGGGTGGATCAGGCTGAAACGCTGCACGCCCTCCGGCGTGAGCTCCTCGCCGGCCTCGTAGGCGTTGATCGCCTTGTGCTCGGCCGCGTGGTACTGGAAGACGCGCCGCAGGTCGGGCAGGAACGAGATCAGGACGAGGTAGAGCAGGAAGATGAGTACGCGGATGAGCCCCTCGATCACCACGAAGGCGCCCGTCGTGTCGATCGGCAGCCAGTTCGTGATCAGCGCCGGCGTCACCTTGAAGAGCATCAGCGCGAACCCGATCGCGAGCGCGAAGGAGAAGATGATCTGCCCGCGCGTGATCTCGGTCTGGACCTCGCCCTCCTCGGCCTCCGGATCCTGCGCCGCGTAGTTGGCGGAGATCGCGAGTGCGCGGAAGCCGATCGCCAGCGACTCGCCGAGCGCGATCACGCCCCGGACGACGGGCAGCCGGAAGAACCGGTTCCGCGCCATCGGCGAGCGGATCTCCTTGACGACCTCCGCGATCTCCCCGTCCGGCTTGCGCACTGCGACGGCCCAGTTCGACGGGCTGCGCATCATCACGCCCTCGAGGACCGCCTGACCTCCGATGTTGTTCGCCAAGAGGCTGCTAGCCGCGGCGCGCGCCGCCGGCCTTCTCGAGCCGGCGCTGGAAGCGCTCGACGCGCCCACCGGAATCCATCAGCTTCTGCTTGCCGGTGTAGAACGGATGACAGGCCGAGCAGATCTCCACGTGCAGCTCCGCCTGCGTCGAGCGGGTGTGGAACTCGTTCCCGCAGGAGCAGCGGACGTGGGTCATGACGTACTCGGGATGGATGTCGGCCTTCATGCTCGCGCCAGGATAGCAGAGGCGGTTTGGGGGGCTACGTTGCCTCCCGAGACAATGAACGTCACTGCGTCGCCGCCGATCTTGCCTGCGAGGAAGGCCCCTACGCCGACCGCCGCAGCAGGCTCGCAGGCGAGCTTCGCGCGTGTGTAGAGGAAGCGGAAGCCCTCCTCGAGCTCCGCCTCGGAGACGAGCACGCTCTCGACCCGGTGCGCCTGCAGCAGCTCGAGCGCGTTGCGGCCGGCGAAGGGTGCGGAGAGCCCGTCGGCGATGGACTCCGGGCCGACGGGTACCGGACCACCGGCCGCGAGCGCGGCGTGGACAGCGTCCGACCGCTCCGGCTCGACGCAGACGACGCGCTGGTCCGGCGCAGACGCCGCGATCCCAGCCACGAGCCCGCCGCCGCCGCCGGGGACGACGATCGCCTCCGTCTCCGGCGCCTCCTCGAGCACCTCGAGCCCGACGGTGCCTGCGCCGGCGAGCACGACTGGGTCGTCGAACGGATGCACGAGCGTGCGCCCCGACGCGGCCTCGAGCTCCGCCAGCCGCTCGAACGCTTCGGTGGGATCGCGAGACGTCAGATCGACCTCGGCGCCGTACGCGCGCGTCGCGCCGACCTTGGCGGTGCTCGCGTCGCGCCACATCACGACGAGGGCGCTCACCCCCTCTGCCGCGGCCCCCCACGCGAGCGCCTGCGCGTGGTTGCCGGCCGAGATCCCGATCACGCCGCGCGCCTTCTCCTCCGGGGTCAGGGACGCCAGCTTGTTGAGGACGCCGCGAACCTTGAACGACCCAGTCTTCTGGAAGAGCTCGGCCTTCAGCCGGATCTCGGGGCCGAGCGTCGCGGAGGTGAAGGTCGGCGTCCGGTGCACTCGGCCGCGGATCCGCTCGGCCGCCGCGAGCACGTCGTCGCGGTCGATCACGCTAGGTCAGTGTGTACTCGGGCCCGGAGCCGCCCTCGGGCGGCGTCAGCCGGCCGCCCTTGGCCGTGATCGCGCCGCACTGGACGCAGTTCGACGGCGCGAGCTCCACGGTGACGGTGCCGTCGCCGTCGGACTCCCCCACCTCGTACACCTGGGCGGGGCACATCCGCGTCCACAGCTCCGCGAGCTCCCGCGGGACGTGCCGCTGGAGCCTGATGTGGTTCGGCTGGTCGTCACGGGTCCGGTTCCCGGAGAGGAAGACCGACGAGAGCTTGTCGAACGTGAGCTGGCCGTCCGGCGCGGGGTACCTCCGCGCGCGCTGCGTGCGGATGAGCGCATGGGCGCCGTTCGCCTCGCTGCGGTAGTTCTTCGGGGGCAGCTTCCCCTTCGTGACGGTCATTGCGCTCGCGAGGGCGCCGCCCACGAAGAAGCCCTTGTCGAAGACCTGGCGCATGTTCCGCACCTCGCGCAGGTCGCGCATCACGTAGCTCGCGCGCAGCGCCTCGTCGTACGGCTCCAGCGCACCCGGCCGCGACGGGCTCTCGCCGCGCTGCAGCGCCCGGAAGGCGGCCTCGGCCGCGAGGATCCCACTCTCGATCGCGTAGTGGATCCCCTTCAGCGTGGGCACGTTGACGAGGCCCGCACCTTCGCCGGCGAGCAGCAGCCCCGGCGCGTGGAAACGGCGGGGCAGCGCGTGGTAGCCGCCCTCGGTGATCGTCTTCGCGCCCCAGCCGATCCGCTCGCCGCCCGCGAGGATTCGGCGCAGCAGCCGGTGCGTCTTGAACTCCTGCAGCACGTCGTGCACCGAGAACTCGACGTCGCGGTACTCGAGGCCGGCCACAAAGCCGACCGTGACCATGTCGTCGCCCATCGGGTAGACGAACGAGCCGCCGAACTCGCCGTACTTCGCGCTCTTGCGAAGCGGCCACCCCAGCGTGTGGACGATGTGCCGGAGCGGCTTCGCGACCTTCCAGACCTCCTTCACGCCGAGCGCCCACACTTGCGGGTGGTCGCCCTCGAGCCCGAACCGCTGCAGCGCCGCGCCGGTGAGATGCCCCTGCGTCCCCTCGGCGAGCACCGTCACGCGGGCGACGATGTCCGAGCCCGGCTCGAAGTTCGGCAGCTCCTGGCCTTCGCGGCCGCGGCCCTTGTCGCCCGTGCGGACTCCGTGGACGCGTCCGTCGGCGACGAGCAGCCGCTGCGCGTCCGTCTCCGGCAGGACGGTCGCGCCGGCCTCCTCCGCCCGCTCGCCGAGCCAGCGGCCGAGCTGCGCGAGCGACGCGACGACGTTGCCGTGGTTCCGCATCGTCGGCGGCGGCGGGATGCGGACGGCCGTCCCCTTCGTCAGCAGGTAGACGGCCTCGCCCTCGACCTCGCCGTAGTGCGGGAAGCTTGCCGCCTCGGGCCGGCCGCGGAAGAGACGGCGTAGGCCGCGAGGATTGACGACGGCGCCGGAGAGGAGGTGCGAACCGGGCTGCTTGCCCTTCTCGAGCACCGCCACCGGCACGTCGCCGAGCCGTTCGGCCGTCTCCGGCGACTCCTCGAGCAGCTGCCCGAGCCGGACTGCGCACGCGAGCCCGGCCGGTCCGGCGCCGACGATCAGGACGCCGACCTCGATCCGCTCGTCGGGCGGGTCCGAGGGCGCGACGAGCGCGTCGCCCGCGTCGAACGGCGGCGGGTAGTCGTTCGGGCGGACCTTCACGACTTCCGCTGGCGGACGAGCTCGGTCAGCTTCGGGACGATCTGGTGGAGGTCGCCGACGACGCCGAGGTCGGCGTACTCGAAGATCGGCGCGTTCGCATCCTTGTTGATCGCGACTATGACCTTCGACGCCTGCATCCCGACCTTGTGCTGGATCGCGCCGGAGATGCCGCAGGCGACGTAGAGCGTGGGCGACACCGTCTTCCCCGTCTGGCCGACTTGCGTCGCGTAGGGGTACCAGCCGGCGTCGACGACTGCGCGCGTCGCCGCGACCGCACCGCCGAGCGCCTTCGCGAGCTCCTCGAGCAGGCCGAACTTCTCCGGCTCGCCGAGGCCGCGCCCGCCAGCGACGATCACGTCCGCGTCCTCGATCGAGGGGCCCGTCGACTCCTCGTGCGCCTGCTCGAGCATCTCCGCCGCGAGGGAGTGCTCCGCGAACTCCACCTCGAACGTCTCGACCGTGCCGGCGCCACCGTGCGCGACCGGGTCGAAGGCGCCGCTGCGGAAGAGCGCGAGGCGGGGCGTGGAGCGCCAGCCGACGTCGACGACGACGGAGTCGCCGAGCGCGGACTGCTTGCCGACGATCGCACCGTCCTGCGCGACGACGTCGAGCAGCTGCCAGTTGAGGCCGGCCTCGAGGCGCGCGGCGAGCCCGGCCGCGACGTCCGCGGAGAGGATCGACTGGGCGAAGAGGACGTTCTCGAAGCCGTGCTGCTCGACGAGCCGGGCGAGCGCGTCGACGCGCGGCTGCGGCAGCGGCGCGTCGAGCCGCGGGTCGTCCGCGACGTACACCGTCGCGGCGCCGAACTTGCCCGCCTCCGAGGCCAGCGGCTCGACGCCGGAGCCGACGAGGACTGCCGCGACGTCGCCGACACCGAGCTGCGCCGCCTTCGAGAGAACGCCTAGCGAGCCCTTCTGCAGCTCGTTGCCGTGGTGCTCGAGGAAGACGAGCGTGCTCACAGAAGCCGCTTCTCCGCGAGGAATGCCACAATCTGCTCGGCCGCGCTGCCGTCGTCCTCGATCGTGCGCGTGTCACCGCGCCCTGGCGGGTCGTTGAGCGCAAGCACCTCCGTGCGCGAGCCCTCGACACCGACGCGCGCGGCCTCGACGCCCGCGTCCGCGAGCGACAGCACCTCCTGCGGCTTGCGCTTCGCGCCCATGATCCCCTTCAGCGACGGGTAGCGCGGCGTGTTGATCGAGTCGGCGACGGCGACGACCGCCGGCAGTGTCGCGTGGATCACGTCGTATCCGAACTCCGTCTGGCGCTTGCCCGTGACGGAGCCATCCTCGACCGTCAGCTCGGCCGCCTGCGAGATCAGTGGCCGGCGCAGCCGCTCGGCGACGGCCGCCCACAGAACGGCGCCGTCGGAGTCGGCGGCCTGTTGGCCGAACAGGATCAGGTCGGCGCTCTCCCGCTCGAGAGCCTGCGCGAGTGCGTAGCTCGTTGCGACGAGGTCGGATCCCGCTGCGGCGTCGTCCGCGACGAGCACCGCGCGGTCGGCACCCATCGCGAGCGCCTTGCGCAGCGAGTCGAGCGCCTTTTCGGGGCCGAGCGAAAGGATGACCACCTCGCCGTCGCCCGCACCCTCCTTGAGCCGCAGCGCCTCCTCGACCGCATTCGCGTCCGCGGCGTTCAGCGCGCCCTCGCCGGAGCGGTCGAGCCGCTTCGTCGACGGGTCGATCCGCTTTGCAGCGGTCGCGTCCGGGACCTGCTTCACGCAGACGGCGATCTTCATCGGGCGAGACTCTAACGACCGCACCCCGCTGTCGGTTTTACGAGTCTCGAACACTATTTCCGGAGACCGTGGTAGCCTACGGCCCTTCGAGCGCGCACCGGAGCTCGTACGACGTCTCATGACGATCCGCCGGACGACAGCCCGAGGGACCCTCTTCCTCCTCGCCACCGCCTACGCCCTGGTGGGCGCCAGCACGGCGGCAGCCGCGCCCGCGGCCGGCACCCACGTCGCGCCCAGCGTGCCGCAGCTCGTCTTCCCCGTGCTCGGCGCCGCGACCTTCAGCGACGACTACGGCGACGCCCGCGGGCAGGGCAGCCACGACGGGAACGACATCATGGCGCCGCGGAAGGCACCGGTCCTCGCGGCCGAGGCCGGGACGGTCAAGTTCTGGACGACGTCCTCCCGTGCCGGCTGCATGCTCTACCTGTACGGGAAGAGCGGAACCACGTACCTGTACATCCACCTCAACAACGACCTCGGCAGCGGTAACGACAACAAGGGCTCGTGCGTCGCCGGCGTCGCCTACGCGAAGGGGCTCCAGAGCGGCGCCAAGGTCGTAGCGGGTCAGATCGTCGGTTACAACGGCGACTCCGGCGACGCCGACGGCATCGACCCCCACCTCCACTTCGAGGTGCGCCCAGGCGGAAGCTCGGTCAACCCGTACCCGCACCTGAAGAAGGCGCGGCGGCTCCTCTTCGCCGCGAAGCCCGGGACGAGGTTCACGCTCGCGCTCACCGGCCGCGTTGCGGCCACCACCGACCGGCGACTCGCGCTCCGGCTCGACCAGGTGCGCCAGTGGCCGGGCGGGCTGAAGGTGAAGCAGTCGGGTCAGAAGGTGGCGGTGGACGTCCCCGACACCGCGGCGATCGTGGGCGCGAGCGGCCCCGTCGACCTCGCCCGCGTCACGCTCTCGACGCTCGGCCACGGCAGCACCGTCACGGTGTGGACGGAGCCGGCGACGGTGACGCTGGCCGCGCAGACCGGCGCCCGCGGCGCGCTCGCAGCCGAGCGCGTGGTCGTCAAGCGCTAGCCGGCCGCCGCTACGCCGGGATCCGCTCGCGCAGGAACTCGACGATCGCAGTCGTCGGCGCGCCGGGGGTGAAGACCTCCGCGACGCCCTGTTCCTTCAGCTCCCGCGCGTCGTCGGCCGGGATCGTTCCGCCGACGACGACGACCACGTCGTCGATCCCGTTCTCGCGCAGCCCGTCGAGGATCCGCGGCACGAGCGTCATGTGCGCACCCGAGAGGATCGAGATGCCGACGGCGTCGGCGTCCTCCTGGACGGCCGTCTCCACGATCTGTTCGGGCGTCTGGTGCAGGCCGGTGTAGATCACCTCCATCCCCGCATCCCGCAGGGCCCGCGCGATGATCTTCGCACCCCGGTCGTGACCGTCGAGACCAGGCTTTGCGATCACCACTCTGATCTTGCGGGCCATCGGTAGGCGAGTATAGGGAGGTGCAGCTCAGAATCGTCGGCTCCTCACCCGCCTGGCCGAACCCGGGCGGCGCCTGTTCGGGACACCTGGTCGACGGCCGGCTGCTGCTCGACTGCGGCCCCGGGGTCCTCGCGAAGCTGCGCGAGCGCGAGCCCTGGCCGGCGGTCGACGCGATCGCGATCACGCATCTCCACCTGGACCACTGGGGCGATCTCGTGCCGTGGGTGTGGGGCTCGCTGTACGGGCCTGGGCGGGAGCTGCCGCGGCCGCGGCTGCTGATGCCGCCGGGGAGCGTCGACACGCTGCGACCGCTGCTGGGGAAGCTCGGCACGGAGCGGATGCTGGAGCGGGTGTTCGACGTGCAGGAGTACGAGCCGGGCAGCGCGATCGACGTCGCAGGCCTCCGCCTGACGGCGCTGCCGGTGATCCACTACGAGCTCGAGGCCTACGGGTTCCGCGTCGACGGCGACGGGCGGGCGCTCGCGTACTCGGGCGACACGGCGCCGTGCCGGCCGCTCGTCGAGCTCGCGCGCGGCGCAGATCTCTTCCTGTGCGAGGCCACCCTCGACGACCCCAACGAGGGCGACCGCCGCGGGCACCTCACGATCGACGAGGCGCAGGATGCCCACGAGCAGGCCGGGTCGCGCCGGTTGCTGCTGACACACAGGCCGAGCGAGCGGGCGGTTCCCGACGGCTTCGAGCTCGCCCACGACGGGCTCGAGGTCGAGTTCTAGGCGCTATGGTGCCGGCTCGTCGAGCGTCCGGAGGTCCCACAGCGGACGCCCGAGCTGCGACTCCGTGAACGCCATTACCGACAGCTGGCGGCTGTCCGGGTACTCGACCGCTTCGGGCGAAGGCCGGGTCGCGACGAAGAGGTAGCGGACGACGTCGTCCGTCCGATTGAGGAGCTGGTGCGCCCCGGGCGGGCCGACCGGGAACAGCACGACGTCGCCCTCGTCGAGCTCACGCTCGCCGTCCGGCTCGCGCAGCGTCGGACGGCCGCGGAGGACGACGAGCAGCTCCTCCGCCCCGTGGTGGAAGTGGTAGAGGCCGCTCGTGCGGCCGGGGTCGATCTCATAGACGGTCGCGCCGAGTTGCTCGCCGCGCGGGAGCCGCGCCGAGCGGCCCGCGGCCCACTCCTCCTCACTCTCGAGCTCCCACACGTCGGTCCAGACGTTCGCGTGCCCCTCAGCCACGGCGCCTCCTCCTCTCGTTCGGGGCCGCGAGTCTACGCGTGGGCACGGCCCGCGAACGCGTGCCAGAGGAGCCAGGCGGTCGAGGCGGCGAGCATCGTCGCGACGCCGAAGGCGATGAAGAGGTCGGCGACGTTGCCGACGGAGCCGTCGGCGAACGGGATGAAGTCGGGCGAGCCGCCGAGCGAGCCCCACCAGTGCCGGCTCGTGAGGTTGCCGAGCGCGCCGCCGAGCGCGAGGCCCGCGCCCGCCGCGACCGCGCGGAGCGGCAGGACGCACGCGAGCAGCGAGCCGCCGGCCGCGACGAGAATGAGCCCGTTCCCGAGCCCGGACGACGCGCGCTCCGAGACATGGAAGAGGAGCGTCCCCGGCTCGAGCCAGACGACGACGTGCTTCGTCGTCCAGTCGACGGTGAGGGCGAGCGCAGCGGCGAGGACCATCAGGACGACGCGCGACGGCACTCCCGGGAGGTCGAGCGTCGGCAACCGCTGCATGCGTCGAGCGTAGCCGCGCCGAGGCGGGTCAGGCGGTGCGACCGCCCTGCCGCTGCAGTCGCCCCTAGAAGACCGGCGTCTCGCGCCAGGTGCCCCACACCTCGCGCCAGGCATCGCACATCTCGCCCATCGTGACGTAGTCCCGCGCCGCGTCGAGGATCGCCGGCATCAGGTTGACGTCGTCGTGCGCGGCGGCCCGCTTCAGCTCGGCGAGCCGCTGCTCGACCTGCGCGGCGTCGCGGCGGCCTTTGAGCGCCCGGACGCGCTCGATCTGCTGCTGCTCCAGGGCCGCGTCGATCTTCAGGATCTCGAGCGGCTTCTCGTCCTCCAGCCGATACCGGTTGACGCCGACAACGACGCGTTCGCCGCGCTCGACCTCCTCCTGGTAGCGGAACGCGGCGTCGGCGATCTCGCGCTGCGGGAAGTTCTGCTTGATGGCCTCGACCATCCCGCCGAGCTTCTCGATCCGCGCGAAGTACTCGTACGCCTGCGCCTCGATCCGGTTCGTCAACTCCTCCACGTAGTAGGAGCCGCCGAGCGGGTCGATCGTGTTCACGACCCCTGTCTCGTGCGCGATCACCTGCTGCGTCCGCAGCGCGATCCGTACCGCGTCCTCCGTGGGGAGCGCTAGCGCCTCGTCGAAGGAGTTCGTGTGCAGGCTCTGGGTGCCGCCGAGCACCGCCGCCAGCGCCTCGATCGCGGTCCGGACGATGTTCACCTCCGGCTGCTGCGCCGTCAGCGACACACCCGCCGTCTGCGTGTGGAAGCGCATCAGCCACGAGCGGGGGCTCCTCGCACCGAAGCGCTCGCGCAGCTCGCGCGCCCAGATCCGCCGCGCCGCTCGGTACTTCGCGATCTCCTCGAAGAAGTCCAGGTGCGCGTTGAAGAAGAA
>DASQNG010000078.1:0-5314 GCA_035645095.1 Gaiellaceae bacterium | reverse complement strand
CGAGACGGCCGCCCAAATCTTTCTGGCAGTCGCGGCAACCTCGCAACGGTGGCCGGCCAACGAACCGGCCACGGCGCCAGAGGCTATGGGCCGTCCAGGGCGAGCGTATCGGTCCCGGCTCTCCGAAAGCTGCGCGTGCTGGACTAGGGTGCCGGCGGGCCGTTTGGGTGCGACAGTCCCAGAAATGGGCGTGCGTTCAGCCGCAGGACGTGCGTTGGCCACTTCGAACGGCCCGTTCTCTAGCTGTCGAGGCGGTGCGCTACGTGCGCTCGACGTTGCAGCCGAGGTAGCCGAAGGAGTCGGCGGTATCGGTCAGGAACGCGTTTGTCGGCGGCGGTCGCGAAGGTGTATACGCGAACGGTGGCGCTTCCGGCGAACGTGGCTGTGACGGTGAGAGTTCGGCGACTGAGGCACACCGGCCCTAGATGCCCGGAGACAGCCGTGGCGGTGCGTCAGCCCCACCAGCCGCGCACGACTTCACCGGAGTCACTGGCCTCGCCCGCGCCCAACGCAAGCAGTGAGCCCCTCGTCGACGGCTTCGAAGCAGCGAACCGCCTCGGGAGCAACGCGCACTGCGTCCCACGGCCGCAGCTCGCACACCTCGCCCTCCACGTTCACGCGCCCGGCGCCTTCCACCACGACTTAGATCTCCTCCTGCTGCCCGTGGTGGTGGCCGAACGGCTGGCGCACGTTCGGCGCCAACCGCTGGAAGCTGAGGCCGGCACGCTCCGCGCCAAGTGGGCGGCGGCCGAACCGTGCTTCAACGTCCGGGGCGAGGCCGAACTTCTCGGCAGAGTCCTCCACCTCCCGGAGGTTCACGATCGTGTACGCCGACACGAGCGCAAGCGTAACTCTTGAGTCGCCCTCGGGCCGACGCGGCGGCTGCTCGTCCAGCACCTGCTGCACGCGCCGCACACGGTGCGGTGGATCTTGTACGGAACTCCGGCCTTCTGCCAGATCGCCTGAACCGTTACTGGTGTGTGGTCGTGTCGGAAGGCGTTAGCTGCGAGCGTCTGGCAAACCCCGCTAAGCCGCCATCTATTGGAAGCTAAAACCGAGAGGGTTCGGGATTTCCTCCGTGTTCAGACCTGCGACGAGCCAGGCGCCTGCATCCAAGCCGACGAGCAGCTTGGCTTCGGTGGGGGAGGGCTCATCCACAGGGCCGACGCGTCTCGAGATCAGTAGAAGCTCGTAGTCGGGACTCACCGGGCGCGGACGGCTGGCGATCCCGTAGTCGGAGAAGCTGAAGTCCTCCGGCAGAACGGCGACGAACTCCCGCAGCTGCGTCTCGGCGTAGGCGTCCCAGAGCGGGTGATCTGGGGACTGCGCCGCGAGCGCCGCGGCAAGCGTCGAGGGGTCATCGGAGCTCACCTGGGGGTGCTGGCCGTTGGCGGCGACGAACGCTTGTGTCAGGAGGAGCCGGTAGAGCGGATGCGTAGTACGCCAGGCGCGGCGGAGGTCACCGTCGACGACCGCTGAGAGCCATTCGAACGCTGCCGGTACAGGCCCGTGGGGGCCGAACTGTGCGGCCTGCTCTGGGGGAAGCTCATAGTCCACGCTGTGGCCCAATCATGGCCCAAACGCCGCGGGAGCACACATCGCCGCCATCGGTTCTACCGGGGGGTAAAACAGCGCAAACCCGCATGGCTGCGTGCGTTCGTTGCCGCTCGTCGTCGCCCGTCGCGGCTACCTATTTGCCCTGCGGAGGCAGAGGTCGCATGTTCGAATCATGCCGGGCGCATCTCGATTTCTTCCTCGGTTGCTCCGGCTCCCGTGGGCGTGCCTGCGAACCGTGCGCCGGTAGCCTTGCGCCCCGTGCCGCTCTACCTCTCCGAGGCCGACGTCGAGGCTCTGCTCTCCCCGGCCGAGGCGGTGCCGGTCGTGGAGGCCTGCTTCCGCCGTCTGGCCGCGGGCGTCGTGGAGAACGTCCCGCGCCGGCGGCTGCCCCTGGAGGACGGCTACTTCGCCGTCATGGCCGCGACCGACCGGGAGCTGGGCTACGCCGGGCTGAAGGCGTACACGCTCGTGGACGGGCGGCCGGCGTTCGTCGTCTGCCTCTTCTCGCTCGCCGACGGCACGCTCGACGCCGTGCTCGAAGCGGACACGCTCGGCCAGCGCCGGACGGGGGCCGCGACGGGGGTGGCGGCCAGACACCTCGCTCGCGCCGGTGCGAGCAGCCTCGGCGTGATCGGCTGCGGCTGGCAGGCGGAGTCGCAGGTGGCGGCGATCCGGTTCGCCCTCCCGGGGGTCGAGCGTGTGGTCGCGTACTGCCGCTCCGAAGCTCGCCTCGAGGACTTCTGCGCCCGCGTGCGTGCGGAGCCGGCCGAGTCCCACCACGAGGCCGCCGCGCACGACGTCGTCGTCACGGCGACCACCTCGCGCGACCCCGTGCTGCGGGGGGAGTGGCTGCGCGAGGGCGCCTTCGTCGCCGCCATCGGCGCGAACGACCCGGCCGCTCGCGAGCTCGACAACGTCGTGCTCGAGCGCGCGTCGTTCGTCTGCTGCGACTCGCTCGAGCAGAGCCGGCTCGAGTCCGGCGACCTGATCGAGCCCGTAGCGGGGGGCGTCCTCGACTGGCTGGAGGTGCACGAGCTGCAGGAGGTGGTCGCGGGCGAGGTGCGGGGCCGCCAGAGCGACACGGACGTCGTGCTCTTCAAGTCGAACGGGCTCGCGGCCTGGGACGTCGCCGCCGGGGCGGAGGCGGTGCGCCGGGCGCGCGAGCTCGGGGTCGGCCGAGAGCTCTAGGAGCCGGTGGAGGCGCTGTCGCGCACGCTCTCGACCTTCGCGCCGCCGATCGCCTTGATGACCTCGGGCCGGTCGAGCAGGCGCTCGCGCTGCTCGGGCGTGAGGCGGTTCTGCACGTAGCGATCGTCGAGGATCTCGCGCAGGTCGCGGCCGCGCTCGTGCTCGCGAATCACGTACTGGGCGACGCGCTCTTCCGCGGACGACCGCTGGAAGAGGAAGGAGAAGACGTCGCGAAGAGCCATCGCGGCGATTGTATCCTCAGCGCGTGCGACGGAGGACGGGTGAGGGACGCTGCGCCGAGCGGACGCTCTCCGGATTCGACGACGCGGGCGTCGAGGAGCGGGTCGTAATCTGGATCGAGCGGCGTCCCGGAGCGCTCTGGGCCGTGGGCCGCGCCGTCAACCTGCAGCACCGCCAGACCGACGACCCGCGCCCCGAGGACTGGGTCTTCCAGGGATACGAGGTCGAGGACGCGCTGCGCGAGGCGAACGACGCCCTCGAGGACGACGTGCGGGTGCTCGAGCAGGACGGCAGGCTCGAGCACGTGAAGCCGTTCACGCGCGCCGAGGTGCTGCCCTTCCTCGAACGCCTCTTCTTCGGCCGGCGCTAGCGGCGCCGTCGCCCGAGGCGGGGCCCACCCCGCGACGGCGCGAGGATCCTCGCGGCTCGGACCGTGGTCGTGCAGACGACGCGCCGTCGTTCGTGCGGACGACGGCGAATCGTCGCGGCGGCCGATGACAAGGAGGCACTCGGTGGCGTACAACACTTGCGTACTCAATCGATCCAGAAGGAGCCCATCATGTCCCGCGTCCTCCGCAGCACTCTCGCAGTCGCAGTCGTCGCCGCCGCCTTCGCGGCGGGGGCGTCGGCCGCGGCTCCGGTCGAGACGGTCCTCTTCAAGCCGGTTGCGAAGTCCGGCGTCGCCGGTTCGGCGACGGTCGGCGCGAACGGCATCGGCACGAAGATCTCCGTCCGTCTCAAGGGCCTCGCACCCGGCGCGAAGGCGACCGTCCTGCTCCGCGTCGGCCGCTACCCGAAGCTCAGCGCGAGCTTCGCGAAGGGCGTCGTGGCGACGGCCGATGCACGCGGCGTCGCCCGCGCGTCGAGCGCGATCCGGTACCGCAGCGAGCCGGTGTCGTTCTCGGTCGTCGCGGACGGCGACCACGTCCTGACGGTGATCGTCGGCGGGCGCGTCGTCGCCTACGCCGAAATCCCGGGCATGAGCTAGCCCGCCGTCGAGCGCCCCGCCCCCGACCCGGGCGGCGGGGCGCTCGGCCACTCGAGGTTCGCGTCCGGGATCGGATCGCCGTGCGGGTCGTGCGTCGGGAAGCCGAGAGCGCGGTCGATCCTCGCCTCGAGCTCGTCCGAGAGCGCGTGCTCCAGGCGGTCGGCCTCCGCGTGCACGTCGTCGACGCCGATCCCGAGCGTCTCGGCGAGGTAGAGCTCGAGCAACCGGTGGTGGCGGATCACCTCGAGCGCCACCTGCTCGCCCGCGTGCGTGAGCGTGACGCCGCGGTAGAGCGCGTGCTCGGCGAGCCCGAGCGCGGCGAGCTTCTTCACCATCGAGCTCGCGGAGGCGGGCGACACGCCCTGCCGCCGGGCCAGTGCAGACGTCGAGACGCGATCCCCTCCGGTCGCCAGCTTGTAGATCTCCTTCAGGTAGTCCTGGATCGCATCGCTGAGGTCGACCTTGGACACCAGGGGGAGTGTAGGCCGGGTGCTAGCCTCGCCCGGTGCTGATCAGGCTGGGCCACAGCCCCGACCCGGACGACGCCTTCATGTTCTGGGCGCTCGCGGCGGGCGCGGTCGACACGCGCGGGTTCGCCTTCGAGCAGGTGCACGCGGACATCGCGACGCTCAACGACTGGGCGCTCGAGGGCCGCCTCGAGGTGACGGCGCTCTCGGTCGCCGCGTACCCGCTCGTGCAGGATCGGTACGCGCTCCTGCCGCACGGCGCCAGCATCGGCGCGGGGTACGGGCCGATCGTCGTCGCGCGCGAGCCGCTCGATCCCGAGGAGCTGGGCAGCCTCGAGCTGGTGGTCCCCGGCCGCACCACCACCGCGTTCCTCGCGGCGCGCCTCGCCCTCGGGGAGTTCCGCTATCGCGAGCTGCCGTTCGACCGGATCGCCGACGAGGTGGCGGACGGTCGCGCCGACGCCGGCGTCGTCATCCACGAGGGACAGCTGACCTACGCGGGCGCGGGTCTGCACAAGGTGCTCGACCTCGGTGAATGGTGGCTGCTCGAGACGGGCCTGCCCCTGCCGCTCGGCGTCAACACCGTGCGCCGGGACGTCGAAGGCGTCGACGAGCTCTCGGCGGTGCTGCTCGATTCGATCCGCGCCGGCCTCGCCCACCGCGACGAGGCGATGACCTATGCGCTGCAGTTCGGGCGCGGGATCGACCACGACGTCGCCGACCGGTTCGTGGACATGTACGTGAACGAGCTCACGTGCGACTACGGCGACGAGGGGCGGCAGGCGGTCGCCGAGCTGCTGCGGCGCGGCGAGGCGGTCTGTGCGTTCCCGTCCCCGGTGCGAATCGACTTCGTCGGGTGAGCGTGCCGCGCGCG
>DASQNG010000077.1:0-14292 GCA_035645095.1 Gaiellaceae bacterium | reverse complement strand
CTCGAACCTGCTCATGATGGGCATCCTGCCGCTGCAGTTCCGCGACGGCGAGACCCCGACGACGCTCGGCCTCACCGGGCGCGAGACGTTCTCGATCGAGGGCGTCGAGAACGGCGAGGCGCGCGAGGTGGCGGTGCGCGCCGACGAGACCATGTTCACCGCGCGCGTCCGGCTCGACACGCCGCGTGAGCGCGAGTACCTCCGCCATGGTGGCATCCTCCCGTACGTGCTGCGCCGCCTCCTCGCCCCGTAGGCCGCGCCGGCGGGTTGACGTCCGCCGGTTCGCGGCTACTCTGCCCGCCCGCAGCCGGGGAGACCCGCTTGCAGCTCGGGGGAGGAGTGTGGACGGGCGCCTGACCGGCGCCCTCTGCGCTTTCCGGCAGCTAGGCTGCCGCGACCGGGGTGCCCCGCGAGGGGCTGAGATCAGACCCGTCGAACCTGCTCCGGCTAGCACCGGCGAAGGGAGGAGCACGAAGGATGGAACGCACGCCCTCGTGGGGCATCGAGCCCGTGCCGGAGCGGCTCCGCGTCCTCGGCGCGCTCGACAGCGGCCTGCTCTGGGGCAACCTGGGCGTCTCGCTGCTCGTGCTCGTCGCCGGCACCTACCTCGTGCCGGCGCTCTCGCTCCCGCAGGCGCTGCTCGCGATCCTCGTCGGCGGCCTGATCGGGAACACGATGCTGGGTCTCGCCGGAATGATCGGTGCCGACGGCCGCGTCCCCTCGATGGTGCTGATGCGCGCACCACTCGGTCGGCAGGGCTCGTGGCTGCCGACGGTGCTGAACGCGGCGCAGTGCGTCGGCTGGGCGATCTTCGAGCTCCTGATCATCGCCACCGCCGCCGCGGCACTCTCGGACGAGCTCTTCGGCTTCCGCGGGCAGTCGCTCTGGACGCTCCTCTTCGGCGGCATCGCGCTCGGGCTCGCGCTGCTCGGGCCGATCGACGTCGTCCGCAAGCTGATCCGGAAGTTCGTCGTGTGGGCGGTGCTCGCGTCGCTCCTCTACCTCACCTGGTGGGCGCTCTCCGGCGTGGGTCTCGGCGACGCGTTCGGCCGGGGCGGCGAGGGCGGCTCCTCGGTCCTCGAGGGCGTCGACCTCGTCGTCGCGATCACGGTCTCCTGGATCCCGCTCGTCGCCGACTACAGCCGGTTCGGCCGGACCCGACGCGCGACCTTCTGGGGGGTCGGCGTGGGGTACCTCGTGGCGAGCGTGTGGATGTGGACGCTCGGCGCGATCCTCTTCTTCACCCGCGACGTCACCGACCCCGCAGCGCTGCCCGTCGCGGTCGCGGCCGGCGGCCTCGCGGCCGCGCTCGCCCTCTTCGCCGTCATGGTCGACGAGACCGACGAGGCGTTCGCGAACGTCTACTCGGCGGCGGTGTCGCTCCAGAACCTGGCGCCGCGCCTGCCGCAGCGAGCGCTGCTCGTCGCCGTCGCGGCCGCCGCGATCGTCGGCGCGCTCACGATCGACCTGCTCTCGTACGAGGCGTTCCTGATCCTGCTCGGGTCGTTCTTCGTGCCGCTCTTCGGCGTCCTGCTCGCGGACTGGCTCGCGGCCGGGCGGCGCTACCTGCGCGAGGACGTCTTCGAGTCGCCGCGCGTGCGCGGCGGCATGATCGCGGCGTGGGTCGCCGGCTTCGCCGCCTACCAGTGGCTGCACCCCGTCGGGCCGTCGTGGTGGGTGGACGCCGTCGAGTGGACGCACCCGCAGGACCTCGGCGTCGGCGCGACGCTGCCGAGCTTCGCCGTCGCCTTCGCGCTCGGCACGCTCGTCGCCCGCGCCGGCGGCCGCCGGTACTAGCCGCAACGCTTCCGTAGGATCGGCTCGTGCGCGGCGTCGCGGTGATCGGGAACCTCACCCGCGACGTCGTCGAAGGATCGGCAGCCCGCGTCGGCGGCGCGCCGTTCCACGCAGCGCGCGCGCTACGGCTGCTGGGCGGCCGCAGCCGGGTCGTCGCCCGCTGCGCGGCTGCCGACCGCCGGACGCTCCTGCCGCCGCTCGCCGCGCTCGGCGTTCCGGTCACATGGGTGGAGGCAGCCCGGACGGCCTCCTTCGAGCTCCGCTACGCCGGCGAGGAGCGGACGCTCACCGTCCTCGACCCCGGCTCCCCCTGGACCGCCGAGGCGGCGGCTCGTGTCGGGCGCGCGGAGTGGGTCCAGCTCGGTGCCCTCACCCGCGCGGACTTCCCCGCCGACGTCGTCGAGGCGCTCGCACGCGACCGCCGCCTCGCCCTGGACGGGCAGGCGCTCGTCCGGCCCGCCCGGAGCGGCCCGCTCGAGCCCGATGCCGATTTCGACCCGGAGCTGCTGCGCCACGTGCGCGTGCTCAAGCTGTCCGAGACGGAGACCGCCGTGCTCGGAGGCGAGGCGGCGGTCGCCGCGCTCGGCGTCCCCGAGGTGCTCGTGACCCTCGGCTCCCGCGGTGCGCTCCTGCTCGCGGGCGGCACGCGCGAGCAGGTGCCGGTGCGGCGGCTCACGCCGGAGGTCGACCCGACCGGCGCCGGCGACGCGTTCCTCGCCTGCTACGTCTGGGCCCGCGCGGGCGGCCACCGCCCGCTGTCGGCGGCTCGCCACGCCGCCGCGACCGCCGCACGCGTGCTCGAACTCGCTGCTGCGCCGGCCTGAGCTCGTGGTGCAGCAAGAGGACGTCCTCATCGCGCACGTCTTCACCGCGGCGGGCGTCTTCGCCGTCGACACCGAGGACGGCGTGGTGCTCGGGGAGCCGCGCGAGCCGGCGGCGCCGGTGCCGGCCGACGTGACGCTGCCGCGGCTCGTCGCAGCCGCGGCTTCCGGCGCCACCGTGGTCGCCGTCGTCGACCGCCGGCCACCCCTGCTCGTCTCGCACGACGCCGGGGCGACGTGGCGCGAGGCGGGCCGCGGGCTGCCGCCCGGGTTCGCCGTCGCGGTGCACCCCGACGACCCCGACCGGGTGCTCTACGCCGGCCGCAGCCGCCTCTACCTCTCGACCGACGGAGCGCGCTTCTGGCGCTCGCTCGAGCTCGAGCTCCCGGACGTCGAGGCGGTCGCCTGGGCGTGAGCCGCTACGGGATGAGGAACTCGCCGCGCGCGACCACGACGGCGGTGCCGCCCACCTCGACTGCGGCGATCTCGCCGTCCGCCGCCTCGGCCCGCGCGTAGAGCGTCGAGGGCCGACCGAGCTCGCTCCCCTGTGAGATCTCGATCTCCTCGCCCCAGGGAACGAGACCGTGGCGCGAGAGGTGACAGGCGAGCGGCCCTGCCGCCGAGCCCGTCGCGGCGTCCTCGCCGACGCCCGCGAGCGGCGAGAACATGCGCAGCTTCCAGCGGGTGCCGGCACCGGCGAAGGCGTTCACGCCCGCGACGTCGAGCAGCGCGAGCGCCCGCGCGTCGGGATCGAGCCGCTGCACGTCCTCCTCGCTGCGAAGGCCGACGTAGACGTGCCTGATGCCGTTGTCGTAGACCTCCACCGGCAGCATGGAGGCCTCGACGCCGAGCGCGGCCAGCAGCTCCGGCTCCGCGTCGTAGCCGGCGACCCGCGGCACCGGCTGCGTCATCCGGCCGAAGACGATCCGACCGCCCTCGTCGCGCGTCAGCGTCACCGGGACGGCGCCGCTTCCCGTCTCGAGCACGATCACCCCGAGCTGGAGCGGCGCCGCGAGCACGAAGGCGGCACCGAGGCACGGATGCCCTGCGAACGGGATCTCGTCTCGCGGCGTGAAGATGCGCAGCCGCACGTGCCCGTCTTCGCGCGGCGGGAGGACGTACACCGTCTCGGAGAAGCCGAGCTCGTGCGCGAGCGCCTGCATCGTCGGCCCGTCGAGGTCGCGCGCGTCGGTGAAGACGGCGAGCTGGTTCCCGGCGAGGGGCGTGTCCGTGAAGACGTCTGCCAGCACGTAGCGGAGGCGGCGCACGGCCGCGAGTGTAGTTGCACCGATGTAAAAGGTCTGTGTGCAGCGGTTTCCTTCGCTCGTTGGGTGGAACGCGGACGGACGACCCCAACGAAGGAGGCACACTCATGGACCGGCCGAACCGCAAGGCGCGGGCCGTCGTCGCGCTCGTGTCGTCGTCCCTGCTCGTAGCCGCCGTGGCCGTCTTCTCGACGATCGGCGCCGCGAGCACGAACACGCCCGCACAGATCCAGTACGCCCCGCAGAACTACGCCGCGCCCGTCGTCACCGGCGAGGCCCGTGAGGGCGCCACGCTCACGACCACGAACGGCTCGTGGAACACGGACTCTCCGACCACCTACTCGTACAAGTGGCAACGGTGCGAGGCGCCGGCGACGCCGACCGGCTGCGCCGACATCCCCGGCGCGACGGCGAACACGTACGTGCTGACGGCTGCCGACGTCGGCAAGCGGATCAGGTCGCTCGTGACCGCGACGAACGCGAGCGGCTCCGGTGCTGCCGCCTCGAACGTCACGGCGGTCGTAGCCTCGTCCGGCCCCGCGGGCCAGATCCGGCTGCCGAGTGGCCAGATCTCGATTCCTGCCTCATCGGTGACGCCGCCGGCACGGCTCGTCGTGGAGAACATCCAGTTCTCGCAGATGCCGATCCGCTCACGCGACCCGCTCCAAGCGCGGTTCCGGATCAGGGACACGCGCGGGTTCGTCGTCCGTGACGCCCTCGTGTACGTGACGGCGATCCCGTTCGGCCGGATCGTGCAGCCGGCCGAGGTGCGGTCGGACCAGGAGGGGTGGGCCACGGTGACGATCCAGCCGACCAGGCTCCTGCCGCTCCGGAACGGCTTCCTGCTGACGATGTTCGTCCGCGCCCGCAAGGAGGGCGACAACGTCCTCGCGGGTGTCTCGTCCCGCCGGCTGATCTCGGTGCGGACGGCGCGGCCGACCGCGTAGTCCGGGCACGGCCCGAGCGGAACGGGGCGGGTGCGAGGAGCACCCGCCCCGTCCCGCCGCTCGCTCGCTCCGCCGCCGCGGGCGGATCGGGCCGACGCTCTATCCTCCGCGCGATGCGCCTCTTCCTCGCGCGGCACGCGGCCGCCGCACCTGGACACCCCGACGAGCTCCGCCCGCTCACGCCCGAGGGGCGGGAGCAGGCGCGCGCCCTCGCCGATCGCCTGGCGCACGAGGCGGTGGAGGTCGTCGTGGTCAGCCCGCTCCTACGCGCGCGCGAGACGGGTGCGGCGATCGCGCGGGCGACCGGCGCCGAGCTCCGCGTCGACGAGCGCCTCGCTCCCGGCGCCGCCGTGGAGGACCTGCGCGACGCGGTCGACGGAGCGGGTGACGTGGTCGCCGCCGTCGGCCACCAGCCGGACTGCTCCGAGCTCGCGGCCGCGCTCGGCGCGGGAGAGGTCGCGTTCGCACCGGCGACGGTGCTCGAGCTCGAGCTGCCGTGAGCGCGATCTCCGTTCGGGAGCTGCGCAAGTCGTACGGCGCGCTGGAAGCCGTGCGCGGCATCAGCTTCGACGTCGCGGTCGGCGAGGTCTTCGGTTTGCTCGGCCCGAACGGCGCCGGCAAGACGACGACCGTCGAGATCCTGGAGGGGTACCGGCCGCGGGACGGCGGCGACGTGGAGGTGCTCGGCTTCGACCCCGGCCGCTCGGAAGCCGCCTTCCGCGAGCGGATCGGCGTCGTCCTCCAGAGCTCCGAACTCTGGCCGAACCTGACGGTGCGGGAGGTGCATCGCGTGTTCGCCGGCTACTACGCGCGACCGCGCGACGTCGACGAGGTCGTGGAGCTGGTGGGACTCGCGCAGAAGCGGGACGCGCGCGTGAAGACGCTCTCGGGCGGCCAGAAGCGGCGCCTCGACCTCGGTGTCGCGCTCGTCGGCGATCCCGACCTCGTCTTCCTCGACGAGCCGACGACCGGCTTCGACCCTGCGGCGCGGCGGAATGCGTGGCAGCTCGTCCGGTCGCTGCGGGAGCTCGGGAAGACGGTGCTCCTGACGACCCACTACCTCGACGAGGCCCAGCAGCTGGCCGACCGCGTCGCCGTGCTGCGCGCCGGCGAGCTCGTGAAGATGGGACCTCCGTCGGAGCTGATCGGCGACGCCCGTGCCGAGATCCGCTACCGCCGGAACGGCGAACTCGTCATCCTCGAGACCGAGGACCCGACACGCGAGCTGCACGAGCTGACGGGTGCGGCACTCGCGGCCGGGTACGAGCTCGACGGGCTCGAGGTGCGACGGCCGACGCTCGAGGACGTCTACCTCGACCTGATGGACGAGGCGCCGCCGGAGCCGTACGCGTGAGGCTCTTCGCACACCAGCTCCGCTCGGAGCAGCTCGTCTTCTGGCGCAGCCGCGAGGCCGCGATCTTCATCTTCATCTTCCCGGTGATGCTGTTCCTGCTCCTCGGCGCCGTCTACTCGGGGACGCACGAGGGCCGTCCCGTCACGGACTACCTCGTGACGGGGCTGCTGACCTACGGCGCCGCCAACACCGCGTTCGCCGGTCTCGCGATCTCGCTCGTGATCCGGCGCGAGTCGGGCCTCCTGAAGCGCATCCGCTCGACGCCGCTGCCGCCGTCGGTCTACCTCGGTGCCGCCCTTGCGTCCATCCTCGCGGTGTTCACGCTCCAGTCCGCGGTCCTCGTCGGACTCGGCCGAGCCCTCTACGGCGCGGCGCTGCCGGTGCAGCCGCTCGCGCTCGTCGCCGCACTCGCCGCCGGCGCGCTCGCCTTCGCGGCGATGGGGATCGGCATCAGCGGCGTGATCCGCTCCTCGGAGGGGGCCTCGGCCGTCGTGAACGTGCTCGTACTGCCGATGGCGTTCCTCTCCGGTGCGTTCGGCCCGACGCGCAACCTGCCGGAGGCGCTGCAGGCCGTCGCCGACCTGCTGCCGCTGCGCCACCTCGTGGAAGTCGTCGAGGCCGTCTACCTCACCGGCGAGGGGCTCGGCGGCGAGGCGGCGTCGCTCGCGGTGCTCGCGGCGTGGGGTGCTGCCGGGCTCGCGCTTGCCGTCCGCCGCTTCCGCTGGGAGCCGCGGGAGCGTTAGGCCCGCGGCACGGGTGGGCACACGAGAGGCATGCAAGAAGTCCCGACAATCGCATTCGTCGCACCGGACGGAAACGTCCGGATCAACTTCGGCGTCTTCGCGGGCCGCGAGGCGACTCGCGCGGAGATAGAGGACCTCGCCCGCGCCGTTCTCGCCGACCAGCCCTCCGTCACCATCGTCGCCGAACACCGGTACATCGTCGACCGCGAGATGGAGGCGTCCGTCCACCAGATCCGGATCGAAGCCGAGGACGGCGACACCGACGCGCTGCTCACGCAGGCCGAGCGGTGGGCGCAGGAGTGCATCGCCGAGCGCCACGCCGAGGTCAGCGAGGCCTAGCGGCGCGGTCTAGCCGTGGAGGGCGCTACGCCGCCCTCGCCTGCGCGTGCGCCGGGAGGTAGTAGTTCTCGGCGTATTCCACGAGCACGCGGTGCATGGAGAAGCGAGGCGCGAGGTGCGCGATCGAGGCGCGCATCATGTCGAGCCACCGGGCCCGGTCGCGCCAGGCCGCCAGCACGTCCCCCTCGAGCAATCCATACAGCTGCTCCAGGTCGGCCTCGTCCGAAGCGCCCTCGATCGCCCAGCCGACCTCGGGCGCGTACCCCTCCGCCCACCACCCGTCCAGCACGGAGAGGTTGAGGACGCCGTTCGCCGCCGCCTTCATGCCGCTCGTCCCGGACGCCTCGAGCGGGCGCCGCGGCGTGTTCAGCCAGATGTCGCAGCCCGGGATGATCTGCTGCGCCAGCTCGATGTCGTAGTTCTCCAGGAAGACGATCCTTCCCGCGAGGCGCGAGTCGCGCGAGAGCTCGACGATGCGCTGCATCACGTCCTTCCCCGGGTCGTCCTGCGGGTGCGCCTTCCCGGCGACGACGACCTGCACCGGCAGCGCGAGCAGTCGCTCGAGGTCGCTGAAGACGAGGCCGGCGCGCTTGTACGTGGCGAAGCGTCGCGCGAAGCCGATCGTCAGGCGCTCCGGGTCGAGCCCAGCCAGCGCGGCGAGCCGCTCCCGGCAGCCGTTGTGGACGCGCCAGAGCGCGTCGTCGTCGAGCTCGAGCGCGCGCTCCCACCGCGCCTCGTCCGGCGGCGCCTCGGGCCGGACGCCCGCGTCGCGCAGGAGCTCCGCCAGGTCCGGGTGCAGCCAGGTGCCGAGGTGGACGCCGTTCGTGACGTGCCCGATCGGGGCTGCATCGTGGCCGGAGAGCCAGCTCCACATCTCACGCGCGACCTCCCCGTGCAGCTCCGAGACGCCGTTCGCGAACGACGAGAGCCGGAGCGCGAGCGGCGTCAGCCCGAACGCGTCGCCGTCCGTCGGCGAGCGGCCGAGTGAGAGCAGCTCGTCGTGCGAGAGGCCGGCCTCCTCGGCCAGCCGTCCGGCGTAACGGAGCACCAAGTCGCTGCCGAAGACCTCGTTCCCGGCCGGGACCGGCGTGTGCGTGGTGAAGACCGACGAGCGCCGGACGAGATCGGTCGCCGCGCCGACGTCCGTCCCGCGCCGCACGAGCTCGCGGATCCGCTCGATCGCGAGGAAGGCGGAGTGACCCTCGTTCAGGTGGAAGACCGTCGGCTCGATCCCGAGTGCCGCGAGCGCGCGGATGCCGCCGACGCCGAGCAAGAGTTCCTGGCGGATGCGGTGCTCGCGGTCGCCGCCGTAGAGCGCGTCCGTGAGCCACTCCACCTCGAGCAGGTAGAGCGGCACCGAGCCGACGTCCTTGCGCCAGACGTTCGCCGCGACGGACTCGCCTGCGAGATCGACCTCGACCGTCACCGACTCCCGCACGAGCCCGAGCGCCTCCGGGTCGACGGGCTGGTACTCCTCCGTCTGCCGGCCCGCCTCGTCGACGCCCTGCTCGAAGTAGCCGCCGCGGTAGAGGAGGCCGACGGCGACGAGCGGGATCCCGAGCTCCGCCGCCGCCTTGAGATGGTCGCCGGCGAGGACCCCGAGACCGCCCGAGTAGATCGGGAGAGCCGCCTCGAGCCCGAACTCCATCGAGAAGTACGCGACGAGCAGATCGTCGCCGCCGTGCGCGCGCTGCCACCAGGAGGCGGTGTCCGTGGCGTGGGCCGAGGTCACGGCGGCCTAACCTACACGCGTCGCGCGCCGGGGCGCGCCGCCCCCGCTCAGCTCGCCGCGGCCGCGGGAGCCCGTCGAGCGACCTCCGCGCGGACGACCGGCGCGACCTCGGTGCCGAAGAGCTCGATAGCGCGCATCAGGTCGGCGTGCGGCATCGAGCCGACGCTGAGCTGGAGCAGGAAGCGGTCGTGCCGGAACAGGTCGTGCTGGTAGAGGATCTTCTCCGCGACCTGCTCGGGGCTGCCGACGAAGTTCGCGCCGCGTAGCGTCGCCGCCGCCTCGTAGTCGGCCCGGCCGAGCGGCGGCCAGCCGCGCTCGCGGCCGATCCGGTTCATCGCGGCCGCCGCCGAGGGGTACGAGAGCTCGAGTGCGCGCTCGCCGGTCTCGGCCACGAAGCCGTGGGAGTTGATGCTCACCGGCACGCCGACGTGACCCGCCTCGTGCGCGGCGCGCCGGTGCAGCTCCACGAACGGCGTGAACCGCTCCGGCAGCCCGCCGATGATCGCGAGCGCCAGCGGCAGCCCGAGCGAGCCGGCGCGGACGGCCGACTGCGGCGTCCCGCCCACCGCGACCCACACCGGCAGCGGGTCCTGGAGCGGCCGCGGGTAGACGCCGCGCTCGTCGATCGGCGGGCGGTGCCCACCCCGCCACGTGACGTGCTCGGACTCGCGCAGGCGGAGCAGCAGCTCGAGCTTCTCGGCGAAGAGCTCGTCGTACAGGCGCAGGTCGTAGCCGAAGAGCGGGAACGACTCGACGAAGGAACCGCGGCCGGCCATGATCTCGGCCCGCCCGTCCGACAGGAGGTCCAGCGTCGCGAACTCCTGGAAGACGCGCACGGGGTCGTCCGAGCTGAGGACGCTCACGGCGCTCGTCAGCCGAATCCGCGTCGTCCGCGCTGCTACGGCGGCGAGGACGACGGCCGGCGCGGACACCGCGAAGTCCGGCCGGTGGTGCTCGCCCACCCCGTAGACGTCGAGCCCGAGCTCGTCGGCGAGCGCCGCCTCCTCGAGCAGGTTCGCGAGCCGCTCCTGCGGCATCACCGCCCGGCCGCTGCGCGGGTCCGGCGTCAGCTCCGCAAACGTGTAGAGACCGAGCTCCATGGCGCCACCGTAGCAGATGGTTGCGCGATCAAGGAACCGGGCCCCGCCCGGCTCCGCGCGGTCGCGTCTCAGCCGACGAGCCGGAAGAGCACGAGGTTGCGGATCGGGCGTGTGTGCGTCCTGGTGACCGTCAGTGTCCCGCGCGCATTGTCGTAGAGGCCGGTGCCGCCGACGACCGCGAGGTCGTAGAACTGACGGAAACGCATCGAGCCGGCGACCATGAGCTTGCCGCGCGGCAGGAAGTAGGTGCCCTGGCAGAGGCGAGCGCGGCCGCCGTCCACGAACGTGCAGTGAAGCTCCGCCCGTCCGATCGCGTTCTTCGTCACGCGCCGGTTGAAGAGCCGGTAGTGGATCACCTCGATGTCGCCCGGCGAGGTACCGCGGGCCCCGACGTCGACGCGGACGACGCGGACCTCGCGATCCGTGATCTTGATCTGCGCCGGGCCCGTGGCCGCGCGCGAGCTCGAGCCGCCCACCGCGACCGCCACGAGCACCCCCACGAGCACGCCGACCAGCAAGGAAGCGGCCTTCCCGAACATCACTGCTCCTCTCCTCGTTCTGTCGCCGCGACCTCCACGCGTGCAGCGGGCAGCTCCACCCAGAAGGTGGAGCCGCTGCCGACATCGCTGTCGAAGCCGATCCTGCCCCCGTGCGCCTCGACGATCTCGCGGGACACCGCGAGGCCGAGGCCGGTCCCGGTGATGCCGGTCGCGCCGGCGTCGCCGCGGAAGAACTTCGTGAAGATGCGCTCCTGCTGCTCGGCCGGGATGCCGCGCCCCTCGTCGCGAACCGTCATGCGGACACGGTACCCGTCCTTCTGCGCGGCGAGCTCGACGCGGCTGCCCTCCTGCGAGTACTTGATCGCGTTCGAGAGGAGGTTCCCGACCACCTGCGCAAGCCTGTTCGGGTCGCCGCGCACGGGCAGCGGCCGCTCTACCTCCACCTCCAGGCGGTGGCTCGGGCTCTGTGCCGAGAACAGCTGAGCCTGCTCCTCCAGGAGCCGCGCGAGGTCGACCTTCTGGTCGGCGAGCTCCAGGCCCGTCTGCTCGATCCGCTGGACGTCGAGGAAGTCCTCCAGCAGCGCCGCGAGGCGGCGCGCCTGCGCATCGATGATCCCGAGGTAGTGGCGGCGGGTCGGGGGATCGAAGTCCCGCTTCAGGAGCAGCGACGTGAAGCCGAGCACGCTCGCGAGCGGCGTCCGCAGCTCGTGCGAGACGATGCTGACGAGCTCCGACTTCATCTGCTCGCTCTCGCGGAGCTTCTCGTTCTGCGCCTGGAGCTCCGCCCGGCTCTCCTCGAGCCGTTCGGCCATCGTGTTGAAGGAGCGCGTCAGCTCCCCCACCTCGCCGGGCCCTGCGGACGGGAGCCGGACCGAGAGGTCGCCCTCGGCGAGCGAGCCGGCGCCGGCGGCGACCGCGCGGATCGGCCGCACGATCGACCCCGAGAGGGCGAGTCCGAAGAGGACGATCAGCAGCGTCGACCCGGCGAAGCCGAGGCCCGCGACGGCGAGGGCGGTGTCGGCACGCGTCGAGGCGGTCGACGCCGCCTTCCGCGTCAGCTCGTCCTCGGCCGTGTAGAACGTTTGAAAGCTCTCGCGGATGCCGGCCATCCTCTGCGCTCCCTCCCCCTCGGCCTCGCGGCTTCGTGCCGCCGCCGGCTCGACCCCGGCGAGGAGGACGAGCGGCCCCGCATACTCGTCGAGGTACTCGTTGAGCTCCCGCGCGAGCCGCGCGGCCCGGAGCCGCTGCCCGCGGTCGTCCCCGACGAGCCGCCGGAGCTCGATGATGCGGGCCGGCAGTCGCCGCCTCGCGTCGTTGTACGGCCTCAGAAAGCTGCGCTCCCGCGTGAGCGCGTACCCGCGGATGCCCGCCTCCACGTCGACGACGAGGTTCTCGAGGCGGAGCGTCTCGGCGACGATGTCGCGGGAGCGCGCCTCCCGCTCGGCCGCCGCACGCTGCGCGGTGAGCGCGACGGCGAGCGCCACGAACGCGCTCGCCACGACGATCGCGAGCGCGATGCTCGCCAACCACATCTGACGCGCCAGCGTCACTCGAGCAGCTCCCGCACCGCCCGGTCGAGCTCGTCGGGGTCGAACGGCTTCGAGACGAAGCGGTCGGCGCCGGCCGTCCACGCGTCCGCCTCGGCGTGGCTCCACGCGGTGATCACCACGACCGGGATGTGGGAGGTCGCCTCGTCGGCGCGCAGCGTCCGCAGCACGTCGATGCCGCTCATGCCCGGCAGCATGACGTCGAGCACGATCAGGTCGGGCACGAGCTCACGCACGGACGCGAGCGCCTCGGTTCCGTCGGCGGCCTCGACGAAGCGATACGACGGCCCGAGCACTGCCCGGACGAGCTCACGGAGCGGCGGATCGTCGTCGCAGACGAGGATCGTCGGGCCGCTCTCGTCGGTGGCGGTATCGGGTGTCGTCGCGTCCACGCTTCCGGGACCGGCCTCTCGCACCTGGACGTTCGTGCTGCACCTCCAGTGTAGTCCTCAACGTCGGCAGCTCACGCACGCCCGCCGCGGCGCCGTCGTCTACCGTCACCTCGATGGACGAGCAGCAGCTGGCGCGGAAAGCGGAGGTGGCCGAGCTGCTGCTGCACGCGGCACGAGAGCTGGGCGAGACGCTCGACCCCGAGCGCGTCTACCAGCGGTTCCACGAGCTGCTCGGGGACGTGGTGCCGCACGACGGCGTCGTCGTCTCGTCCTACGAGGAGCGCGACGACCTGATCCGCTGCGAGTTCGCGTGGGTCGAGGGGAACGTGCTCGACCCCGGGACGCTTCCGGCGCTGCCCCTCAACCGCAGCGGCGGCGGCATGCAGAGCCGCGTGATCGTGAGCGGCGAGCCACTGCTCTTCAACGACGTCGGCGAGCTCGTGGAGACGGCGGAGGGCGTCTTCTACAACGTCGACCGCGACGGTGCGCTGCAGCGGATCCCGTCCGCCGGCGCCGCAGGGACGACGGCCGCGCTGATGGTGCCGGTGAAGCACGACGGCCGCGTCGTGGGTGTCGTGCAGGTGATGACGGACCATGGCTCCTACTCCGGCGAGCAGCTCGAGGTGGTGGAAGGTCTCGTCGCGCAGATGGCGGCGTCCGTCCGCAACGCCCGCCTCCAGAGCGAGCGGCGGCGCCTCGAGGCGGCCGAGGCGGCGGCGCTCGCCGTGGCCGCCGAGCGCGAACTCGCGGCGCAGGTACTGGAGGCGGTGGGCACGGGCGTCTTCCTCCTCGACCCCGACGGGGTCGTCAGGCTCTGGAACCGTGCCGCCGCGGACGCGACCGGGCTCGCGGCGGACGCCGTCGTCGGGTGCCGGCTCGGCGAGGCCGTGCCCGAGTGGGACGCGGTCGCGGCCGCCGTTCCCGTCTCGACGGGCGACGTCAGCGCGCCGCCGGTGACGGTGCCGCTCGAGGTCGGCGGCCGCGACCTGTGGCTCTCGGTGGCCGCGGTCGCGACGGCGGCCGGCGTCGTCTGCGCGTTTCGCGACGTGACCGGCGAGCGGCGGCTGGACGAGGAGAAGAACGACCTGATCGCGACGATCTCACACGAGCTGCGGACGCCGCTCGCTGCTGTCTACGGTGCCGCCGAGACACTCCTCCGGCGCGACATCGACCTCGGCGCGAGCCAGGGACGCCAGCTACTCGAGATGATCGCGCGGCAGGCGACGCGACTCGCCAGGATCACGGGCGAGGTACTCCTGACGAGGAACCTCGACCGCGGCGAGGTGCACTTCGAGCACGGCGTCGTCGACGTCGCCGAGGTCGTGGCCGCGTCGGTGGAGGCGATCGGGGCGCAGTACGTCGAGCCGGTCGCGCTCGAGGTGGCGCTCCCTGCGGACGCGCCCGCCGCGTACGGAGACGCGGGGAGGATCCAGCAGGTGCTGGTGAACCTGCTCGACAACGCCCTCAAGTACGGCGGCGGGACTCCCGTCGCCGTCCGGCTCGCCGGCGACGAGAGCCGGGTGACGATCTCGGTGGCGGATGCAGGGCCTGGCGTCCTCCCGACCGACGTCGACCGGATCTTCGAGAAGTTCGTGCGCGCGGACCCTCAGCTCCGGAACGCACCGGGTGGCACCGGGCTCGGGCTCTACATCGCGCGCGAGCTGGCACAGCGGATGGGCGGCAGCCTCGACGTCCGCTCGGCGCCCGGCCGGGGCGCGACGTTCGTGCTGCAGCTGCCCCGCGCTCCGGCGGGCG
>DASQNG010000076.1:0-13382 GCA_035645095.1 Gaiellaceae bacterium | reverse complement strand
GCCGCCGCGGCCGCCGAGGGAACGCCGCCGCCGCGGGCGCGGCCCGAGCCGGTACGGCTCGAGGTCGGCGCTGAGCCCGGGCTCGGCGGCCTCGCCGAGGCGCTTGCGCTCGCGGGCTACGAGCGCGTCGAGCGGGCGGAGGAGCGGGGGCAGTTCGCCGTCCGCGGCGGCCTCCTCGACGTCTTCCCGACGACGGGGCGCGAGCCGCTCCGCGTCGAGTTCTTCGGCGACGAGATCGAGGGCGTCCGCGCTTTTTCGCCGTTCACACAGCGCGCGCTGCACCCGGTCGAGGACGCCGTCGTCCACGCGGCGGCCGAAAGGCGGGCCGACCTCGTCGAGCCGACGCTGCGCGACGACGACTGGGGAGAGCCGCAGCGGCCGGCGGCGCCGGACGATCTCGTGCCGGTGCTCGAGCGAGTGCCCGACTTCGTGTGGCAGCCCGACGAGGTGCGGCGGGTGTGGTCGGAGGAGGGACTTACGCCGGTCGACCTGACCGGCGCGTCGGAGCTCGACCCGTTTCCGCAGGCGCAACCCTTCTCCTTCGAGGCGCAGCGACCGGCGATCGCCGCGCGGGGCCTCGCCGAGGCCGAGACGGAGCTCGCTGGCTTCGTGCGCGGGGGAAACCGGGTCGTCGTCGCGTTCCCGCACCGCGGCGAGGCGCTCCGCACCGAGAACCTGCTTCGCAAGGTCGACGCGGCGCTGCTCGAGCCCGGCGGCGACCTGCCGGACGATCCTGCGCTCCTGTTCGCAGTCGCACCGGCCCGGCGAGGGTTCGTCTGGCGCGAGCTCGGTCTCGTCCTGCTTCCGGACACGCAGGTCTTCCGCAAGCGCCCGCCTCGCGCCGACCGGCGCCTGGGCCGGGCGCTCGCCTCGTTCGCCGACCTGCGCACCGGCGACTACGTCGTCCACGAGGACCACGGCGTCGGCAGGCTGCTCGGCTTCGAGACGAAGGAGGTCGCGGGCGTCACGCGCGACTACCTGTTCCTCGCCTTCCGCGGTGAGGACCGCCTCTACATTCCGCACGAGCAGCTCGGGAAGGTGTCGAGGTACATCGGCGCCGACGCCACCGCACCCGCCCTCTCGAAGCTCGGCGGGAAGGCGTGGCAGAACCTGAAGGCGCGCGCCCGCGCATCGGTGCAGGAGCTCGCGACGGAGCTGATCGCGCTCTACGCGCAGCGCCAGCAGGCGCCGGGGACGGCCTACGACCTCACGAACGACTGGCTGGAGCGACTCGAGACGGAGTTCCCGTACCGGGAGACGGAGGACCAGGCGCGCGCGATCGAGGCGACGAAGGAGGACCTCGAGGCGCCGCGGCCGATGGACCGGCTCGTGTGCGGCGACGTCGGCTTCGGCAAGACCGAGGTGGCGGTGCGGGCGGCGTTCGCGGTCGGCGTCAACGGCAAGCAGGTGCTCTTCCTCTGCCCGACGACGATCCTCGCCGAGCAGCACTGGAACACGTTCCGCAACCGCTACCGCGACTTCCCGATCCGCGTCGAGATGGTGTCGCGGTTCCGCAGCGCCGCCGACACGAAGCAGGTGCTGAAGGACTTCTCCGAGGGAAAGGTGGAAGTGCTGATCGGGACGCACCGTGTCCTCAGCCGCGACGTGATCCCGAAGGACCTCGGCCTCGTCATCCTCGACGAGGAGCAGCGCTTTGGCGTCGCCCAGAAGGAGCTGCTGCGGGCGCTACGGCTCGAGGTGGACGTGCTGGCGCTGTCGGCGACGCCGATCCCACGAACGCTGCACATGTCGCTCTCCGGCCTGCGCGACATCTCGATCATCGAGACACCGCCGGAGGGACGCCGGCCGATCCGCACGACGGTGGGGGAGTACGACGAGGAGCTCGTGCGGACGGCGCTCGAGCGGGAGCTCGACCGCGGCGGGCAGGCGTTCTACCTCCACAACCGCGTCGAGACGATCGACGAGGCGGCGGAGAAGCTCCGGCAGCTCTGCCCGCGGCTCCGCGTGCTCGTCGCGCACGGGCAGATGCGGGAGAAGGAGCTCGAGGAGAAGATGCACGCGTTCCTGCGTGGCGACGCCGACGTGCTCGTCTCGACGACGATCATCGAATCGGGGATCGACATTCCGCAGGCGAACACGCTCGTTGTCGAGCGGGCCGACATGCTGGGGCTGAGCCAGCTCTACCAGATCCGCGGCCGCGTCGGACGCTCCGACGTCACCGCGCACGCCTACCTCTTCTATCCCGACGCGACGGAGCTGACGCCCGAGGCGCGCGCGCGGCTCTCGACCCTCGCGGACCATACGGAGCTCGGCGCCGGCTTCCAGATCGCGATGCGCGATCTCGAGATCCGCGGCGCCGGCGACCTGCTCGGCTCCGAGCAGTCCGGTCACGTTGCGGCGCTCGGGTTCGAGCTGTACGTCGAGATGCTGAACGAGGCGGTGGCGGAGCTCCAGGGCCAGCGGCGCGTCGCTGCGCGGCCGGTGCGGGTGGACGCGCGCGTCGACGCGTACGTCCCGGCGTCGTACATCGCGTCGGAGGCGCTCCGGATCGACGTCCACCGCCGGCTCGCGCTCGCAGAGACCGACGACGAGCTGCGCGAGCTCCGCGCCGCGCTCGACGACCGGTACGGGCCGATCCCGGAGCCGGTCGAGCACCTGTTCGCGATCCAGGAGGCGAAGCTGCAGCTCGCGCGCCTGGGCGCGGACTACCTGGTCTTCCGTGGCGGCCGCGCCACCGTCGGGCCGATCGCGCTCGGCTCCGGCGAGCTGCGCGCGCTGCGCGACGCGGTCGACACCGCGATCTACACGACGGCGAAACGTGAAGTTTCACTAAGAACGGAGGCGCTCGAGGGGGCGATCGGCCTTGTCGCTGCTATCGTGGACGCGCGCCACGCGGCCTGACGCCGCCCCGAAGTTCGGCACATCCCCGTCACCATTGGAGCTCTCTTTCTCATGATGAAGTCGCGCCTGTTCCTTCTTCCTGCCCTGCTTCTCGCGTTCGTCTTCACGGGCTGCGGCGGCGACGACAAGCAGTCCGTCCCCGCCGACGCCGTGGCGAGCGTCGACGGCGAGCCGATCCAGAAGACGGAGTTCGACACGCTGATCTCGCAGGCGAAGAAGAGCTACGAGAACCAGAAGCGCGACTTCCCCGCCGCCGGCTCGCAGGAGTACCAGACGCTCAAGAACCAGGCCGTCCAGTTCCTCGTCCAGCGCCGCCAGTTCGAGCAGGAAGCGGAGGAGCTGGGGATCAAGATCGAGGAGCAGCAGGTCGAGGACCGGCTCGAGCAGATCAAGAAGCAGTACTTCGGCGGCGACCAGAAGAAGTACGAGACGCAGCTGAAGGAGCAGGGCCTCTCCGACGTCCAGGTGCGCAACGACATCCGCGCCCAGCTCGTCTCGGAGAAGATCTTCGAGCAGGTGACCAAGGACGTGAAGGTCTCCGACGAGGACGTCAAGGCCTACTACGAGAAGAACAAGGCGAACTACTCGCAGCCCGAGAGCCGCGACGTGCGCCACATCCTCGTCAAGCAGAAGGCGAAGGCCGACGACCTCTACACGCAGGTGAAAGCGAAGGACGGCGCGAACTTCGCGGCGCTGGCAAAGGCGAACTCCGAGGACGAGGGCTCCAAGGCCGAGGGCGGCAAGCTCACGATCACCAAGGGCCAGACCGTCGCGCCGTTCGACAAGAAGGCGTTCGAGCTAAAGAAGAACGAGATCTCGGAGCCCGTGAAGACCGAGTTCGGCTTCCACATCATCCAGGCGCTGACCGACGTGAAGAAGTCGTCGACGACGCCCCTGAAGGAGGTCAAGGACTCGATCCGGCAGCAGCTCGTGCAGCAGAAGAAGAACGAGGCGATGACGAAGTGGGTCGACGGCCTCAAAAAGGAGTACGAGGACAAGGTCGCCTACGGCGTCGGCTTCAACCCGCCCCCGCCGGTGACGGGCACGACCGAGACCACGGACGAGAAGTAGCGGGGATCCCGCCGCCGGTGGAGCGACTCGGCGAGGCGCTCGTCGAGCTGCAGGAGCTGACGCACCGGCTGCGGCGCGACTGCCCCTGGGACCGCGAGCAGACCGCGCGGACGATCGTCCCGCACACGGTCGAGGAGGCGTACGAGGTCGCGGACGCCGCCCTCGCCGGATCGCCGGCGAAGCTCCACGACGAGCTCGGCGACCTGCTCTTCCAGGTGTACTTCCTCTCGCTCCTGCTCGAGGAGCGCGGGGAGGGCGACCTCGAGACGGTCGCGCGCGGCGTGCACGCGAAGCTCGTGCGGCGGCATCCGCACGTCTTCGGCGACGCCGAGGCGCGGACGGCGGGACGGGTCCGCGACCGATGGGAGGAGCTCAAGGTCGAGGTCGAGGGGCGCCGCGGTGTGTTCCACGACCTGCCGGCGTCGCTTCCCGCGCTGCTACACGCCCGCAAGGCCCAGCAGCGCGCGGCCTCGGTCGGCTTCGACTGGGCCGACCTCGAGGCGCCGCTCGCCAAGGTGCGGGAGGAGCTGGACGAGCTCACCGCTGAGGTCGGGCGCGCCGGCTCCACGCCTGCCGAGACGGAGCCCGACGAGCGGGTCGTCGCCGAGCTCGGCGACGTCCTCTTCGCGATCGTCAACGTCGCCCGGAAGCTGAACGTCGACCCCGAGCTCGCGCTGCGGCGGACGACGCACACGTTCGTCGCGCGCGTGGAGCGGGCAGACGAGCTGGCGGCCGCCGGCGGCGAGCGCTGGGCAGAGCTCGGGCTCGACGGCCAGGACCGCTACTACGACCGGGCCAAGGAGGAGCTTCGTTGAGTGGAATTGCGCACGTCGTGGGGCGGCAGGTGCTCGACTCGCGGGGGAACCCGACGGTCGAGGTGGACGTGGTGCTCGAGTCGGGCGCGCTCGGCCGAGCCGCCGTGCCGTCGGGCGCTTCGACGGGGGTGCACGAGGCGGTCGAGCTGCGGGACGGCGGCTCGGCCTACGGCGGGAAGGCGGTCACGCAGGCGGTCGCGAACGTCGACGGGGAGATCGCCGGCGCCGTCCGCGGCCTCGATCCCGCCGACCAGCGGGCGCTCGACGAGCGGCTGATCGAGCTCGACGGAACGCCGAACAAGGGGCGCCTGGGCGCGAATGCGATCCTTGGGACGTCGCTCGCCGCCGCGAAGGCTGCGGCCGCCGAGGCGGGCATGCCGCTGTGGCGCTACCTCGGCGGCGAGTCCGCGTCCGTGCTCCCGGTGCCGATGCTGAACGTGATCAACGGGGGCGCCCACGCCGCGAACTCGATCGACCTGCAGGAGTTCATGGTCGTCCCGGTCGGTGCAGGGTCGTTCGCGGAGGCGCTCGAGGTCGGCGCCGGCGTCTACCACGCGCTGAAGGCCGTGCTGCACGAGCGCGGCCTCGCGACCGCCGTCGGCGACGAGGGTGGCTTCGCGCCCGACCTCGCGGGAAGCGAGGACGCGATCGACGCGATCCTCGAGGCTGCGGAACGGGCGGGCGTGCGAGACCGGGTCGCGATCGCGCTCGACCCGGCGATGAGCGAGGTGTACCGCGACGGGGTCTACCGCTTCGAGGGCCGCGAGGCGTCGTCGCTCGACACCGTCGAGTACTTCGCCGGGCTGCTGGAGCGGTACCCGATCGTGTCGATCGAGGACGGGCTCGCGGAGGACGACTGGGACGCGTGGGCGACCCTCACGGAGCGGCTCGGCGACCGAGTCCAACTCGTCGGCGACGACCTCTTCGTGACGAACCCCGAGCGGCTCCGGCGCGGCATCGACGCCGGCGTCGGCAACTCCATCCTCGTGAAGGTGAACCAGATCGGAACGCTGACGGAGACGCTCGACGCGATCGAGCTCGCGCGGGGCAGCGGCTACAGCGCCGTCATCTCGCACCGCTCGGGCGAGACGGAGGACACGACGATCGCCGACCTTGCCGTCGCCACGGGCGCCGGTCAGATCAAGACCGGGGCACCGGCCCGCAGCGACCGGGTAGCGAAGTACAACCAGCTCCTGCGGATCGAGCAGGAGCTCGGCGACGCGGCGGTGTACCCCGGCCGCAGTGCGTTTCCGCGTGCGACCTCGGGCTAGCCTGTAGCGGATGGCCGTCGTCCCGCGCCGCACGAAGATCGTCGCCACCCTCGGGCCGGCAAGCACGCAGCCGGACGCGTTCGCGGCGATCGCGCAGACGATCGACGGCGCCCGGCTCAACTTCTCCCACGGCACGCGCGACGACCACGCCGCCGCGGCGCAGCTCGTGCGGGGGACGCGTTCGGAGCTCGGCCGGCCGATCGCGCTGATCGCCGACCTCCAGGGGCCGAAGCTGCGGGTCGGCGACCTGAACGGCGGCCCCGTGGCGCTCGAGCGCGGGACGCACGTGACACTGGCCGGCGAGGGCGCGGCACACGACGGCGACCTCCCGATCGCGCCGGCCGTCCTCGGCTCCGTCCTCCAGGCGGGGAACGACGTCCTGATCGACGACGGCGCCGTCCGGCTGCGAGTCGAGCGGGTCGAGCGCGGGCGGGCGGTGTGCGAGGTGATCGTCGGCGGCGTCGTCTCCTCGAACAAAGGCGTGAACCTCCCGGGAGTCGCCCTGCCGATCCCGTCGCTGACGAAGAAAGACATCGACGACCTCCAGCTTGCGCTCGAACTCGGCTGCGACTACGTCGCGCTCTCCTTCGTGCGCTCCGCCTCCGACGTCCAGGCGCTGAAGACGCTGATCGAAGCCTCCTCGTCGACGGCGCGGGTGATCGCGAAGATCGAGAAGGCCGAGGCAGTCGCCGTGCTCGACGACATCCTGCGCCACGCCGACGCCGTCATGGTCGCGCGCGGCGACCTCGGGGTCGAGATCGGCGCGGCGGAGGTGCCGCTGCTGCAGAAGCGGATCATCCTGCGGGCGCTCGAGCAGGGGAAGCCGGTGATCACGGCGACCCAGATGCTCGAGTCGATGATCCACGCGCCCGAGCCGACCCGCGCCGAGGCCTCCGACGTCGCGAACGCGATCCTCGACGGGACGTCGGCGATCATGCTCTCGGGCGAGACCGCGATCGGCGACTACCCGGCCGAGGCGGTCGCGTACATGGACCGGATCGCGCACGCCGTCGAGCCGAGTCTCGACTACCGGCACGAGATCCCCGGTGCCGACGACAACCCGACGATCGGGCAGGCGATGTCGAACGCCGCCTGCGACATCGCGGAGGCGCTCTCGGCGACGGCGCTGCTCGTACCGACCTTCACCGGCCGCACCGCGTCCGCGGTCGCCCGGCTCCGGCCGCGCCGGCCGATCCTCGGGCTCACGCACCACGAGTACTCGCTCCACCACATGGCGATCGAGTGGGGCGTGACGCCGCTCCACATCCCCGAGTGCGCGGACGTGGAGGAGCTGTGGCGGACCTCGCTCGAGACGGCGTGCGCGAGCGGGATCGTCGATCGCGGCGACCGCGTCGTGCTCACCGCCGGCACCGCAGTGAACATCCCGGGCTCGACGAACGTGATCAAGGTCGAGGTGATCTAGCAGGAGCGCACCCGCCGCCGCGGAAAGACGCGGAGTGGCGAGCAAAGGGCGAGCGAAAGCGCCGGCACGCGGGCGGTCGCAGGCGCGGCAGCGACGCGTCCTCCCGACGCGCGTCCTCCTCCGCTGGAGCCTCCTCCTCGTGGCGGGCGTCGTCGCCTTCCTCTACTACCGGCCGCTCACGACCTACTTCGAGACCCGCGCCTCCGTCGAGGCGCGCGCCGCGGAGGTGCGCGAGCTCGAGGCGGTCAACGCGCGGCTGCAGGAGCGGCTCGCGCGTTCGGCGACTATGACCGCGGTGTCCCGCGAGGCGCGGCGCAGCAACCTCGTGCGTCCGGGCGAGCGGCTCTTCATCGTGAAAGGGATCCCCGAGTGGCGGCAGGCGCAGCGTACGATGCTGCGCGATGGATGACCGCAAGGTCGTCGAGCGTCAGCTGGGACGGCCCCCGCGGGCGTTCCACCGGGTCGCCGCGCGCTGCCCGTGGGGCCGACCCGCCGTCACCGAGCAGCTCCCCTACGACGCAGCCGGCGCGCCCTTCCCGACCACGTACTACCTGACCTGCCCGCACCTCGTCGCGGCAGTCGCCCGGCTGGAGGCGGCCGGCGGCGTGGAGCGGTGGAGCGAGGCCGTCGAGGCCGACGCCGGGCTCCGCGCCGACCTGGCGCGCGCGACGGAGGAGCAGCGCCGGCTGCGGCGCGAGCTCGCCGCCGGCCGCACCGGCCCCGACGGCGGCGCCTCGCTCGAGCTCGGCATCGGCGGCAGCGCGAACCCGGGCCGGCTGAAGTGCCTCCACGCGCATGTCGCCTACGCGCTCGCGCGTCCCGGGCACCGTGCCGGGGAGCTCGTCCTCGCAGAGCTCGAGCCGCTGTGGCCGGGCGTCTGCTGCACCCGCGGGTAGTGTGGCCGCCCGATGTCGGAGGCCGAGGTCGAGAGCGCGCGCCGCGAGTGGGAGGACGGCCACCGCCGCCTGCTCGCCGAGGCTGCCGACCGGGCGTCCCGCGACCGCCTGTACACGCAGGTCGACGTCGTGAGCGACGAGCTGCGCCGCCGTCTCGGCGGCACGTTCACGCTCGCCGAGCTCACGCGCGAGTACGGCCGAGCGGAGAGCTGGTCGCGCTTCGTGGTCTCCGAGCACGCGCCGGCGCCCGGGTGGCCCCGCACGCTGTCGCTCGTCGAGGCTGCTGCCTTCCATCTCTACGCCCGCGGCGCCGTCGACTACGACCCGTGAGCGAGTACCGGCTACGTCCCGCGCCCGCGCGGAAACGCCGCCGCGGGCGCGGCCGGGCGCTCCTGCGGGCCGCGTTCGCGCTCGCCGCCGCGGTGCTGCTCGTGCTCGTCGGCGTCGCCCTCGGACGCGCGCTCGAGGACGGCCCCTCGCCCGGGGGGACGCGCACGGACGTGCGGACGCTCGAGCCGCGCCCACTGCCGCCCGCGCCCCGAACCCTCACGGTCACGGTGACCGGCGAGTGATTGGTGTTTCAGGTAGCGGCAAGTTTGGGTAGATTCCCCGGGGATGGCATTCAGGGAACCGCGCGGAAGCCGTCGTCCGGGAGCGGGCGAGCCGGAATGGCTCACACTGGGGCAGGCGGCGCGGTACCTCGGTGTCGCGCAGAGCACGATGCGTAAGTGGTCCGACGTCGGCCGGGTGTCCGCCTTCTACACCCCCGGCGGCCACCGCCGCTACAAGCGCGCCGACCTCGACCAGTTCCTCGACCGCTCGGGCCGCAGCCCCGCCGCCGCCGGAGGGCTTGTCGACGGGCCGCTCGTGCTGATCGTCGACGACGACGACCGCCTGCGCGAGTACGTGCGCGTCAACCTCGAGGCTGAGGGCTACGTCGTGCGCGAGGCCGCGAACGCCGAGCAGGGACTCGCGGCGCTCGAGGAGGAGCCGCCCGACCTGATCCTGCTCGACGTGATGATGCCGCAGGTGGACGGCTGGGAGATGCTGCAGCGCGTGCAGGAGAAGCACGGCGTCGGCGCCATTCCCGTGATCATGTTCAGCGGCAAGGTGGACGAGCAGTCGGCGGCGGACGCGGCGTCGCGCGGCGCGCAGGGCTTCATCGGCAAGCCGTTCGACCCACGTGCGCTGATCGAGTCGACGAAGCAGCTGCTCCCGGTCTAGCGCGCCCACGGACGGCGACCTGCAGCGGTGGGTGGTGGAGCACCGGGTCGGGATGCTGGACCCGCTATTCGAGGCGATCACCTACGCAGGGTCCTTCGGCGCGATCTGGCTCCTCCTCGCGCTCGTTGTCGCGCGAGAGCCGTGGCGGCGGCCGTGGCTGCCCGCCCGCGTGGGTGCGACCGTGCTGCTCGCCGAGGCGGTGCAGAGCACGGTGAAGCTGCTCGTCGGGCGCGACCGGCCGCCGCTCCAGAACGTCGGCCAGGAGCCGCTCGTCGCGCTCCCGCACACGCCGTCCTTCCCCTCCGGTCACGCCGTCGTCGCATTCGCCGCGGCGACGGTGCTCGCAGCCGCGGTCCCGCGGCTGCGCTGGCCGCTCTATCTCCTCGCCGTGCTCGTCGCGTTCTCGCGGGTCTACGTCGGCGTCCACTACCCCGGCGACGCCGTCGCTGGAGCCGCGATCGGGGTCGCGCTCGGCTTCGGCGTCGAAGCTGGGCGGCGAGCGCTGCGCGACTGGGCGCGCGCTACAGCTCTTCCGAGATTTCGAGCAGCCCGGCCACGATCACCGCGAGAGCCGCCGCCAGGCTGATCCAGAGCCCGATCCCGCGCCCAGCGAAGAAGAACTCGTCGGGGATCGAGATCGCGCGGACGAGCGTGCAGACGAACGCCGCGCTGCCGAGCAGGATCACGAGCAGGCTCTCCGGAACGGCCGCCGGCAGTGCCACGCCGAACCGGCGCAGCGCGACGAGCGCGACGACCCCGAGCCCGAGGAAGAGGACGAGCTTGCCCAGCACGCCGGTGTTCCACGCGAGGATGCTCACGTCGACGCCCTCGCCGGTCCCCGTGTACCAGCCGGTGAACGCCGAGAGGGCGAGCGCGAGCCCGGCGACCCACGCCATCCGCTCTCCGGCCCCGGCGAACGGGACGAGCGGTCTCGGCGCCGCGGCCGGTGCGTCGTAGGTCGGCTCCGCGCTTGGTTCGGGCGTTTGCACACGCGGAGTATGGGCACATTCGCAGCAGTACGTCACGAGGAAGGCGGAAGAGGGTCAGCTTGTCGATCGATCGGGCCACGTGATCGTCACGGGTGTTGCCGCAGGCGACCCGCTCGCGCCGTCCGGCGCAGCTCCGACCGCCTACGTCTGTTCCGGCTGTGGGTACGGCATCGCGGTGCGGGGTCATCTGCCCAGCTGCCCCATGTGCGGCGGCGACGCCTGGCAGCCGGAGTCGTACTCCCTGCACGCCGACCGCCGGCTCCGCCCGCGTCACTAGCCTGCTTCGTCGGGCTCTGACCCGCAGCTCGGGGCTGCGCCTGTCGGTGCGGGCGGCGTAGACTTCGCGGATGGCCGAGCCCGCGAGGCGTCCCGGCGCGGGCCGTGAGGCACCGCCCTCCTTCGATCCCGTCGCGATCGACCGGGCGTACCTGCAGGAGCGGGCGCGCCGCCGTGCGCGGCTCGAGCGAGAGCGGGCGCGGCGTCGCGCCACGCTCCGTTTCTGGCTCGTCCTGCTCGTGCTCACCGGCGCGTGCGTCCTGCTCTCGCTGACGGTCTGGCGCGAGATCGAGCGGCTGTTCGGCCTCTAGCGATGCTCGACGCGACGGCAGCCCGGGCGCCGGCCGAGTCGCTCCTCGAGGTCGCGCAGGCCGCGCGCGCGGTCGCCCGGGGCGGGCGGCTCGAGCCGACGCTCGCCGTCGTCCTCGCGGCCGCGGTCGATGCAGTCCGCGCGGACGTCGGTGTGCTGTGGCTGAGCGACGGCGACGGCCTCGTCGCCGCGGCGGTCGCGGCGGAGTCGGGAGCGGTTGCCGCCGAGCTCGACGGGCTGCGCGCCGCCGCGGGTACCTCGACGGTCGACCTCCTGCGCCGCAAGCTCGGTTTCGACGACGCCGCCCCCGCACTCTCGCTCCCGCTCGCCGGAGCCGCAGGCGCGATCGGCACCCTCGACCTCGTCCGCTCGGGAGGCGCGTTCGACGAGGAGGACGAGGCGCTCGCGGCACTCGCCGCGGATCTCGCGACGCTCGCGACCGACGTCTGCGCGGACGGCTCCCGTGAGACCCGCGAGGTCGTGCTCGACGTCGGCGGAGACGCGCTCGCGGCGGTCGCCGACGCGGGGCACGTCGCGACGCGCGTCGCCCGTGTCGCGGCGACGGCGGCGGGAGCCGACGGCGCGCTGGTCTGGAGCGGCGGACGGGAGAGGGTCGAGCTGCGGGGCGTCCACGGTGTCCACGGCGGGACGCCCGAGCTCGAAGCCGCCGCGCGCGCGGTCGTGGGCGACCACCGTGCGGCGGCGGTGACGACCGAGCGCGGGAGGACGATCGTGACGCTGCAGCTCGGCGAGCCGCCGGTCGGGGCGCTGCAGCTCGTCTGCGCCGCGGAGGCGGATCCGGGAGACGCGGAGCTCGAGCGGCTGACGACCTTCGCGGTCCGTGCCGCACACGCGCTGCGTGCCGCCGAGCGGGTCGAGCAGCTGGCGCACGAGCTCGATCGAAGCCGCGCGCTGCTCGAGGTCGTCGGCGAGACAACGTCGCGGCTCTCGCTCGCGCACACGCTCGACACCGCGCTCGAGCGGCTCGCCACGCTCTTCGCCACCGACCGCGTCGCCGTCTACCTCGGCGACGCCTCGGAGCTGACGGTGGCTGCGGCGCGTGCGCTCACGGGGCCGCACGAGGTCGTTGCCGCCGCGCTGCTCGAGGACGCGCTCGGCCCTCGCCGCGGCCGAGAGGTGCTCGAGATCGCCGACGTCGCGGCGGAGCCGCTCCTCGCGTCGGTGGTCGAGGAGGCACGGACGGCGGCAATCCGCGCGGCAATCGCGCTGCCGTTGCTCGTCGACGACGTGCCGATCGGGCTGCTCGCGCTCTACCCGACGCGGCCGCGGCAGCTGACGGCGCATGAGTCGGCGCTCCTCAGCGCGCTCGCGGCGCAGCTCGCCGTGGCCGTGCAGAACGCGCAGCTCCACGAGCGGGCGACGACGAGCGAGCGGGAGCTCGAGGCGGTGCTCGCGGACGAGCGGAAGGCCGCGAAGCGGCTGCAGACGCTCTACGACATCTCGCGTGAGTTCGTGCAGAGCCTGTCGCTCGAGGGCACCCTCGACGCGCTTGCGAAGTCGATCGTGACGCTCCTCGACGTTGATGCGGCCGTGATCCGGATGCTCGACGAGCGCGGCCTCGAGTTCACCGCCCGCGCCGTTCACGTGAACGACGCGCGCGTCGACGGCCCGGCGCGCGCGCTCCTCGCGCGGCCCCAGCCGCTGCCGCAGACGGACCTCCGCCGCCTGGTCGAAGCACCGGAGCCGCTGCTCCTCGACGCGGGGAGCGCGCAGGAGCTCGGCGGCTCGCTCGCGCTGCTCGCGCCGTTCCTCGAGAAGGGATCGAGCGCGGCGGTCGTCCCGATCGTCTCGTCGGGCGAGCTGCTCGCGACGCTGACGATCGTCTCGCTCCACCCCGGGCGGCCGGTCGCCGGCGACGTCGTGGAGACGGCGCAGTCGATCACCGGGCAGGCCGCGCTCGCGATCGACAACGCGCGCCTGTACGCGCAGCAGAAGGAGTTCGCCGACACGATGCAGCGCTCCCTGCTGCCGCGCTCTGCCCCCGTCCTGCACGGGCTCGAGCTCGGCGACGTCTACGAGTCGTCGGCGCGGGTCGACGTCGGCGGCGACGTCTACGACTACCTCACGCTCGACGACGGCCGCCTCGCCGTCGTGCTGGGAGACGTGACCGGCCACGGAGTCGACGCCGCGGCCGACATGGCCATGGCGAAGTTCGTCTTCCGCTCCCTCGCGCGCGAGCACACGGACCCTGGCGCCTTCCTTGCGGCCGCGAACGAGGTCGTCG
>DASQNG010000075.1:0-6553 GCA_035645095.1 Gaiellaceae bacterium | reverse complement strand
AATGCGGGCATGGACGCTACGCGCGAGGCCGAGCTGCTCGTGCAGCTCTGGCAGGAGTTGCAGGAGGCGCAGGTCGCGGGCGACACGCGGCGGCTCTCGTCGTTGCGGGCGCTCGCCGAGGCGCAGGTCCGTCGTCCAGATGCGTCCGGAGAGTGGGAGCTCCTCGCCCGCGAGGCCGGCCGTCACACGAGCCGCCTGCACGAACAGGTGGAGGCGCAGCCGACCGCCGGGGTGGGTGCCGATCCGGCCGGGGTGTACTCCGAGCGCGCCGACGGGTACGTGCTCGACGAGCTCGGCGTCCCCGACTCCGTGCTGGAGCCTGCCGAGGAGGGCTCGACACCGTCGCGCGGCCGGCGGCTCGGGCCGATCATCTGGCTTCTGATCGTGGTCGGGTATCTCGTGCTGCAGGTCATCGGCGGCCTCACGGGCGACTCGCCGTAGTGCCCGTCCGGGTTCGCTTCGCGCCGAGCCCGACCGGCTCGCTCCACCTCGGCAGCGCGCTGTCCGCGGTCGCGAACCGCCGCCGGGGCGACTGGCTGCTGCTCCGCATCGACGACACCGATCGCACCCGCGAGCTTCCCGGCGCGCTCGAGGAGATCGTGGGCGACCTTCGCTGGCTCGGCCTCACCTGGGAGGAGGGGCCGGTGCGCCAGTCTGCGCGCCTCGAGCGGCATCGCGAGGCGGCCGCCGCGGTCGGTGCGGCCGATTCCGACGGCTCTCTCCGCTTCCGCCGCACGACGCTGCTGCGGCAGGACGGCACCCCGACGTACCACCTCGCGAGCGTCGTGGACGACCACGACTTCGGGATCAGCCATGTCGTGCGCGGCTCCGACCACCGCCCGAACTCGGAGCTGCAGCAGGAGCTCGCGCGGGCGCTCGGTTTCGAGCCGCCGCAGTACGTCCACCACGGACTCGTGCTCGGCCGGGACGGCAAGAAGCTCTCGAAGCGAAACAGCCCCGTCGCTACGCTGCGCGACCTGCGCGAGGCGGGGATCCCGCCGCAGGCGGCGTACGCGTACCTCGACGAGCTCGGGGAGCCGGCGCACGACGTCCACCTCGACCTCCCCCGGCTGCGGCGGCTCGCGATCGAGGCGATCGCCGGGCTCCCGGACGAGGAGCTCGCCGCGCTCGCGTCGGCACCCGTCGAGCTCGTGCCGGCGCTCCGCGGTGCGCGCGACCTGAACGAGGCGCGCGACACGGCGCGCACGATCCTGCACCCCGATCCCGCGCCGGTCCCGGCCGCGGCGGCGCCGACGCTGACGCGATTCCTCGAGCTGGGCGCGAACGGGGCCGACGCGAAGGCGATCGTGCGGGAGCTGAAGGCGGTCGGCGGCGATCTGCGCGCCCTGCGTCTCGCGCTGACGGGGCGCGACCGCGGCCCGGAGCTGTGGACGGTGATCGCCGCGCTGCCGCGCGACGAGGCGCTCCGGAGGGTCGATGCGGCTCTATAGCACCCTCGCCCGCGAGCTCGTCGAGCTGCCTCCACCGCCGGAGCCGATCGGGATGTACGTCTGCGGCCCGACCGTCTACGCGCGGGCGCACTTCGGCAACGCGCGACCCTACGTCATCGCCTCGTGGGTCGCACGGTGGCTGCGGCTGCGTGGGTACGAGGTGACGCTCGTGCACAACATCACCGACGTGAACGACAAGATCTACGACGCCGCGCCGGGCGCGAGCGCGGAGCTCGCGGCCCGAGCGACGGAGTGGTACGTCGCCGACGTCGGCCGCTTCGGCCTCGAAGAGGTCGACCACTACCCGAAGGTGACGGACTCGATGGACGAGATCGTCGCGTTCGTCTCCGACCTCGTGGAGCGCGGCTATGCGTACGAAGTCGAGGGAGACGTGTACTTCCGCGTCGGCCGCTGGCCGGAGTACGGGCGCCTGTCAGGGCAGCGGCCTGACCTCGTCGAGGAGCAGGAGCCGAACTCGCGCAAGGATGACCCACGCGACTTCGCTCTCTGGAAGAAGAACAAGCCGGGCGAGGACACCTGGTGGGAGTCGCCGTGGGGCCGCGGCCGTCCGGGCTGGCACATCGAGTGCTCCGCGATGGCCGAGAAGCTGCTCGGGCCGGCCTTCGAGATCCACGGCGGCGGACTCGACCTCGTCTTCCCGCACCACGAGAACGAGCTGGCCCAGTCGGCCGCGCGCGGGCACGCGTTCGCGCGGATCTGGATGCACAACGGGATGCTGCGCCTGAGCGGCGACAAGATGTCGAAGTCGATCGGGAACATCGCGACGATCGAGGAGGTGCTCGACGAGTGGGGGCCCGAGGCGTCGCTCGTCTACTTCCTCACCGGACACTGGCGCAGCCCGATCGACTTCTCGGGCGAGCGGATGGCGGAGGCGGCGGCCAGGGCGGACGGCTTCCGGGAGGTCTTCCGCAACCCGTCGCGGCCGGCGCCGGAGGGCGAGTGGGAACGGTTCGCAGCCGCGCTCGACGACGACTTCAACGCCCCCGAGGTGCTCGCGTTGATGCACGAGTGGCGCGACCACGACCTGCTGCTGCGTGCGTTGGACGTCTTCGGGCTCGCGGCCCTCGCCGCGGGTGACGAGGCGCCGCCGGAGCTCCACGAGCTCGCGCTGCAGCGGCAGGAGGCGCGTGCCGAGCGCCGGTTCTCGGACGCCGACCGCCTCCGCGACGAGCTGGCGGGCGCCGGCTGGGACGTGCGCGACGAGCCGGACGGCTACCGGCTCGTGCGGCGGTCGTGACCGGAGTCCGCGACCAGGTCTACGGTCGCCGCCCGGTGCGCGAGGCGCTGCGCGGGCAGCGGGAGGTGCTCGAGCTCTGGGCGACGGAGCGTGCGGTGGCGGTCGAGCCGTGGCTGCGGGCGCAGGTGCGGGTGCAGGTGAAGACGGAGCGGGAGCTCTCGGACGCGGCGGCGACGCGCGACCACCAGGGCGTGCTCGCCTGGTGTGAGCCCTACCGCTACGCCGACGCCTACGAGCTCGCGGCAGGAGAGCGGCCGCTCCTCGCGTGTCTCGACCAGGTGACGGATCCTCGGAACCTCGGCGCTGTGTGCCGCAGCGCCGAGGGCGCCGGCGCGACGGGCGTCGTGGTTCCCGCCCACGGGTCGGCCCGGGTGACCGCCGCCGTCTGTCGCGCTTCGGCGGGAGCCGTGGAGCATCTGCCGGTGGCCGTGGTGCCCAACCTCGCGCGCTACCTGAACGAGATCAAGCGCGGCGACCTCTGGATCTACGCCGCCGCGGCCGGTGCGGGCGAGCCGCTCTGGCAGGCGGACCTCGCCGGCGGGCTCGCGCTCGTCTTCGGTGCGGAGGGGAAAGGTGTCCGGCCGCTCGTGCGTCGCGCGTGCGATGCCACCGTGTCGATCCCGCTGCGTGGGCGGATCGAGTCGCTGAACGTGAGCGTCGCCGCGGCGCTGCTCTTGTACGAGGCCGCCCGTCGCCGCGAGGAGCGGGCTTAGTGGCACCTCGCCACTGAGCCTTTGGAGCCACCGAATCCCGTGGCAGAGCCCACGCTCTACCTCTTCGACGGCTACAACCTGCTCCGGCGCGGCGGCGTCGAGGACGAGCGGGAGCTGACGGACGCGCTCGCGAGCTTCGTCGCGTTCCGCGGTGCGCGCGGCGTGCTCGTGTGGGACGGCGCAGGCACCGACACCGAGATCGGGCCGCTCTCCGTTCGTCACGCGCCGCATGCGGACACGCTCCTGGAGCGGTTGGCGGCGGAGCACCGCGATCTGGAGGTGGTGTGTCTCGTCTCCTCCGACTTCACCGTCCGCGGCACGTCGGGCCAGGAGGTGCAGAAGCGCTCCTCGGACGCCTTCCTCGCCGAGCTCGGACCTCACGGCTCCCACGAGGGGCCCCCGTCGCGGCTCGCCGACGCGGTAGACGCCGAGACGCGAGCACGCCTGGAGCGCCTGCGTCGCGGGCAGTCGGGCTAGGGGACTCGTTGCCACCAGGCGCTGCTGGCGCCGACGCGAACGTACGTTCCTAGCAAGCACGGTACTCTGCAAGGAACTTGTAGCGAGCTTGTATGTTTGCTATGTTCCGCCTCAACTTCAGGGTGAGAGTTCGGCCTTCGACACCGCGGATGCCGCGAACTCTTGTCCGTGAATACCAGGGAGATCGCGATGTCGGCACGCACAGCCACCGCCGCACAGCAGTCCCAGAAGGCTCAACGAGAGCTTGAGGATTTGCAGTTGGTGATGAAGGCGCGCAACGGCAGCCAGGCTGCGCTGGACTCGCTGCTCCGCCGCTACACCGGGTTCGTCCGGCTCAAGGCGAGCTCGTACTTCCTCGCCGGCGGGGAGTCGGACGACCTGATCCAGGAAGGGCTGATCGGGCTGTACAAGGCCGTGCGCGACTTCCGACCGGACAAGGAGACGTCGTTCCGGAGCTTCGCCGAGTTGTGCGTGACGCGCCAGATCATCACGGCGATCAAGACGGCGACGCGGTACAAGCACCAGCCGCTCAACCAGTACGTCTCGTTCAGCCACACCCCCGCGGGGCAGGACTCCGACGGCGACTGCACCCTGGGCGACGCGCTCCCCGGCCCAACGACGCACGATCCGTCGGTATGCGTCGTCTCCACGGAGGAGCTCGAGAGCCTCGTCTTCTGCCTCGGCACGGGCCTCTCGCAGCTCGAGTCGGATGCTCTTCGGTGCTACCTCGAGGGCCTCTCGTACGAGCAGATGGCAGAGGAGCTCGGCTGCGACTGCAAGACGATCGACAACGCGCTCCAGCGCGTGAAGCGGAAGATCCTCGCGCACCAGAAGACGCGCGAGGTGCTCGCGTAGGGCCGTCTACGATGTCCGACGCGCGCCGGAGTAGCTCAGCTGGTAGAGCAAGCGCCTTGTAAGCGCTAGGTCGTGGGTTCGAGCCCCGCCTCCGGCTCTCACTCGACTTCTGACCGGCGCCTGGCGGCGCGTTCGGGATCCCATACGTCCCACCTCAGCGAGCCGCGACCGGCTCGCGCAGATCCGGAGACCGGTCGCGCTCGCGCAGCAGGAGGTACGTCGTCATCTCGCCCTTGCCCTTGACGTCGATCGGCTCCCGCCGCTCGAGCTCGAAGCTCCCGGTGAGCCGGCGATACGTCCGCTCGGTGACCTGATCTCGCCCGGCGCCGCGTGCGACTCCATCCGGCTCGCGGTGTTGACGGTGTCGCCCCACAGGTCGTAGCCGAACTTGCTGCGCCCGATCACGCCCGCGACGACCGGCCCCGAGTCGATCCCGATCCGCAGCTCGAACTCGGGCGTCGACGGCAGCTCGGCCAGGGCGTCGCGCATCGCGAGTGCGAGCCGGGCGAGGGCCTCAGCGTGGTTCCTCGCGCGGCTCCGGGACGCCGGCATCAGGAGCGACGAGAGGACGAGGGTCGACTTCGGCAGCCGCTCCTCGGATGAGTCGGTCGGCGACGAACCGGCCGCTGAAACGCGCCGCACAGCCCGCATCGTCCGTTCGCGCCCCCTGAGTGAGCTCACTCGACCGTCCTAGCGGACTGCAGCGGTCAGTGCACGCGGCGCGTGGGCGCCCCGGCTGTGTGGCCGGGCGACCCGGTCCGCCGCCCACCAGCCGGCGGCGACGACGAGCGCACCCGCCGCCGCGTCGAAGAAGAAGTGGTTCCCGGTGGCGACGATGACGAGCAGCATCACGGCGGGGTAGGAAGCGGCCGCGTAGCGGAGCGGCCGGCGGCGGACGATGCGGGCGAGGGCGACTCCGACCGCGAGCGCGTAGCCGAAGTGGAGGCTCGGTACGGCCGCGATCGGGTTGTAGAGGCTGCCGAGGAGGTCGGAGCTGAGATCCAGGCCGGTGTGGGCGCTGACGGTGTCCGCGAAGCCGAGGTCGGCCAGGCGAGGCGGTGCCGCCGGGTAGAGCACGTAGCCGACGAGCGCAACGCCCGTTGCGACGATCAGCGTCGTGCGCAGGTGCGCGAAGGCGTCCGGCCGGCGCCGATGCACCCACACGAGCGCCGCGGCGGTGCCGCCGAAGTGCAGGGCGACGTAGAGGGCGCCGAGCACGGCAGGCGCGCCGGCGATCGCCTCAGCCGCGGCCTGCACCTCGCGCTCGAAGAAGACGCCGAGCCGGATCTCGAGCGCGACGATGTCGGCGGTGTGGTCGCGGGCGGCCGCCCAGTTCTCGCCGCCGAAGCCGCGGACGACCTCATACAGGCCGTAGAGCGCGGCGAGCAGGGCGATCTCGACCCGGCCGGAGTGTGGCCCGGCGGCGGTGCTGAGTGCGGTGACCGGAGACATGCAGCGATGCTCTCAACGCTCGCCGCCGGCCGGAAGGCGGCGCGCACCCGGATGCGCGGTGCGGGTAGCCGAACCTCTACGAGCGGAGATACGTCAGCACCGCGAGGACGCGCCGGTGGTCCTCCGTGCTGGCGGGCAGCCGCAGCTTCGTGAAGATGCTCGTCACGTGCTTCTCGACCGCACGCAGCGTCACGAAGAGGCGCTCAGCGATCGCCTGGTTCGACCGCCCTTGCGCCATCAGCTCGAGCACCTCGCGCTCCCGCGCCGTCAGCTCCGCGAGCGGGTCGTCGCGGCGCCTGCGGCCGACGAGCTGGTCGACCACGGCCGGGTCGAGGGCGGAGCCACCC
>DASQNG010000074.1:0-21576 GCA_035645095.1 Gaiellaceae bacterium | reverse complement strand
CCGCGGTACTCCTTGAAGCGCTCCCCCTGCACGAGGATGACGTCGCCGGGGCTCTCGTCGACGCCCGCAAGCATCGACCCGAGCATCACGCTGTCCGCACCGGCTGCGATCGCCTTCGCCACGTCGCCGGAGGACGTGAGCCCGCCGTCTGCGATCACCGGGACGCCGTGGCGGAGCCCGACCTCGGCGCAGTCGTAGACGGCCGTGATCTGCGGGACGCCGACGCCTGCGACGACGCGTGTCGTGCAGATCGAGCCCGGCCCGATACCCACCTTGAGCGCGTCCGCACCGGCGTCGACCAGCGCCTCCGCCGCCTCTCCGGTCGCGATGTTCCCAACGATGACCTGGACGTCCCACGCCTCCTTCACGCGCGCGACCATCTCCCCGACGGAGCGCGAGTGGCCGTGGGCGGTGTCGACGACCAGCACGTCCACCTCCGCCTCGACGAGCGCCGCCGCGCGCTCCAGGGCGTCGGGGCCGACGCCGACGGCTGCCCCGACCCGCAGCCGACCGTGCTCGTCCTTCGTCGCGAGCGGGAAGTCCTTTCGCTTCTGGATGTCCTTCACCGTCACGAGCCCGCACAGGCGCCCGTCGGCGTCGACGAGCGGAAGCTTCTCGATCTTGTGGCGGTGCAGGATCTCGTTCGCCTCGTCGAGCGTCGTGCCCTTCGGCGCCGTGACGAGGTCGCGCGAGGTCATCAGCGCCGAGACGCGCTGGCGGACATCGCGCTCGAAGCGGAGGTCGCGGTTCGTCAGGATCCCGACGAGGAGCCCGTCCTCCTCCGTTATCGGCACGCCGGAGATGTGGTACCGCTCCATCAGCTCGAGCGCGTCGGCGACGAGCGCGTCCGGGCGCAGCGTCACAGGCTCGGTGATCAGCCCCGACTCGGAGCGCTTCACCCGCTCGACCTCCCCCACCTGCGCCTCGATCGCGAGGTTCCGGTGCACGATCCCGATCCCGCCCTCGCGCGCCATCGCGATCGCCAGACGCGCCTCGGTGACGGTGTCCATCGCGGCCGAGACGATCGGCAGCTCGAGCGCGATCGTGCGCGTCAGCCGCGTCGTCGTGCGGACGTCGTTCGGCAGGACCGCCGACTCGGCCGGGAGGAGCAGCACGTCGTCGAAGGTCAGCCCCTCCTTGCCGAACTTCGCGTCGCGGTCGAGCTCGGCGGCGGCGGTTCGGTGCGCGCGCTCGAACCCGCTCACGTGCCGCCTTCCCGTCTCCCGCGCCCCGTCCTCAATTGGAGGCCGACGATACCAGCGGGTCCCGACGCCGGGTTTCGCCCGCGCCGAGACGGGTAGGCAGGTACTAGACAAACCGTAGACAAAGGAGGAGCAATGGCCACCATCGAGGAGACCATCGAGGTCGACGTCCCCGTCCGCACCGCGTACAACCAGTGGACGCAGTTCGAGGAGTTCCCGCAGTTCATGGACGGCGTCGAGAGCGTGCAGCAGATCGACGACACGCACCTGCTCTGGACGGCCGAGATCGGCGGCGAGCGGGCGGAGTGGCGCGCCGAGATCACGGAGCAGCACCCGGACCACCGCGTCGCGTGGAAGTCCGTCGACGGACGGCCGAACGCCGGCGTCGTCACTTTCCACCAGCTCGACGAGGGCCGCACGCGCGTCTCGCTCCAGATGGACTGGGAGCCGGAAGGCGTCAAGGAGAAGGCAGGCGCCGCGGTCGGTGCCGACAACCGGCAGGTGAAGGGCGACCTCGAGCGCTTCAAGCAGTTGATCGAGTCGCGCGGCGTCGAGACCGGCGCCTGGCGCGGCGAGGTCGAGAACTCGTCCGACCGCACGTAGAGGGATCGGAGGCCGAGAGGCGGCGCGTGCCGCCTCTCCGGCCGCCCCTCACGCGGCTGCCGGCTGCAGCTCCTCGAGCTCGACGCCCGCCGCGAGCCGGCTGACGTCGCGGGGCTCGAACCGGCCGGCGCCGACCTCGAGGGTGGAGGCCGCGCCCGCAGCGACCGCGAGCCGCAGCGCCTCTGACGCGGGCTTCCCGGCCACCCTCGCGGCGATGAACTGCGCCAGCAGCACGTCGCCGGCCCCGACCGTCGACACCGGCTCGAGCAGCGGGGCGACGGCGCGGTAGCGTCGCGCCTGCCGCTCCTCGCGGAAGAGCGCGAAGCAGCCCGTGTCGACGGTGATGTGGACGTTCCGCGCCCCGGCGTCCGCGAGCGCGCCGAGTGCCATCACGAAGTCCTCCGCGTCCTCGAGCTCCTGGCCGACGACGTGCTCGGCCTCGCGCTGGTTCGGCGAGACGAGGTACGGCTCGGCCTCCACGCCTCGCCGCAGGGGCTCCCCCTCCGTGTCGAGCACCACGGGCACGCCCCGCCGGTTCAGCTCGCGGATCGCCTCCGCGTAGAACCCCTCGTCGACGCCCCGCGGCAGCGAGCCGGCGAAGACGACGAAGTCCGCGCCGCGCGAGAGGTACTGGATCTTCTCGAAGAGCATGTCGAGCTCCCCGGGATCCACGCGAGGCCCCCACTCGTTGATCTCGGTGTACGACGACTCGGTCGGGTCGACGACGGCCGTCGAGGTGCGCGACTCCTCGGCGATACGAACGAAGTCGTTGAGGATCGCCTCCGCCGTCAGCTCCTCGACGATGCGCGTGCCGGTGCGGCCGCCGGCGAGGCCGGTGGCGACGACCGGGACGTCGAGACGCTTGAGCGCCCGCGCGACGTTGATGCCCTTGCCGCCGGCGAGCGTGACCACGTTGCTGGCGCGGTGGCGGTGCCCGCGGTGGAAGTTGGGCACGGTCACGGTGCGGTCGAGCGCGGCGTTGAGGGTCACCGTGACGATCACGAGAGGAGCTCTCCCAGGTGGTGCAGGGTGCGACGGCCGTAGAAGCGGACGCGCTCGAGCCGTCCCGGCCGCTCGACGGTCGCAGCGGCCACGAGCGGGGAGCTCGCGACGACGCGCGTGCCGTCGAGCACCTGCACCTCGCCGAGCCGCTGGCCCTGCCGCACCGGCAGCGCCACCTCGACGGGCGCGACCACCCGCTCGGTCAGCCTGCGGTCGACGCGGACGACGCGCAGGGCCGGCTGCTCGGCGACGAGCCGCACGCGCGGGCGGTCGTAGGCGGTCGCGGCGGTCGCGTAGACGGTGCGTTCGGCGATCGTCCACGAGACGCGGTAGCGGGAGAGGCCCCAGCGCAGGAGCGCCGCGAGGTCGGCGTTCCGGCCCTCGCGGGTGCGGCCGCCGAGGAGCGTCGCGTAGATCGTGACGCCGCGGCCGCGGGCAGCCGCGACCTGTGACCAGCCGGCGCCGCTCGTGTGCCCCGTCTTGACGCCGAGCAGCCGCGGGAAGGTCGAGAGGAGGTCGTTCCACGTCGCGATCGGCCGCCCGGCCGCCGTGCCGCGGACGACCGTCACCGTCTCGCGGATGAAGGGCTGCCGCATCGCGACACGCGCGAGCTTCGTCACGTCGCGGGCGCTCGAGACGTGCCCTGGCGCGTCGAGCCCGTTCGGGTTGACGAAGTGCGTGTCGGCGAGCCCGAGCTGCGCCGCCCGCGCGTTCATGAGCGCGACGAACCGGTCGACGGAGCCGCCGCCGACATGAGCGGCGAGGGCGTTCGCGGCGTCGTTCGCGCTCTGGACGAGCGCGGCGCGGACGAGGTCGGCCACCGTCACTCGCTCTCCCGAACGGAGGTCGAGCGTCGCCTCGCCGATGCGCGCGGCGGCGGCGGGCACCGTCACGACCTCGTCGAGGCGGGCCCGCTCCACCGCGAGCAGCGCCGTCATCAGCTTCGTGATCGACGCGATCGGACGCCGCTCGCGCTCGTCGTGCGCCGCGAGCACCTCGCCCGTCGACACGTTCTGGACGAGGTAGGCCTCGGCCTGGACGGGTGGCGGTGCGGCGGTCGCGACGGACGCCAGGGCAGCGGCGGCTGCGACGGCGAGGAGGAGGACGGCTCGCTGCACGCGGCGGCCACTCTACTCGACGCGCCTACCGGATCCGGATCTGCTGGCCGATGCTGAGCGCGACGGGGTCGACGTCCGGGTTCAGCACGAGCAGCTGCTCCACGGTCGTCCCGTACTCCTGCGCGATGGTCTCGAGCGTGTCACCGGACTCGATCACGTAGAACTCCTCCGCGACCGCGGTCGTCGTCGGCTGGGCCGTCGTCGCAGGCGTCGGCGCCGGCTTCGGTTTGGGCTTCGGCTTCGGTTTCGTCGGGGCCGTCGTGGCGGGCTGCGTCTGTGCCGCCGGCGCCGCGGTCACCGGCGCGTCGCTCGTGACGGCGTCGCGGACGAGCAGCACGGCGACCGTGGTGGCCACGAGGAAGGCGGCGGGGGCGGCCAGGCGGGCAGCTGCGCGGTTGCCGCCTACCACCCCGACACCGCCCAGATGTCGCGGCGCAGGCGTGCAGCCTCGGCGCCTGCGGCGTCCCGCCAGTCGACGCTGCGGGTGCGGTACGCGTAGATGACGGAGCGCGAGGCCGTCACGAGCGCGCTCGCCGGGCCGCTCGTGAAAGCGCGGGCGACGTCCGCGGGGGTCGCTCCCTGCGCGCCGACCCCGGGCAGCAGCAGCACCGACTGCGGCAGCAGCTTCCGGGCCTCACCGACGGCCCGCGGCACGGTGGCGCCCACGACCGCGCCGACGCTCGAGATGCCACGCTCGCCGACGACCTCCTCCGCCCACTCGGCGACGAGCCGCGCGACGTGCTGCCAGACCCGGCGGCCGTCCGACAGCGTCAGCTCCTGCACGTCGCCGGCACCCGCGTTGGAGGTGCGCACGAGGCAGAAGATGCCGGCCCCGTGCAGGCGGCACGCCTGGAGGAACGGCTCGACGGAGTCGGCGCCGAGATAGGTGCTCACCGTCAGCGCGTCCGCGAGCGGCGGCCCGTCCTCCCGCGGCTCGAGGTACGCCGACGCGTAGGCGCGCGCCGTCGAGCCGATGTCCCCGCGCTTCCCATCCGCCAGCACGAGCAGGCCGGCGTCACGCGCGTAGCCGCACACCCGCTCGAGAGCACCCGCGCCGTCGGCGCCGAGCTCCTCGAAGCAGGCGAGCTGCGGCTTCACCGCGACGACGTACGGCGCGACGGCGTCGACGATGCCGCAGCAGAAGCGGGCGTACGCACCGGCCGCCGCGGCGCGCCCCAGGACGGCCTCGCCACGGAGCTCGACGGGGAGCACGTCGAGGCGCGGGTCGAGCCCCACGACGAGCTGGCTCCGCTTCCGCTCGACGGCGGCGGCGAGCCTGTCGCCGAACGCTGCGGTGGCCACCTGGGAAGCGGACTCGAGGTCCTGCGCCATGGGCGCGAAGGCTACTCCCTGCGGGCGCGGGAGCGGGAGCAGGCCTCAGGCGGCGAGGATCCGCTCGAGCTCGAGCGGCACGACCCGGAGCTCCGGCGGCGGCCGGCGCAGGAACGAGCCGACGAGGCGCAGCTCGTCCGCGTCCTCCGGGCCTGCGGCCGGCGCTGCGAGCCTTGCCTGCGCGAGCCCGGCCTCGACCTCGGCCCGGCCGGCGGCGCCCGGCAGGAGCGTCCGGGCGGCGACGAGGCGGCCGCCCGAGACGAAGAACGCCCGCTGGAAGCCCGGCCGGTGCGCGGGCGCGAGCAGGCAGACCTCGAGCGCGCGAAGCCGGTCGAGCTCGCCGAGCGCCGCCGCGACCTGCTCGAGCGCGGCGACCCGGTCGCGGAGCCGCGCCGCGTCCTCGAAGCGAAGGTCGGCTGCAAGGCAGCGCAGCCGTGCCCGGAGGGCGGGCAGCGCGACCTGGACGTCGTCGCCGTCGAAGCCGTCGAGCGCGCGAGCGGCCCGGCGCGCGAGCGAGCGGCTCCCGATCGGCCCGAGCGAGACCGCCCCGTCCGCGCCGGCGGCCGCCGAGACGATCCAGCCGCTCCTGCGGCGGCGCAGGTACACGTGCCGGTCGGGCCGCGTACCGCGCGCGTTCGCGGGTGGACGCAGCTCGCGCAGGAGGCGGAGCTCCTCGAGCGCCGCCTCGAGCTCCGAGCCCAGGACGCGCCACTCGATCTGGTGGACCGCGGCGAGAGCCGCCTCGACCGCCGGCCGCTGCCGCTCCGTCCGGAAGTACGAGCGGAGCCGCGCGCGGAGGTCGCGGGCGCGGCCGACATAGAGCACCTGGCCGTTCCGCGCGTGGAAGAGGTACACGCCCGGCCGCGGCGGCGCGCCGGCGACGAGCGAGCGCTTCGCGGCGAGCCGTCGCGCCCGCGGCGCCGACAGCTCGACGAGCTCGGCCACCGTCTCCGTGCCGCGCTCCTGCGCGAGGCCGACGAGCTGGACGAGCACCTCCGCGGTCGCCTGCGCGTCGGCGAGCGCGCGGTGGCACGGCGCCACCGAGGTGCCGAAGAAGTGCGCGAGCGAGGCGAGGCCGACGCGCCGGATCCGGCCCTCGAGCAGCCGCCTGGCGAGCCAGACCGTGTCGACGACGGGGGCTGCGAGCCGCCGCCCCGTCAGCCGCTCCACCTCGACGTCGAGGAACCCTAGGTCGAATCTCGCGTTGTGCGCGACGAGGACGGCGTCGCCGGCGAAGTCGAGGAAGCGGCGCACCGCGAGCTCGGCCGGCGGCGCCGTCCGCAGCGACGCCGGCTCGATTCCGGTCAGGGCCGCGATCGCGGCGGGCAGCGGCCGCCGCGGGTTCACGAGCGTCTCGAACGTCGCTCCGAGCTCGAGCCCCTCGACGGCGACCGCGCCGATCTCGCAGATCGAGGCGCTCCCCGGCCGGAGCCCCGTCGTCTCGAGGTCGACGACGACGTAGCGGGCGGACTCGACCGCGAGCGTCGCTCCCGGCGGCGCGGCCAGGCCTACAGACGCGCCGCGCCAGGCCAGCCGCGCGTCGCCGTCGACCACGTCTCCGAGCAGCTCGCGGGCGAGGCCGAGCGGAACGTGCCGCAGCGCGAAGAGCGCCCGCGCCGCGTCCTCGGCGGCCACCGGGCCCCGTCGCGCCTGCACGAGCTCGACGAGCCGGTCGGCGGCGTCGAACGACAGCTGCATGTCTCACAGCCTAGGCGAACATGTGTTCGCCTGCAAGCGCGTAGAGAGGGCCGCGGCGCTCGCCCGGCGCCGCGGCCCTGGGCCTCGGGGGACGGAGCGGGACCTAGCCCTTGACGGCGGCCTTCAACTGGCTGCCGGCCGAGAACTTCGGCACCGTCGCTGCCGCGATCTGCACTTTCTCACTCGGGTTGCGCGGGTTCACGCCTTCCCGCGCGGCGCGCTGCGAGGTCGAGAACTTCCCGAACCCCGTGAACGTGATCGAGTCGCCGGACTTGAGCGTATCCGTGACCGAATCGAGGAACGCGTCCACGGCGGCGGCGGCGTCGCGCCGGGACAGGTTCGCCTTGGATGCAACCGAATCCACGAATTCCTGCTTCGTCACTTGCCACTCCTCCTTGTCGGGGACTTCGAAAACCTGCTCGGGGCCTGTCGGAAGCCCGCGGAGACCCTAACAGCCTCGTCGGACTTGGCTCAACGATGCGGGTTTGCGGCGGTTTTGGCGCCATCGACGAGGTCGGCGGCGCGGTAGAGCGACCGTAGCCGGACGCCCAGCCGCGCGAGCGCGTCCGTGCCGCCCTCCTCCCGGTCGACGACGCAGACGGCGTGCCTGACGACGAGGCCCGTACTTCGCAGCACCCCCACGGCCTCGGTCAGCGCGCCGCCCGACGTGACGACGTCCTCGAGCAGGCAGACGAGTTCGCCCGGCTCGAACGGCCCCTCGATCCGATTGCCGGTGCCGTACTCCTTCGCCGCCCCGCGCACGATCACGAACGGGAGCCCTCCGGAGAGCGACGCCGCGGCCGCGAGGGCGACGGCCCCAAGCGCAGGGCCGGCGAGCCGGACGGCCTCCGGCTCGTGCTCGCGAGCCGCGGCCGCGAGACGCTCGCCGAGCGGTCGCAGCAGGTCCGGAGTCGTTTCGAAGCGGTACTTGTCGAGGTAGTAGTGCGACCGGCGGCCCGACCGGAGCAGGAAGTCGCCCTCGAGCAGGGCATGCTCACGAAGCCGGGCGCCGAGCTCGTCGGTCGCCATCAGAGCGCCTGCCGAGCGAGCGCGACGAGGCGGTCGAGGGGCGGTGCGCCCCGTTCGAGCGTGACGGACGAGCCGTCCGCGAAGAAGAGCCGGACCCGCTCCCGCCGCGGCGAGCTCCACCGGCGACGCCCGACGAGCGCGGCGGCGGCGAGGAGGGCGAGCACGACGAGCCTACGCACCGGCCGCCTCCGGGTCGGCCGGCGTGCGGCGGCTGCGCGTGCGGCGCTGCGGGGGTTCGGGGGCCGCCGCGAGCGATCGCAGGCACGTCCGGAGGTCGTAGAGGACGAGGCCGGCGGTCGGCTCCTGCACCGTCGTCGCGGCGATCGTCCGGCCCTCGCCGCGCACGACGAAGACGCTTCCCTCGGCGAGTGCGACCTCGAGCTGCGTCAGCTCGCGGCCGGCGCTCGTCGGCGCCTCACGAGCCGCCGCGAGCAGCGACTGCGCGGCGTCCGCGAGCCGTCCTGCGGCCTCGCCGCCCGGCGGCGTCGAGGCGAGGACGCCGCCCTCGCCGTCCAGCAGGACCGCCGTCTCGATCTGCGAGGAGATCTCCGTCAGGTCCGCGAGCGCAGCGGCGGGATCCACGCGGGCGACCCTAACAGGACCCATACTGGCGCCTGTGCCCAGCCAGGTCTCCGCGCCGCTCGCGAAGTTCTTCGTCGATCGCGGCCCACATCTCGCGGCCATGATCGCCTATTTCGGCCTCCTCTCCTCCGTGTCGCTGATCTTCCTGGCGCTCGCCCTCTTCGGCTGGACTGGACGGGCGGAGGAGTCGAGCTACCTCGTCCGCGAGCTCGAGCGGCTCTTCCCCGAGCGCCCGATCGACGAGATCGTGCGCGTGGTCGAGGCGCTGACGGCGAACGCGACCGCGCTCGGGGTGATCGGCGGCGCGTTCCTGCTCTGGACGTCGCTCTCGCTCTTCAGCGTGCTCGAGTCCGCCTTCAACATCGTCTACGGCCTGCCGAACCGGCCGTTCCTGCGCGGCAAGGGCGTGGCGACCCTCTTCATGATGGGATCGCTGATCGTGCTCTTCGTGGCGCTCGTGATCGGCGCCGCGGGGTTCGACGTCCTGCGGCGGTTCGCTCCGGGCCTCGCTGACAACGCGTTCGTCGGCTACGGCCTCTCCGTGCTCGTCTCGACGGGCGCCGTCTTCGTCTTCCTCGTCGTCGCGTACGAGCGGCTCACGAACATGCGGCTCTCGTTCAAGACGGTCTGGCTCGGGGCCGCCGTCGGCGCGGTGCTGCTCCAGCTCACGTTCCAGGTGCTGCCGCTCTTCATCCGTTTCTCGGGCGACGTCGTCGCCGTGCAGGCGCTCGGGACGTCCGCGCTGCTGCTCGTCTGGCTCTACGTGATGGCGAACGTGATCGTGCTCGGTGCCGAGATCAACTGGTGGCGCCAGAACGACCGCGAGGAGGAGGTGATCGCCGGGCTCGCGTGAGCACGTCGAGCTCGGCCGCGGCCCGTGCGCGGTGCGAGTGCCGCGCCTTCCACGCGTCGCCCAGCTCGGCGACGGTGCGTGTCTCTCCGACGGGCACGAAGATCGGGTCGTACCCGAAGCCCTCCTCCCCGCGTGGCGCCGCGGCGACCTCGCCCCCGAGCGTCCCGGTGCAGTGGAGCTCCTCACCCGCCGGCCCGAGCGCGACGAGCCCGCACACGTAACGGGCTTCCCGGTCCGTGGCACCGGCGAGTGCTTCGAGGAGCGCCGCGACCCCGTCCTCGGCCCAGCGCGCCGACTCGATCCCGGGACGGCCGCCGAGCGCGGCGGCTTCGATGCCGGAGTCCTCGCCGAGTACCCATTCCCCGGCCGGGGCGTGCGCGTGGCCGAAGGCTGCCTTCGCCCGCGCGTTGTCGAGGTACGTCGCGCCGACCTCGGGCGGGTAGTGGTCGACGTCGAGGAGCGCGAGCTCCCAGCCGGGGAGCGACGCCCGCAGCTCCGAGAGCTTGTGCGGGTTGCGGGAGCAGAGGCGGGCGCGCACTACTCCGCGACGTCGACGCGCCGGACTCCTCCCACCGCCGCGACGCGGTCGAGGAGGTCGCCGAGGCTCGAGTCGGCCGATGCTGCGACGAGGACGTCGACCTGCCGAACATCGTCCTCCTCCCGCACCTCGACGGCTTCCATCCCGAACCCCTCGGTCTCGATCGCCGCGAGCACGCCGACGACGCTGCCGCCGCTCTCGAGCGTCACGCGCAGGCGGCGAGTCGCATCCTGCTTGCCGGCGAGCAGCCGCTTCACCTGCCCGAGCGGCCAGAGCGCGAGGAGGACGAGCGATGTGGTGGCGATCGAGAACGCGTAGAGGCCGGAGCCGACGCCCACCCCGATCGCGGCGACGACCCACAGCGAGGCCGCGGTCGTGAGGCCGCGCACGTTGATGCCGTGCCGGATGATCGCGCCGGCGCCGAGGAAGCCGATGCCGGAGACGACGTACGACGCGACGCGGGAGGGGTCGACGATCACGCCGATCTGGTTGCCGAGGCGGAGATCGCCCCAGCCGTAGGTGCCGACGAGCATGAACATCGTCGCCCCCACGCAGACGAGCATGTGGGTCCGGAGCCCGGCCTCCTGCTCGCGCAGCTCGCGCTCGATCCCGATCGCGCCGGCGAGAACGGCGGCGAGCACGAGGCGCAGCAGCCCCTCCCAGAGCGCGAGGTCAGGCGCCACGCGGAGCCTCCGCGGCCTCCTCCTGGGCGAGGACGATCTCCTCGATGCCGCCGGCGGCGAGGTCGAGCAGGTCGTCGAGGAGCTCCCGCGAGAACGGGTCGCGCTCGGCGGTCGCCTGCACCTCGACGAGGCGCCCGTCCGCCGTCATCACGACGTTCATGTCCGTCTCGGCCGACGAGTCCTCCACGTAGTCCAGGTCGAGCAGCGCCCGGCCGTCGACGATGCCGACGGAGACGGCTGCGACCGACCCCGTCAAAGCCTTCGAGAGGCCGAAGCGGTCGAGCGCCCTCCGCGCCGCGACGTAGGCGCCGGAGATCGCGGCGCAGCGCGTGCCGCCGTCGGCCTGCAGGACGTCGCAGTCGAGCCACAGCGTGCGCTCGCCGAGCGCCTCGAAGTCGCAGATCCCACGCAGCGCCCGGCCGATCAGCCGCTGGATCTCGACGGTGCGGCCCCCCTGCTTCCCCCGCGCCGCCTCCCGCTGCGTCCGCTCGCCGGTCGACGCCGGCAGCAGCGAGTACTCCGCCGTCAACCAGCCGCGGCCGGACCGGTACAGCCAGCGCGGGACGCCCTCCTCCACGGTCGCCGTGCAGAGCACCCGGGTCTTCCCCTGCGAGAACAGCACCGAGCCGTGTGCCTGCTCGAGCCAGTCCGGCAGGAGCTCGAGCGACCGGAGCTGGTCGTCGCGCGACCGCCCGTCGTTCCTCATGCGACCGCCTCCTGGAGCGTCTCGATCTCCACGTGCTCGACCTCCTCGATCGGGAGTTGCAGGAACCGCCGCCCCATCGTGCGGAACGACGCCGGGTCGCCCGTCGTGAGGAAGCGGTAGGAGCCCTCACGCGTCGCGTTGTTCCCGATCCGCTTCCGCGCGAGCGTCTCCGCCACCTCGCGCGCCGTCTCGTCGGCCGAGAACACGAGCGTCACGTCGCGGCCGAAGACGCGCTGCAGGATCGGGCGGATGAGCGGGTAATGGGTGCAGCCGAGCACGACGGTGTCGACGCCGTACTCCTTCAGCGGCGCCGCGTACGCGCGCACGGCGGCAACGGTCGCCTCGCCGTAGGGGTCGTCGCTCTCGATCAGCGTCACGAGCTCGGGGCACGCCACGGGCAGCACTTCAACTCCTGCGTCGAGCGCACGGACGAGCTCGGGGTAGCGCCCCGCCCGCACCGTCGCCTGCGTGGCGAGGAGGCCGACGCGCCGGTTCCGGGTCGCCTGCACCGCTGCGTGCGCCTCCGGGGTGATCACGCCGAGCACGGGGACGTGCAGCTCCGTCTGGAGCTCCGGCAGCGCCGCGGCGGTGGCCGAGTTGCACGCGACGACGATCAGCTTCACGTCGCGCGCCTCCAGGTAGGCGGCGATCTCGTGCGCGAACCGGCGCAGCTCGTCGAGCGGGCGCGGCCCGTACGGCAGCCGCGCCGCGTCGCCGAGGTAGAGGAAGTCCTCGTGCGGCAGCGTCACCAGGCACTCGTGCAGGACGGTGAGGCCGCCCACGCCGGAGTCGAAGACACCGATCGGCCGCGAGTCCACCGGCTGATCATACGAGCGGGTGCGGCGCGCTCCCCGGCGGACGTACCCTGACCCGTATGAGGGTGGTGGCGGTGACGCACGGGCCGAGTGTCGGCCCTGGAGTGTTCGCGGAGGCGGTGCGCGGCGAGGGTCACGAGCTCGTCGAATGGTCGGCGCTCGGCGGCGGTGACCCGCCTGCGGCCGACGCGCTGCTCGTCTTCGGCGGCGCGATGCACCCCGACGAGGACGAGCGCCACCCGTGGCTCGCCGGCGAGTTCCGGCTGCTCGCCGACAAGCTCGACCGTGGTACGCCGCTGCTCGGCGTCTGCCTCGGCGCGCAGCTGATCGCGCGCGCGGCCGGCGCCGCGGTCGGGCGCGCCCAGGAGCCGGAGGTCGGCTGGCTGCCCGTCGACCTCCTGCCGGCCGCGCAAGGCGACCCGGTGCTCGGCGGCCTTCCGGAGCGCTTCGACGCCCTCCAGTGGCACCACTACACGTGGGAGCTTCCGCCGGACGCCGTCGAGCTCGCGACGAGCGGTGTCTGCACGCAGGCGTTCAGACTCGGCAGCGCGTGGGGGATCCAGTTCCACGCCGAAGTGACGGAGGCCCAGGTCGCCGCGTGGCTCGTCGAGGACGCCGGCGACGTCGCGGACCCGGCTGGCCTGCGGGCGGAGACACGGAGCCGGATCGGCGAGTGGAACCGCCTCGGGCGCGAGCTCGCCCGTCGCTTCGTGTGGGCCGCGAGCAGCTGAGGCCGTATCCGCAGGGAAGGTCCGCCGTTCTCTCGCTCGTACGTCGTTGACGACCAGCAGCAAAATCGGGGGGTACATCTCTCTGTCCAGATCCACACGCCTCGTCGTGCTGGGGATCATGAGTGCAACGGCGCTCATGCTCTCGAGTACGGCGTTCGCGGCGTTCACCTCGCCGCGGCTCTTCGCGAGCCAGCCGAAGCAGCCGAACCGCGTCGACCTGCTCTACACCCAGAGCGTCGCCGACGACCCGGTCGCCCGCCTCGTGCACCACGTTCCGGTTGCCTACGTGACGAACCTCGACGCGAAGCCGGCAGGTACGCAGGTCGGCGCGGCCGTACTGCGCACGAACACGACGGACCGCGTCGGCACCAACCCGGCCGGCTCGAACCTCGTCCTGACGGGCGTGATCGAGGTCGTCGCGGCGAACGCGACATTCACCCGCGGCGGTCAGCAGCAGTCGCTCGCCGCAGCTGCGGTGGCGTGCACCGGCAAGGCCCAGCACACCGCCTTCTGGATCGCACGGATGCGCGACTCCAGCAACGACATCACGTACGACATCCCGCTCTTCGTCAACCGGCTCTCGCCGGCGACGCCGTTCGGGGCCGACGCCACCGTCAGCGTCTGCTTCCAGCCGTGGGACGTCGCCGCGAACAACCCGAACCGCGCTCCGTACGGGATGAAGGTGCGCGAGTTCGATCTGCGGCTGATCCGCGTCTTCACCTCGCCGAAGCGCGGCCAGCAGCGCTGGAGCACGCTCGTGACGCCGTACACCCCGCGGAGCGGTCGTGTGAACGAGCGCGGCACGGTCGAGGTGCAGTCGGTGATCACGTACCCGCGCAGCGTCAGCCTCAACGCGCCGGTGCGCACGAGCATGACGGCCGGCTTCGCGACGTGGCGCTTCAACGGTTCGGTCTCCGTGCCGGCGATGGACAGGCCGCGGGTCAGCCTCTTCCGCGGTGCCAACAAAACGCAGGCCGGCAGCAGGTCGGCGCAGGCCAACCTGATCAAGGTCGGGGCGGGCAACTTCACGAAGCTGCACACGATCAAGCGCGTGCCGCAGGGGCAGACCTTCTACTTCCAGGTCCGCGCGTACGTGTCGAACCAGGTGCAGGGGAATGCCGGGTGCCGCATCAACTTCCACCCGGACATCCAGTGCATCCAGTCCACGCGGGCCGGCTACATGATCCGCAGCGCGTGATGGTCAGCGTTCCGAAGCGCTAAGCGGCGCGGAACGTCTCACAGCCCCGGGCGGGCGGTTACTCCGCCGGCCCGGGGTTTCCTCTTAGTCCGCTCGCAGACGCGACCACTCGTGCCACGAGCCGGGGTAGTTCCGCGCGTCGTAGCCGGCGGCGCGGAGGATCTGCACCGCGAGCGCGGAGCGCGAGCCGGAGTGGCAGTAGGCGACGATCCTCGTCGCCTCGGCCGGCCCGAGCCTCTCGTGCAACTGGTCGGCCCGCAGCGTCGTCAGCTCCTGGACGTCGAGGTTGACGGCTCCCGGGACGTGGCCTTGCCGCGGGTCGCACGGCGCGCCGCGGACGCCGTCGAACTCGGCCCGCGAGCGGACGTCGAGGATCGTCAGGCCCGGCTCGCCGAGGCGCTCCACGAGCTCCTCGTACGGGATGTCCTCCAGACGCCGCTCCTCCCGCTCCGTCACCGCGCGACCGCCACGGCCCCCTCCACGTGCGGGGCGTCACTCCAGCCGTGGGTCGCACCCTCGATCCCCATGACCTCCGCCAGCCGGGCGAGCACGTCCTCGGCCGGAGGCAGCTCGGCCGGGGAGGAGCCGTGCAGCGCCGCCGCGCGCACAGCCCCCGGGTCGGCCCCGGTGAGCCGCGCGACGACGCGCGGGTTGGCGGCGAGCGCGACGACCTCCCCCGGGGGGAGGGGCCCGTAGTACTCCTGGACCGAGAGGTACTCGTCTACGAGCCGCCCGCCCTCGAAGAGGAGGAACCTGGTCACGGCGCCGCCCTCCACGCCGATGGCGAGCACCACCCCGCCGGTCCGCTCGCCAAGTTCGTGCGCGAGCCGCCGCAGCTGCTTCGGGTCGCGCTCGCACACGTCGTCGTAGACGCCGATCCAGCCGTTCCGCGGCGGCGTCACCACGCTGCCGCGCGAGCGGCCGGGGAGCCGGGGGACGAACTGCCGCACTGCCCGCTCGATCGCCGGGAGGTCGTCGGTCTGGACGTGGATCGAGCCGAAGGTGCGGCCCGAGGGCTCGTGCGAGAGGCGCGAGAGCAGGTCGGGGAGCGGCGCGACGAGCTCGAGCAGGGCCTCCTCGAAGCCCCACCGGCGGTAGACCTCCCGCGCGACGGCGTTCGAGGCCTGCACCTCGAGCGTCAGGTGCTCGGCGCCGTCCGCAGCGAGCGCCTCGGCGACCGCGCGCACGAGGGCGGCCGCGGCTCCGAACCGCCGGGCGGCAGGGACGACGTAGAGATCGGCGAGAAGGCCGAGGCGCGGGCCCTTCCGCCGGGCGAGCGCGAACCCGGCAGCCGAGCCGTCTCGCTCGACGAGGAACGCGAGCCCGTCGAGGACGATCTCCCGAACCTGTCGCAGCTCCTCCTTCTCGTCGAGCTCAACCCACCCCGGCGCCGGCACCTCGGCGGCGAACGCGCGCCAGAGCTCCTCGAGGCGCGGCACGTCCGCCTCCGTCGCGCGGCGGACGGTCACGCGGGCGCGGCAGGCGGGGGTGCGGCGCGGAGGCCGAGCAGGAGGTACTGGGCGGAGAGGTTCTCGAAGGGGTGCAAGCGCGCTCCGACTCGGCGGACGTCCTCCGCGTCACCATAGAAGATCGCGACCGCCTGCCGGAGGCCGAGATCCCCGGCGGGCCAGGCGTGCGGTCGACCCAGGTGGCGCGCGAGGAACCAGTCGGCCGTCCAGTCGCCGAGCCCGCGTTGTGCGACGAGCCGCGCCTTCACCTCGTCGTCGGGCAGCGCCGCGAGCGAATCGAGGTCCAGGTCGGAGCGCGCGAGGCCCACGACGTACTCGGCCTTGCGCCGCGAGAAGCCGAGCGCCACGAGGTCCTCTTCCCGTGCGGCGGCGACCGCCTCGCGCCCCGGGAACGCGTGCGCGACGGCGCCGGCGCGCCCGTAGCGCTCGACGAAACGGCTCCGGATCGCCGAGGCGGAGCGGAGCGAGACCTGCTGTGCCGTGATCGCCGTGACGAGGGCCTCGAAGGGGTCGGGCGTGAGCGGCGGCCGGAAGCCGGCCAGCGCGCCGACGAGGTGCGCCAGCACCGGCTCGCCCGCCGACCACGCGGCGAAGGAGTCGAGGTCGTAGCTGTCCGCCGCCAGGAAGCGTCGCGCAGCCGGGGCGACCTCGTCGTCCCACGGCTCCACGTCCACCCCCCCGGGAGCGGCGGCGAGCCGCACCTCCCGGCCGGCGAGGAAGCGGTGCAGCGCCCCCTCCGCCCAGACGTTGGCGCGGTCGAACCCGAACGTGAGGAAGCGCTCGGTCGAGAGCTCGAACGAGTACGGCTGCGGCAGCAGGACGTGCGTCACGCGCCGATCCTGCCGCAGAGGATCGCCGCTGCGTCCGCCGAACGAGGGATCAACGGCGCCTCAGGTCCGCGCCGACCCCTGCCGATAGGACGGGCATGCGGCCTCTTCACGTCGCCTTCGCGGCTGTCGCCGCCTGCGCCTGCGCGATCGTCGCCGCTCCCGCGGGAGCGGCGCCGGCACCGCCTGCGACGGCGTGGGCGCAGCCGCACGTGAAGGCCGTGGTCGCCGCCGGCCTGGCCCCGGATGTCCGGTCCTTTGCGCCGGAGCGCCCGCTCACGCAGGCGGCGCTCGCCGCCGCGATCGACCTGCTCCCGGCGGCACAGCAGTCTCGTACGCGCACCACCTACCGCTACACCGCACCCGCGCCGGCGCGACCGGTGACGATCCGCGAGCTCAACGCAGCGCTCGTCGGCTCGCTCGGCCTCGGCGACGCCGCCCGCGCCGTCACCGCGCAGCTACGCGCCGCCGGCCTCGAGCCGAAGGCCGGGGCGGGGACCGAGGTGGTGGCGCGACTGCTCGGGCTCCGCTTCAACCACCCGGCGGGACAGGACGCGCGTGAGGTCGCGGCAGGAGACGTCGCGACCCGCGCGGAAGCCGCTTATTCGCTCGCGCGGATGCTGAAGCTCTCCGGCTGGACGGCGGAGTGGGTGCGCACGCAGGGGCTCGCCTTCACGCTGCCGGAGCTGACGCCGCTCCAGCGCCAGGTGCTGCGGCGCGCCGTCTCCTTCGTCGGCTTCCCCTACGTCTGGGGCGGCACGTCGGAGCGGCCGCAGCAGCTCTTCGGACAGTCGGTGCCGGGCGGTTTCGACTGCTCCGGGTTCATCTGGCGCGTCTTCAAGCTCGAGCCGTTCGCCGGCGCGTCCGCGCTCGCGACCGTCCTCCGCGGCCGCACGACCTACGAGCTCTCGGGCGAGGTCGCCGCCACGAGCCGGATCAAGCGGCCGGAGAGCCTCCAGCCCGGTGACGTGATCTTCCAGGGCGACGCGGGCCCGAAGTCGAAGCCCGCGCAGGTCGGCCACGCCGGGATCTACCTCGGCGGCGGCTGGTTCGTCCACTCCTCCGGCAACGGGACGACCCTGCACCCCTTCGACGGCTGGTACCGCGACCGCTTCGCCTGGGCCCGGCGCCCGCTGCGCGAAGCGGGGCTCGCCTAGACCACCCGGCCCTCCCGTACCGGCAGCAATACTCGGCCGCCATGACCGACCTCCTCGCCGCGGCGCCCGGCTTCTCGACGCCCGACCTCTACACGGTCGGGCTGATCTTCCTCGGCGTCGCGCTGGCCGCGGCGGTCGGTGCGCTCTCCCACGAGGAGGACCGAGCATTCTCGGCGGCGCTCATCTACCTCGTCCTCGGCCTCGCCGCGGCCGCAGTAGTCGGGGTCTTCGACCTGCGCTGGCTCGACCCCGTCGACGATAGCGAGATCGTCGAGCGGCTTGCCGAGTTCGCGGTGATCATCGCGCTCTTCTCGACGGGGCTGAAGCTCGACCGCGACGTCTCCTGGCGCGCCTGGCGCTCGGTCGCGCGCCTGCTCGGGATCGCGATGCCGCTCACGATCGCCGCCGTCGCGCTGTTCGCGAACCTCGCGATGGGCCTCTCGGTCGGCGCCGCGATCGTGCTCGCCGCCGTGCTCGCTCCGACCGATCCCGTGCTCGCGGGCGACATCGGCGTCGGCCCGCCGGGCGAGGAGGAGGAGCGCGAGCCCAACTTCGCGATCACGGCGGAGGCGGGGCTCAACGACGGGTTCGCGTTCCCGTTCGTGCTGCTCGGCATCTTCGTCGCCGGTCACGAGGGGTGGGGCTGGTTCGTGGAGTGGGCCGTCGCCGACCTGCTCTGGGCGGTCGGCGCCGGGACGGCCCTCGGCGCGGCGATCGGCTACGGGCTCGCGTGGCTGGCGGTACGCCTGCGCTCGTACGAGCTGCTCGCGCCGGAGTTCGACGGCTGGCTCGCGATCCCGGCCGTGCTCGTCGTCTACGGCGTGACGGAAGTCGTCGGCGCGTACGGCTTCCTCGCCGCCTTCGCCGGCGGGATGGCCTTCCGGCGGTACGAGCGCGACCACGAGCTGAACACGCGCGTGCACGAAGGAGCCGAGGTGGCGGAGAAGCTCGCCGAGCTCTCGATCATCCTCCTGCTCGGCAGCATGGTCACGCTGGGCGGGCTCGCGCGGCCGGGCTGGAGCGGCTGGCTGCTCGTGCCCGTGCTGCTCTTCGTCGTCCGGCCGGCCGTCGTCGCGGTGTCGTTCCTCGGCAGCGGCCGGCCGTGGCGCGAGCGTCTCTTCCTGGGCTGGTTCGGCGTCCGCGGGATCGGCTCCCTCTACTACGCCGCCTTCGCCGTCGGTCTCGGCGCCCTCGGCACGGAGAACGCCGAGGTCGTGTGGACGGCGACCGCCTGCGTGCTCTGCTCGATCTTCCTGCACGGCGTGACCGGGGCGCCGCTCGCGCGCCGCTGGGTGCACGAGGTCGACTGACGACGGCGCTCTTCAGCCGCGGCGGACGGTCGTCGACACGACCGGCGACAAGGCCACCCGCCCGTCCAGGCCGCGCGCCACGGCGACGACCGAGATCCGCTCGCCGGAGCGGAGGCGGCGCGGGTCGAGGAAGACGCGGTACGGCGGCGAGTCGTCGACGCCGGCACGTTGCCACCCGGAGCCGCCCGGCCGCCGCACTGCGAAGGTGACGCTCGCCGGCCCGCCCGGGAGGGCAGCGCTCACGCGGAGGAGCGCCGAGAGGTCGTCGGGTGCGACCCGCACAACGGGGCGACCGGGTGCGTTCACCGGCACCTGGCCGTCCGCGCGCAGCAGCACCGCCGTGAGCGGCGGCACCGTCAGCGACAGGCGCCCCGCCGTGTCGCTCGCGGCGGGCTCGGTGGCCCCGAGCACGTCCGTCCAGCGAGTTCCGGGCGTCGCCGTCGTCACCGTCACCCGCGCGGCAGCCGTGCCGGCGTTGAAGGCGGCGAGGAGCTCCTGCCGCGCCGCGAGGTCGATCCGGCTGACGACGAACGTGCTGCGGGCGGCGTGGCGCACGACGCTGGCGCCGTGCGAGAGCGCCGGGTTCGCCTCGCGGAGAGCGGCGAGCACCTTCAGCCGCGCGGCGACCGGGTGCGCGACGACGTCGAACGCGGAGCCGCTGCCGATCGGCGGCGACCCGAGCCGCTCCTCCGTCCGCCACTCGGGCACCTGCGTCGGGAAGAGGTCCTGACGCGCCTGCTTGTCGCCGCCGCGGCCGATGATCCCGACCTCGTCGCCGTAGTAGGCGACCGGGGCACCGCGAAGCAGATACAGCAGGCTGTGCGCGAGGAGCGCCCGGCGCAGGAGCGGCTGGCCGCTCGCCCCCGACTGGCTCTTCAGGAGGTGCCCAACGCGGCCGAGGTCGTGGTTGCCGAGGAACGTCGGCGGGGTCGGGGCGACGCCGTCCGCAAGCCGGAAGTAGTCGTCGTCGTGGAGCCGGTTCGCGAGGCCCAGCGCGCCGGCCGTGCCCGCCGAGTAGCGGACGAGCGCGTCCTGCAGCGGGAAGTCGAGGACGTTCGGCAGCCCTCGGTCGCGCACGAAGCCCGCGAGCTCGACCGCGTCGTTCAGGAACACCTCGCCGAAGAGCTGGAAGTGCGGGACACCTGCGGCGCGGGCGGCGGCGAGCACCTTCGGCGCCCAGATCCGGAAGAACGCCGCGTTGACGTGCTTCGCGGTGTCGATGCGGAAGCCGTCGATGCGGTAACGGCGGATCCAGCCCGCGTAGACCTCGGCGAGCCCGTTCACGACGCGCGGCTGCTCCGTGAAGAGGTCGTCGAGGCCGAAGAAGTCGCCCTGCTCGAGGCACGCGGCGCTGCAGGAGTCGAAGGCGATGTCGCCGCGGTTGTGGTAGAGCCGGACGTCGTTCAGCCAGGCCGGTCGCTTCGCCGAACGGTCGGCCGCCGCGAGCAGGGGCACGCGCGGCATCGTCGTCGCCCGCAGGCACGGAAAGGTCTTCGCCCCCGTGTAGCGCGCGGGCTGGAAGACGCGGCCGCGGCAGTCGCGGTAGGGCGCGTCGGAGTAGCTCGACACGACCGGGCGGATGACGTCGGCGGTGTGGTTCACGACGACGTCGAGGAACACCTTCAGCCCGAGGCGGTGAGCGCAGCCGACGAACGAGGCGAACTCCTGCTCCGTCCCGAGCCGCGGGTCGACCGACGTGAAGTCGCGGATCCAGTAGCCGTGGTAGGCGGCGCTGTCGCCCTGGACGGCCCGTTGCCCGAACGGCGGTGTGATCCAGACGGTGGTGAAGCCGAGGCTGCGGATGCGCGCGAGCCCCCGCCGCTCGTCCGAGCAGTCGGCCGTGAGCCCCGCGAGGTCGCCGCCGTGATACCAGCCGACGTCCGTGGGATCGAAGCCGGTGACGCCCCGCGGGCCTGTCAGCCCACCCCGGTCGTTCGAGCGGTCGCCGTTCGCGTAGCGGTCCGGCAGCACGAAGTAGATCCGTTCGGACGCGAGCGGCGGGCGGAGCGCCGGCTGCGCGAGCGCCTCCAGCGCCGCGCCGGCCGGAGGCGCGGGCAGGGCGCCGCGCGTGCCCGCCGCCGTCGCGAGGAAGGCGATGCCCGACGCGAGCAGCGCGCCGGCCGCGCCGGCGCGGCTAGCGGAGCGGCTCACCGGTCTCCGGGTCGAAGAGATGGAGCTTGTCCATGTCGACCGCGAGAGGAACCGACTCGCCGAGGCGCAGCACCTGTGCCGACTCGGCGGAGAACGACGCGACGCAGTTCGGCCGTGCAGCCGTGACCCCGCCGCCGTCGCCGTCCGTCTCCACGGCGTCCTCGATCCCCTCGGCGGTCGCGGCGAGCGCCCGCGCGTCGATGCGGAAGTACGCGACGGAGTCCGACCCGAGCGCCTCGATCAGCTCGCAGCGGGCGTTCAGCGTCGGCAGGTGGGGGCGGCTCGCGGCCGGATGGAGCGAGTCCGCGCGCAGGCCGGCGACGACTGGGCGGCGCTCGTATGCGCGCACCTCGGGATAGCGCCGCAGCGTGCGGTCTCCGAGCGGCAGCCGCTCGTGGCCGAGCGTGAGCTCGACGCTGCCGTTCTCGGCGTGCACCGTCCCTTCGAGCAGGTTCATCGGAGGCATGCCGATGAAGCCCGCGACGAACAGGTTCGCGGGCTCGTCGTAGAGCCGCTGCGGCGTCGCCACCTGCTGCAGCACGCCCTGGTTCATCACCGCGACGCGGTCGCCC